>ONQC01000060.1 GCA_900319855.1 uncultured Bacteroidales bacterium
TTATTGAGACCGTCCCACACGCGGACGGTAATGTTAAGGGACGTGTTGATGAGGTCGGCCGCCTCCAGGATGAGGAAGGAGATACGGGAAGTCTGGTCGCGTCCGTCCTTGTCGGGACCGCCCAGCTGCCAGTAGATGGGGTCGTTGATGAGGAGACAGCCCAGATAGTAGACGGCCTCGTCCTCGGTGATGAGGCCCTTCTCAAGGTCTCTTTCAAAGTAAGGCTCAAGGAGGGAATCTATTTGTCCGCCGGCGCCGTCCCGGTTGTAGGTACGGGAAGCCAGATGGAACCAGATAATCCACTGGCAGGCTTCCCGGAGGGTTTCCGGAGGAGCCGACAGGATGTGCCGGTTAACATCGGCCATCTGGAGAAGGTTTTCCCGGCGAACGGGATCCGGCTCTTCCTGAGCCATGGAAACGGCAGCGTCGATATGCCGCTGAATCCAGCCCTGCACGGCCTTGACGGCCCGCTCGTGGAGGTCGTAGAAATGCTGTTTCTCCGGCTCCGGATGCACGCTCCGGTAGCTCTCAATCTTATCCAGGAGACCACCCCAGCCCAGTTGCAGGCCCATCTGGAAATCCGGGGCAAAGTGGGCGTCGTCCCCGATTCCGCAGATGATGTTGTAGCGCTCGATGTCAGCCTTCAGGAAGTCGTAGGGATAGTCCGGATTCCATTTGCCCGGGCGCATCTTGGACATAAAATACATCCATCGGCCGCAAAAAGCGTCGTCCGGATCTATATACACCGGATGCACGGCCATCAGGGAGCAGAAATTCTCTGTCCAGGCATCATACCCGTAGAAAGAGCCGTCCGGGTGGTTGGGAATGATCTTCCACAAGCCTTTGGGCGGAACGATGCGTCCGTAGTCGTCCTCGTCCAGAAGGCCCTCGACCCGGATCTTTTCCTGTGTCTGGGCCAGTTTCTTCTGACGGAGGGCAAATAGTTTTTCTTTCAGTGTCTTATCCATGAATCGTTTTTTTCTGCAGTTCTTCCAGGCGCTTTTCCGGGAGGGCGTTCAGGCCCGCCATGGCATTGTCCATTCCGAGCGAATCGTACTTCCCGAAACCCAGCGTGTGGAAGCCCAGCAGCTGATAGGTTATCTTGTCTTTTATCGGTTCCAGAAGGGAGCAAATGGCCGCTATCTCTTCCTCACTGTCATTCACGCCGGGAACAACGGGCGTTCTCACACACAGCTTTGCGCCGCTTTCTGCAAGGCTTTTCAAGTTACTTACGATCTGGCCGTTTCCTATCCCCGTCCATTCCCGATGCTTTCGGTCGTCGGAGAGTTTGAGGTCACACAGCCAGAGGTCTGTCAGGGGCAGCAGCTCCTCCATGCATTCCCAGGGAAAAGAGGCATTGGTCTCGACGGCCGTAGGAACGCCATTCTCTTTCAAAATACCCAGGAATTCCCGCACAAAACCCTGCTGCATCAGGGGCTCTCCGCCAGAGACCGTCACACCGCCGTGAGATTCCTCAAAAAAAGGCAAATCTTGCTCTATTTCGACCCAGAGTTCCTCTGGGGAGACTTCCCGTCCTACCATCGAAAGGGCTCCGGCGTAACAGTGCTGCGTGCAGAGCCCGCACGTGGAGCACTTCTTCCTGTCAATTTCCATCCGGCCATCTCCTTCCGTCACCGCCCCTTCGGGACAGGTGTGAAGACAGGTGAGGCAATGGATGCACTTTTCCCGGATGTACTGGATCTGACGGTCCCGGGTCCAGGTTTCCGGGTTATGGCACCACTTGCACCGCATATTGCATCCTTTCATGAAAACCACGGTCCTGATGCCGGGTCCGTCGTGAATGGACATGCGTTGGAGTGCTGTGATGAGCCCTTTCATAGTGAATAGTTTTCTTCACTGCAAATCTATGCGTTTTTTTAACTCGTTCTACATCACCGATTTGTTGAGAAAATGCTATTCTTTACTCTATTCCGACATTTACCTTTATCAAACGATTTTCTGGTTCAATTTACGGTAGTCGGATGGGGTCTGTCCATAGCGCAGATGGAACTGCTTGTAAAAGTATGCGATACTCTCAAAGCCGCAGGCATAGGCAATCAGCTTGATGGGAATGCTGGTGAGGATGAGTTCGTCGGCGGCATACTTGATACGGATGTCGTTGACAAACTCGGTAAGGGTTTGCTGGAAAACCTGCTTTACCACCCGGTTCACGTAATCGGCATTGCGGCCGCACAGTTCCACGAACGGGGCGGTACCCAGGCGGAACTGGTCCGTGTGGTTGTATTCCTTGATGGCCGATATGAGCCAGGACGGCGCGGAAAGGTAGTCCCGCTGCGTTTCAAGCTCCTGGATGTTGCGGAAGATAAACAGAAGGAGACTGTCCATCTGCATGCACGAGCGTTTGAAGCGCATGGCTTCCTCGGCCCGGGAAGAGAAGCGCTTCACAAGGTGCTCGGGCAACTTGATCTGGTACGGATACAGGTTCTCCGACCAGAAGTACTGGTCGGAATGGGCGAAATAGCGCTCGTGGAAGTAGTCCAGCGTTTCCCGGGGAAAGGCTATGTTGACAATGGTGACAATGACAAGTTGTAAGGACAAGAAAGACCCTTATGACGT
>ONQC01000059.1 GCA_900319855.1 uncultured Bacteroidales bacterium
GTTGTGGAAGCCGACGCCACGTTTTTCTCATCGTCATCCGTGATCGTGCCATCCACATTCACCGTAAATGTCCGGTTCAGGACGCTCTTCGGGTTTAAGACATAGGGCTTTTCCACACTCAGTTCCCGGTACGTATAGGTGCCGGCCGGGATATAGGAAAGATCGATCTCGCCGTTTACGGTCGAAATGGTCGTGCCGGTCGTGGAAACCGGCGTTACCTTTCCATTGATGACAACCTGACGGGTTCTGCCGTTCTCCACTTTCAGGCTGAACGAAGCATCCGGCTTCGCTTCCGGATTCTGTGTGCCGCGCTTATAGAGATGATGCTCGTTCGGCGTGTTGGAAACCGCCGCCGTGAGCGTCTGCGTTTTGGTCACGTCCGATTCCGTGAACGTGAACTCCTTCTCAAAGTGCTGGTTGACGAATCCGGTCGGGGCCTTCTCTTCCACAATCTTGAAGCGGCCTTCGTTCCAGTTTTCCTTAGCCGAATGCGTGCGGTGGTTCTTTGTGATCCGGATAACAAGGTTCTCCGCGACGAACTGCTTCGCCTTGGCATCCCACTGCATGGCACCGGCCCGCTGCCATCCGGAAGCGCGTCCGTGCTGGCCGTCATACCATTCGTATACGGCAAACACCGTGCTGGCCGCCTGCTCGTCCGTGATGGACTGGCCGGTCAACGCGTCCGTCTTGGTGAGGACCAGTCTGCCGTTCGGGTAGAGCGGAGTGTTCGTGACCGTCATCACCGGCAGCGTCACAGGGTCCGTGCTCCGGACCGTGATATGTGCCGTGAAGTGCCCGCTGTAGCCGCCGGACGGAGGCGTGACCTCTTCAAGGTAGTAACGCCCCTGGTTGTCCTGTGTGTTGATGACCTCGCAGGTGTAAAGACCGCTCTGCGCGTTGTAGGACTTGCTGTCGATGGTCTTGTAGTCTTTGTAAGACTGGGACGCCTGGCTCCACTGCTGCAGTTTGAAGACGGCATCTCCCAGCGTGTCGTCCGCGCCGTCCGCCACCTTCTTCAGCTGCAGGATGTTTTTTGTGTCGTTGTTCGCTGTATACGTCATTTCCTGCGGCTGGCTTCCGTTGCTAAGTACAAACTCTTTCACAAACGCCGCGCCGGAAGCGCTGCCCGGCATCTTCGTTTCTTTGATCTGGAATTTACCGGCGTTGTCATCCGTGCTGTAGAGCCAGTCGGACTTCCATGTGCACCCGTCGCTTTGCCTGTGCAGAGCGGACGTCCGGTTCACGGAATAGGACTTTGTGCGGTTTGACCACTCGTAAAGGCCGAACTCCGCGCCCTTCAGATTCGCGCTCCATGCGGAAGCCTTCTTTGTGACCGTCACGTTCCCCTTCTTATATTTTGGCGTATCCGTGATGGTCTGGATCAGCTCCGCGCCCTTCCCGGCAAAATCAAAGGTAACGTTCGGGGAGGCGTTATACCCGGCCGGAGCCTGCGTCTCTTTGATTGTGTAGTGCCCTTTCTGGAGCTGGATGGTGTTGGTATAGCCGTCGGCACCGGTGGTCAGCTGAGCTACCTGCTTTCCGCTGGCGTTCAGGATCTGGAAGACCGCGCCCTGAAGGGAGAAATGGTTATCTCCGTTCGTGATATCCGGAGCGGAGGATTCCTTCTTAATCCGAAAATCACCGTAGGCGGGTTCCGGCGCCTGAGTCGGGGTCTTTGTCGGCACGGCCGCTTTATAGGCAAGCTGGAAGATACAGCCCTGCTCCTGATAACGGCTTCCAAACGCGTTCTGCTGCAGCATGGAGAACGTCATGTAATTTATGCCGTTTTTCGTATGCTTCTCAAGCAGCTTCAGGGTAAAGTTCTGGTACGCCGCTTCGCTTTCCCTCTGGCGGCCGGCATGCGTACACCAGACCTGCATCTGGCGGTTGTAGTTGTCTCCTGAGTTGGATTTCAGCCGGCTGGTCTGGTTGTTTTTTGCATAGAACGTGAAATCGACAGTCTGCTTTTTGACTGTGATACTGGTCGGCAGGGACACGCGGCCCATCGTCTTGTTCCGGCCATTCAGGTAACCATGCATGAGGGAGCCGGTATCGCCGTCATACGTCATGCCGTCGGTTTTCAGCGGATCGGCATCGCGTTTGGCTGCGCCGTCCGCATAAGAAATCATCGAATGTTTCGCTTCACGGCCCCGGACTACGATCTGGTCATTGACGTTTAACAGATCGTACAAGTTGGACGACGGCTTGAGATAGGCCGTCGGTGTTTTGCCGTGATACGTCATGTTGTTGACGCCATTCGCTTCAAGGAACGCGGCGTCGCCGCTCAGGATGCGGATCACCAGGTCGGAGACACCGGCTGCCTCACGGTATACGGTCAGCTCACCGTCCGTCAGGTCATAGGCCGCGCTGTCCAGCGCGTCCGGCTCCTTGTTCACGAAGACCGAGATCTGATCTTTGGTCAGAGCCGTGTCTTCGTCAGGCAGGTCAAATCCGATGGTGTCGTACGGATTCATTTCAATTCTGGCCGCGCTGAGTGTCTGGCCGTTCTGGTCCTCTACAGATACCTTCACGTCCGCCTGCGCGCCCGCTTTTACCGGTACCAGCACCTGGATCTGGATGTCGCCGAACACGTCACTCGTG
>ONQC01000058.1 GCA_900319855.1 uncultured Bacteroidales bacterium
CTGGTTGCAGTATGGGGTCTCCACGTTGTATGTCAGGTTCTGGAAGATAAGCCTTTCGTACAAAGCCCTGAAGGAGGCCGTCATCTCGGAGAGGTAGTTCGGGGAGCCGATGATGAGTCCGTCCGCCTCACGGATGGCATCCAGTACCGGTGTCAGACCGTCCCGGCAGAAACAGTGTCCCATATTCTTCTCCTTCTTGCACCCGAAACAGGAAATGCAGCCGGTATACTTCTCCAGGCGGAACAGGTCGAATTTCTGCACTTCCGCACCGACCGACTCAGCACCCCGTGCCGCTTCCATGATGAGGGTGTCCGTATTCCAGCCTTTCCTGGGGCCGGCATTGACAGTTATGATTCTCTTTCCCATAATTACGGCTCAATTACATAGGATGCAACGATCTCCCCGTAGAAGCAGAAGTGGTCATTCTCCTGAATCCGGTAGAACCTGTTCCGGAGCTCATCCGGGAGATTCCGGTCCTCTTGCCTTTGGTCCAGGATGACCTTGCACTCCAGCGTCATGGGGAATTCCTTCAAGCCGGGAACGGAAATCACCTCCGGCTCCACCGGGGTAAGTCCTGCCGCGGCTATCTTGTCCATATCCTGGCCACTCTTGCTGCCAAGAAGCCCGAGCGTCTTTTTGTCAAACTCTCCTACGGGGATATTGACCGTAAACTCCGGATTCTTCAGAAGCATTTCGTAGGTGTACCGGCAATCCCGGACATAGGCGACAAAGATGGGTTTTTCCCAAACGACACCGATTGTGCCCCACCCGATCGTCATTGCGTTGATCTTGTCTCCTGCTTTCGTGGTGATGAGGATGCCGGGCTGCAGGGCCTTGATGATTGCGCCAGCGCAGTCACGGTAGTCAATGATTCTTTTATTCATATCACTTGTTCGATAATTCCTTGAAATTCACATAACCAAGTCCAATGATTGCACAAATGGACAAAAGATTTAGGACGACGACGGCAATTCTGGGCAAAGAGATAACATCGTATGCGTTAATCATTCCAAGAATAGACCACAGAATGACAATTACAGAACAGATAATCCTCATTGCCTTTAATCTTTTCATCTCTTCCATAACAAATAAATTCCGATTTGTCGAACGCAATTTACGCATTCTCCATGAAATCTCAATAAAGCTCCGGCAAAAAATATGATGCCGCCAGAGCCGGGCAGGACGCAAGACGGCGGCGTTCCATCCTCAAAAACGGCGCAAATTGAGGATGGGAAAGGCGCAGCGGCGGAGGAACGCCGGCGGAAAACACCGCGGAGTCCGGCAGCGGCAGGTGCATGCCGCATGGCACAAAATTAATTCTTTCTTCGTATATTTGTCACACAAAGGTAAAGCCGTATGGACGAGATTCGATATTTTGACTTTGCCCGGCTGGATGGCGTTCAGGCAGGCAATGCGCAGGACGATGCGGCGGCCACGGGCGTGACCGTCTTCTTCTTTCCAAAGCCAGCCATGGCTTCGGCCGTCGTCCTGGGCGGCGGACCTGCCTCGCGCGAACTTCCGCTGCTGGATCCGGAGCGGAATACCCAGCCGCTCAACGCCCTTGTCTTTTCCGGCGGTTCCGCCCACGGGCTCGCCGCGGCGGACGGCGTGATGCAGTGCCTGGAGCAGGCCGGTTACGGCTATGACACCGGCTTCGGGCTGGTCCCGATCGTCTGCCAGAGCGACATCTTCGACCTCTCCTACGGAGACGGCACGGTCAGGCCCGACCGCGAGATGGGGATGCGGGCCTGCGAAGACGCGATGCGGGGTCATCATCCGCTCAGCGGCAATATCGGCGCCGGCACCGGCGCAACGGTCGGCAAGGCAGCCGGAATGGCCCGCTCCCAGAAAAGCGGCATCGGCTACGCCGCCGCCCGCCTCGGCGAACTGGAGGTCGGCGTCTCCGTCGTGGTCAACGCCCTGGGCGACATCTTCGCGGAAGGACGGAAGATTGCCGGCATGACGACACCGGACCGCCGCACCTTCGCCAGCGCAGAGGAAGAAGTCCTGCGGATCCAGGCGTCCGACCTGATCACCGGTGCAAAAAACACCACCTTGGCGGCCGTCTTCACGAACGGAGATTTCGACACGGCATCGCTGAAAAAGGTTGCCGCTATCGCCTCGGCCGGCATGGCCCGCAGCATCCGTCCCGTCTTCACGATGGCCGACGGAGATACGGTCTATGCCGTCTCCACCGGAAGCCGGAAAGTCCGCACCGACGTCAACACGGTCGGCATCCTGGCCGCCATCGTGCTGGAAAAGGCCATCGCCGACGCCGTCACCGCCAGCCGCATCCCCGACGAAGCATTCCTGTCCCGAATCCGCTGACAAGCCCATCCCAACAAATAGGGATGGTTTTTCCCGTTTGTTTCTCCTACCTTTGTGCCCGTTATGGAACACGAACATCATCACGGACATCATCACCACGACCACGGAGATGTGGCCGAGGTGGCTTCCCTGCGGGGCATCTACTGGATATCCATCGCACTGAACCTGGCTTTCGTCCTGGTTGAAACCGGGATCGGTCTCTGGAAAGGCTCGCTGGGCCTGCTGTCCGATGCCGGCCACAACCTGAGCGACGTCTTTTCCCTGATCCTCGCCCTGATCTCCTTCCGGCTGGCCGCTTCCCACAATGCCACGGTCACCTACACGCGGAATGTCATCGGCCCGATGGACTACACGCCCGGCACA
>ONQC01000057.1 GCA_900319855.1 uncultured Bacteroidales bacterium
CCGCTTCTCCTCCTCATGATCGGGAAGGAGTCGATGGCTTCCATCTGGTCTTTCTGCGGTATCTCCCTCGTCCTGTGCATCGTCGTGCTTGTCCTGGCGAACACATGGGCGAAGAAGAAGTCGCAATAATGACCGTCCTTTGGGAAAGAATCCGTATATTTGTCTTTCCCAATACTTGCAAGATGAAGCTTAACCGAATCTTACTCACCTTGGCGGCGGTCACGCTCCTCTTTCCTGCGCGGGCGCAGGAGAGCGGATTCCGTGCTTTCATCGACCGGATCGCCGGTCCTTCCCCCGAACTGGACCCGGAGGCCATCTATCAGCCCCAGCCCCGTTTCCATTTTGCGCTGACGGGAGATATCCGGAAGGCCAACATGGACGAAGAAAAGCAATTCCAAGTCGGTGTCGGCTATTTCGACGGGTATAATGTGGTCTTTGAGGAGATCCCGGCCCGGATTTCTTCTTCCATGTCCAGCGACCTGGACAAGGCCGTGGGCTTCCAGGCCGGCTACGGGAACCTGGGCCTGGCCCTCAGCAAGAAAATCAAGGGACAAGGGAAGGACGATTACTTCTCCTTCGATTACCTCTCCGCCGGCTTTGCCGTCCAGGTGCAATACTTCAACCTGCTCCAGCCGGTCACCTACCGGTATACGATGGGAGAAGAGGGGCACTGGGCCTATTCGGACCAGGAGGGTACGACCGAGAACCCCGGCAATCTTCGCACGTTCATCGTGGACGCCTTCTATGCGTTCAACCGCCGGACGTTCGCCTATTCCGCGGCCTACAAGGGGAATCTGTTCCAGCGCCGCAGCGCCGGCAGCTGGATGTTCGGCAGCAAGCTGATCCTGGGGGACTACGGCATCGACCCGGCGGAGAACATCGCCACCTGGGCCGGCCAGCAGTCCCTGCAGACTTCCGCGCAGGTGGCTTTCGGCGGCGGCTACTCCTTCAAGCTCGTTCCGTACCACCGGCAGCCGACGGGAGACCGCGACAAAGGCCTCCGCAACTTGACCATCAACGCAACGGTCCTGCCGATGGTGACCCTGTTCAACCAGTTCACCTCCAAGGCGTTCCGCCAGGAAGAAGACGGCAAGTACTCCGAATTCCACAAGAGCGTGATGAACGGCAAGCTGCTGGTCAACTACGTCGCCCGTGTCGGCATCGGATGGTCATACAACCTGTTCACGGCCAACCTTTCGGCCAGCATGGACAGCTTCTCCTACAAGGGAAACTCGGAGATGTCCGTCGAGGGCTTGATTGCCGACAACGTGGCCACCTCCGGCCGGTTCGCGCGGTATACCGTCGCTTTGCGGCTGGGTATGCGCTTCTAGAAATCGAATCCTACTGACAGGGCGACGGAGAATCCGGTCTTGTCGCACCACTGCGCCCCGAGCTTCATCGGGCCGATGATGGTCTTCTGTCCGATCTCCGCGCCGAAGGCATAGGCCGAAGCGATGACCGCCGCCTGGGCGGTGCCGCCGTTGATATCGCCGATCGCGACCTTGTAGTCACCCTTCTCGACATCAGCCCAGGACTTGGGCGCTTCCTTCACCTGATCCGTATTGGTCAGGAAGGCGGTGGCGCCGGTGTAGGCCATCATCCACTTGCCGTCTTCGCCCTTCGCCCAGTCCGGCACACTGTCCCAGTAAGAGGTCTTGTAACCCTGCGCCAGATCCTGGTCGATCGCCTGCTGACCAAAAGCCTGGCCGACATCGCCGATGTCCTTCGTCCCGTTCTCACCCTCTGTCTGGAACATCTGCAGCTCCTCGGCGGAGGACATATCGGCGTCCGTGTGATTGATGCCGTACTTGTCCTTGATGGCCTTCCAGGCATTGCCCCAGTTCGCCCATTCATCCGGCATACCGACTGACTCGATGTCGCCTTCTTTTTTTGCGGCTTCCGTAATTTCATCAAGCGTCTTGCCGTTCAGCGGGTTTTCGCTGTCGTTGGAAGCGGCTGCCTCTGCTGAAACAGCTGACGAATCCACGTCAGACGCGGCAGCACCTGCCGGCGCGGCAAGTGCGAGCGTGCAGCCGAGGATCAGTGACAGAGCGGCAAACGATTTTTTTCTTCTCATTGTCTTCTCCTTCATCTGTAAAAAATCGTACGGATCTTTCCGTCAGCAGACAGCGTACCATTCGCCGGGCACCGGTTCTATCGGACTTGCGTAAATCTCATGTAATGCTTCCGTAAAATGCAGCCGCCGCGCCTGACGTTCAGGAGAATTGAAAAACAGGTGCGCTTCGGGAAACGTTTGGAAGACAGGGAAACGGCGGGCGGCTGTTTCCGGCAGATGGGTCATCAGAGAATAAAGGCGAGGGAAGACGCTTCGTGTCAAAAAAGAGCATGGGGCAGGCAAACGGGAGCGGCTCAATGCAAGGCAGAGCCGAGGCAGCAGAATTCCCGTCCAGCACAAGGCGGTCCCGTGAGAAGTCAAGGGTCGATGAGATTGACACAATCCGCGCAACGTGGTAAGATCAATCTGTGATGTAGTAATGAAAACCACATCATATAAATTGTAGAAATCGATGGTTGCGCTGAGAAACGGACGGAGGTGGTTCAGATGACAGGCAGTACGATGGCAGAAAGAAGAAGGGAAGAAAGCACGAGATTCGGAAGGCTTCCCGCAACCGTCTCACTGGAGATCCGGGAACCCGGTTCCGCGCTGACGCATTTCGCCGCACTGATCCTGGTGGCAGTCGGTGCCGGACCTTTGATGCTTCACGCACGG
>ONQC01000056.1 GCA_900319855.1 uncultured Bacteroidales bacterium
TGCAGCCGTCACGTCGAATACCGTCTGGTTAAGCACCTTGGAACTGTCCGGATGGGCGATATAGGTGCCGTTGGCGCTGACCAGAACGGCATAGGAGGCCGCATCCGGCGCAATGTCCCGGATCCGCCCGGCCAGCCATTCCAGGGAAATGTCAGAAGTAATCACCCCGAAGAAAGTGCCCGAAGTGTCCCTGAGCGGCTTGGAATAGGTTGCCATCCGCTGTGAGCCGGCGCCTTCATCAAAATAGGGCTCACTCCACATCGGCTTGTCGTACAGGCGGGGAACCCGGTACCAGTCGAGCATGGGATAGTCATAATCGGGATTACCCATCGGGATGGTGTTGATCTCCTTGGTCCGGGCATCGATGAAAGTGTAGTAGGCCACCCAGCGCTTTCCGGGGAAATAGTCCGGTTCATAGGCGACCGCGCTGCCGATGATGTTGGGATTGGCCGTGACCAGTTCCCGCGTGGCTTCTTTCATGAACGGCTGGCTGTGGCTGTTGCGTTCCACGAACCAGTCCACATTGTCCACGGCACGCTCGACCTCGGTAATGACCTTTTCAACCTCACTGACAGCCAGTTCCAGATCCTTGGCCGCAACCGCCTCCGAGACGCGCTCGATGATCCGGCGCGTCAGGAAGCCCAGCAGCATCGTGACCACGACGAATAAGCCCGCCGAGATCAGCAGGACATAGCGGCTGAGCCGGTTGGAAATCGATTTCCTGCCGTAAGCCATGGTTCTCTCAGGCGACTTTCTTTTTCATCAGGAGGACGTTGCAGCCGTCCTCGTACTTATACTCGATGTGGTCCATCATCTGCTTGCAGAGGAAGATTCCCAGGCCGCCGATCTGCCGGTCATCGGCGGAAAGCGTGATGTCGGGATCCTCCCGCTCCAGCGGATTGAAGGGAACGCCGGCGTCCCGCAGGAGGATGGTCAGCATCACCCCGTCCGGGTCAAGTTCCGTACCGACTTCGATCCAGCCAAGACCGCCGTCGTAGGCATAACGGACTACATTCTCGACCGCCTCCTCGATGGAGAGCCGGATTTTGAACTGGAGGGCCTCATCTTTCGGAATATCGGGCGAAGACATCAGGTAGTCGATGATCTCGCCGCACTTGTCGATGATGGGTTCAAATCTCTTTTTCATAGTAACGATGGAAGGTAAGATAAATTGGATTTCTCCGGGAAGGACATCGATCTTGAAATCGTGTCCGGAAACGATTTCTCCGTCGAGGGAAAGGTCGATCAGGTCGCGGGAATGGACCTCGACATGTTGGGCCTGACGGTAATTGAAATGGTGCTGCACGGCGCGCCGGTCCAGGTGCTCGCCGCGGCGATAGATCGGCAGGATGCCCAGGAAGGAAATCAGCAGCATCGGCCGGATGAGGCATACTTCCGCCAGATTGTCAGACACATCTGCACGCGGAGCACAGTGGAACTCGCCCCCGCAATAGCCGCCGTTTGACACGGTGCACAGCAACATCCGGCTCAGGTTCATCCGCTTGCCGTCCGCCACGACGCGGATCCGGTTGAACCGGGCTGTCAGCAGGGCCCGGAAAATTCCGAAGCGGTACGCCTGTTTGGGGTGTCCCATCTCGATCATCCGGTTGGCTGCCGAAGCCACCACCGCATCGAAGCCGATGTTGACCACGTTGATGGCATAATTGTCGTTGACCTGGATCAGGTCGATCTGCCGGGGCGTGCCCGAAAGGATCCGCTGCAGGGAGGTGAAATCCCGGTCCGGGAAGTTTTTGGTAAAGTCGTTGGTCGTCCCGAACGCCAGCAGAGCCAGGGACTTTCCCTTGAAACCGGCCAGTCCGGAAGCCACTTCGTTCAAGGTGCCGGTACCGCCGCAGGCGACGAAACAGACCCGGGCGTTCGGATGCAGATCGCAGTAGATCCGCGTAAACCGGGTCCCGTCGCCGGCACCGGTGGTCGTATAGATCTCATAGTCAAGGCTGGATCCGAGCTGGCGGATCTGACGGTCCACCTCGTCGGCAATCCAGCGCTTGTCCTCCCGGCCGTTGATGACGAAGATATAGTGCATTATCCGAGCAGATACTTGTCAATGTGTTCCCGCCAGTGCGGAAGCATGGCTTCCCGGTTGGCGAAATGGATCATGTAGAGCGAAGCGAAGGGTGCGATGTCGCGCCGGACCGCCTCCGGATCGGCCTCCGGGCCGTAATACGTGCGGACAAACACATCCCAGACCTGCACCATCTGCGCGTGGCTGATATGGAAGAGCTTCTGCGCCAGTTCCTCGCTCTCGTTGCCGATGCACACGAAGTAGAGCATGCCCAGGTCGAAGCGCGGGTCGCCGTAGCGGAAATCCGCCAGGTCGATCCACCAGGACTGGCCGTCCGCCATGATCATGTTGCCGATGTGCATGTCGCCGTGCAGGCAGGTATGCGCGTCCGGCACGCTGTCCACAAAGGCGGTCATCCGCGCCTTCTGCGCCGCGTCGAAATCCTTGGAAGCGGCGATCACCGCCTTGAAGTGATCCTTGGCAGCGGTGAAGACCTGCGTGTTGCAGGGGATGGCGTGCAGGGCCTTGCACTGGCGGGCGAATTCGGCCGTCAGCGTTTCCAGTTTCTCCGGTTCCTGGGAAATGGCGCGCGCATAGGAGCGTTTTCCCGTGATCCGCTCGAATTCCACGCCCACGCGCTTGCCGTCGGTCACCATGCGGTATGCCTTGGGAATCTTGATGCCCAGGTCCATGATGGCCCAGGCCATCCGCAGTTCACGCTCCGGCTCGGAGATCGGCATGTACTCGGCATAGAGTTTCATCATCCGCCGGCCATCCTTGTGGTTATAACTGGTGGCCGTGTAGCCGTCGCCGCTTTCCTCGTAGTCGTTGATGTCGATCCA
>ONQC01000055.1 GCA_900319855.1 uncultured Bacteroidales bacterium
ACACCGCGGTATACGGCATGATCATCGTGTCGGTGGACGGGCATGTCGTCGACTTGTACCTGGCCGGCTCGAAGCAGAGTGTACAGTTGTTCATCCTCTCGCGTAAGTATGCCGAGATCGCAGATATGGTATCCAACGGACTGCACCGCGGCGTGACCCTCCTCGACGGCGAAGGCTGGTATACGAAGGAACCGGCCAAGGTGCTGATGGTCATCACGCGCAAGACCGAATTGAACCTGCTGCTCCGTTCCGTGAAGACGATCGACCCGTCTGCATTCCTGTCCATCTCGTCGGTGACCGGTGTCTACGGACAGGGTTTCGATACCTTCAAGGGAAAGGCCCTTCCAACAGATGAATCGCCCCAAGTTTAAAAAACAGAAAGATTCGAAAAAAACAAAAAATTATCCGTCAGAATGCTCCCGGTGCCTGTGCACCGGGTTTTTTTTGTTTGTAATTTCGGCCAGAAACACCAAATGAAACCGACTTATGCTATCCAATGCCAATGTGCTGCTTCTCTTCTTTTTTATACCTTTCCTTCTCTTTGCTTACCAGGCGGGGCGTGAGTTCTCCGTTCCCGCCAACCGGCGGAACGTCGGCTTCCGGTTCCGGCTGCTTGCGGTCGCCGGGGGAGCGACGCTGCTGATCGAGGACTTGCTGACCATGCCGCTTTCGGATGCGTCGGGGTGGGCGGCGGAGACCGGCTTGACGGGACTGCTCCTGCTTTCAGAGCCCTGTTCCTTCGAGAAGGTGCGTCATCCGTTCCGTTTCCCCATCGTGTTGCTGGGCGTGAATGCCGTATGGCGGCTGGTCATGCCTGCGCTCCTGCCTGCGGACGCGCCGCCCGCCTCCGTCACTGCCCTGGTGGCAAGTTTGCTGTGTTTTTATTTCCTTCTGGTATACAGGACGGTCCGCCGGAATGCTTCGGTGCGCGGGTTGTTCCACGCATGCGCCCCGCTCCGGCACTTGGAGGAGTCCTCGCAGCTGCTCCTGAGCGTCCTGCTGGCCGGGATCATATCCGGTTACTTGCTCTGCCTGCCGGCGGAGGAACTGCTTCCCAAGATGCTGGTGGCGGTTTTCAGCCTGCTTTTCCTCGTCTTCGAAGGGCTTCTGTACCGTTATCTCTTCAGGAGGCGCCTGGTGCTGGTCGGCCCGGAGAAAGAACGTCGCATCCGGGAGATGGCGGAGGGGAACCTGCGGCAGGTCTGTGCTGGTCCGGAAGCGGAGGAACTGCGGATGCAGACCCTTTACCGGCGCATCCAGGCCTACATGGAAGAACAGCGCCCCTACCTGGACACGGAGTTCGACATGACGGCCATGTCGAAGGTCCTGTTTACCAACAAACTCTACCTGTCGCGGACCATTAACCTGCTGTCGGGGCGCAACTTCCGGCAGTTCATCAATTATTACCGCATCCAGTATGCAACGGCCTTGCTGAAGGAGAATCCGAAGCGCAAACTGGTGGACGTGTCGGAGAAGTCCGGCTTCCACTCCGTGGTGTCGTTCAACATGGCGTTCAAGGTGAACACGGGACAGACGCCCTCGGAATGGGTGCGGGACTACGTGGCTTCCCGGTTGTCGGAAAGATGAGGAGGGATGCCTTTCCAGGAGGAGGGAACGGGGGCGGTGAGGTCGATTTCCGTTTGCTTGACGGGATGGATGAACCGGATCCGGCGGCTGAGCAGGCTGATGCCGCCGTCCGCATTGGAGCGGGGGGCGCCGTATTTGAGGTCGCCTTTGATCGGGCATCCCATGTGGCTGAGCTGGCAGCGGATCTGGTGGTGCCTGCCGGTCAGCAATTCCACTTCCAGCAGGGCGTAGCGGTCGGTATCGGCCAGGTGGGTATAGATGAGCCGGGCTTCCTTGGCATCCTTGCGCGGCCCGCCCACGACGAAGGACTTGTTCTGTTTCTCGTTGCGTACGAGCCAGTCCGTCAGGATACCGTGCGGCTCCTTCGGGGCGTGGCAGCAGAGGGCCCAGTAGGTCTTGTGCACGCCGCCTTCGCGGAACATGGCGCCGAGCCGGTCGAGGGCTTTGGACGTCTTGGCGAACAGGGTGATGCCGCCGACCGGCCGGTCGAGCCGGTGGGGGACGCCCATGAAGACGCGCCCGGGCTTGCCGTCACGCAAGGCGACGAATGCCTTGAGCGTTTCCGCCAGGCATTCGTCGCCGGTTTTGTCCGCCTGGACGATCTCGCCTGGCCGTTTGTCGAAGACGAGGATGTGGTTGTCTTCGTACAGGATCCGGGAGGCAATGTCCCGGAATTCCGCATCGGATACGGTCCGGTAGATCATCGCGGGCGCGGTTTATTCAATGGGTACCAGGGCGAAGGTCAGCTGCCCTTTGCAGCAGAGTTTTCCGCCCACCTTCAGGACGGCGGAGCAGAAGAACAGCTGTCCGCGGCGCTCGTCCAGCGTGGCCGTCACCTCGCAGAGGTCGCCCGGCTTGACGGCGTTCTTGAAGCGGACCTTGTCCAGTCCGGCGTAGAGGGTCAGGTGGCCGGGAATTTCGTCCTTGACCATGATGGCACAGCTCTGGGCCATGATCTCGCACTGGATCACGCCGGGCACGATGGGGTTGCCCGGGAAGTGGCCGCGGGTGAAGAACTCGTCCTCCTTGATGCGGTAGGTGCAGTGGGCGACGCCGTTCTCGTCGATCGTGGCCTCGTCCAGCAGGAGCATCGGCTCGCGGTGCGGCATGAATTGCTTGATCTCTTCTTTGTTCATCGTTTGGGGAAAGCTAGGATTGGTAGGGGCGGAAGGCGATGCAGGCGTTGTGGCCGCCGAAACCGAGGGAATCGGAGATGCCGAGGGTCAGCGGAGCCTTCACAGCCTTGTTCGGCGTGTAGTCCAGGTCGCATTCGGGATCCGGAACGTCGAGATGGATGGTGGGCGGACAGATGGTCTACAACAAGAATAAG
>ONQC01000054.1 GCA_900319855.1 uncultured Bacteroidales bacterium
CTGCTTGCCCGGACTGTCCGTAATGCCAGTCTTAACGAACGCCGGAGAGCCAGGTCGGTGCCTTTGGACAGGGATCTCGTGGATGACGGTCCCGACACCGCAGAGAAGGAAATGGCTTATGCCGAGATGCACCGTCAAATCGAACAATGCCTGACAGAAACACAACGATATATACTGGAAGAAAAAGAATATGGCGGTCGGACACTGGAAGAGATAGCGAGAGAACTGAAGATGGAGCCTGCAGCGGTAAGGATGCAACTTTCCCGCGCCCGCAAAACGCTTAGAGGAACCTTGAAAAACCGTTTGGAAAATGACCGATAAAGAAAAATACACGCGCTTGATGCAGCGCTACTGGGAAGCGGAGACCACGCCGGCGGAAGAGCGGGAACTTGCGCGCTATGCCGCCAGGACGGATGATCCCGCTTTCGACCAGCTCCGGGGCGTGCTCGGATACCTGTCCGTAGGCAGGACGACGCGCGTCTGCAAGGGACGGAGGGTACGGATGTACCCGATTGCCGCGGCAGCCGCAGGCATCGCAGCGGTGATCGCCCTCGCCCTGACGCTGCGCTTTGCCCCGGCACGGCAGGCGGATGATCTCTGCGTCCGTTATGCCTACGGGGTAAAATCTGCCGACAGCGATGCGATTATGACTTCCGTCGAGTCATCGCTTGCCGATTTCTTTGCGGGAGAAACGCCCGCTGAAGTACAATTGTTTGAAATGTTCCAGCGATGAAACAGACAGTACTTTGCTTTACGATGCTGCTCCTGCTCTCGGGTTCGGCCTTCGCCCAGCGGGGTCTCAGTTGCAATGCCGTTTTCCGGGGGAAAGTCGTTCCTCCGCAACGGATGGTCACCACGGAAGTCCGTGGCGGCGGAATGGCTACCTACAAACTGGATTACTACAAGGGCGTCACCTTCCAGGTGGATACGGCGACCGCCCTGAAAGTAGCGGCGCTCGTCGCTGCAGATACCGGTGCCGCCCGGTCTGTCCAGACGGAAATGACCGGCGAATTGATGACTTATGCCCTTGTGGAACTGAAACCGGATGGCAAGATCAAGCGGTATCTCTGCTACCAGGCCCGGCCCTCAGGCCCCATCTGGAAAGTCACCCTTCTCTACCTGGAAGGCATCGCCACCCTTGAGGACCTGAATTCTATGTTTGAAAAACAAGAAAACGATAAATAATGAAAAAGGTATTGATTTTACTGGTTGCCGCATTGGCGGCACTTCCCGCGGCGGCACAGCATACGGAAAAACTCAACTTCGAAGCCCCATTGTTCGGGGTTACGAAAAAGAATGTCAAACCGAAGTGGTCGGTCGTGGTCTTCGGCGGCGTGCAGGCGGGGTACAGTTACCGCTTCGTGGAAGATCCGATCCGGTCCTCCGGATTGTTCGGCGAACTGGATCTCATTGATTTCCGTCTGCGGCCATGGCGCGACGGGAACACTTTTTCCTGGGGACTGTCCCATTCTTTCGATGCCCAGCGTCTTGCCAAGGGAACGGTCTTTGCGCAGGACGGCAGTTTCGTCGGCAAGCCGGCCGGCTGGCTCTGGGCACGCGCGCACGCCGCCGAGTCGGTCACCTCCCTGAATCTGGGTTACGTCCGCGAGTTTGGCGAGTGGAAATTCGGCGTGTTCGTCTCCCCGGGCGTCGGCATCGGAATCCGTCACAACCGCTATTACCTGGCAAGCCCGCTGCGGGACAAAGATGGTGTCATCTTCGATTATACACCGGTCGACGGAGACTGGCATACCGACAATCTATATACAGATGCGGGCTGGCGCCTTGGAATCAGCGCGGGCATCTGGCACCGTTTCATCGGGCTGACAGCCGGGTGGAATTATCGCAGTGCCCTGCCCGGCCATCAGAACGTCATCCACGCCGGCCTCTCCATCCGCTACTGACCGCATTCCAGCGATTCCGTCGGCCGCCATCCTCAAAATTGCCCAATTTGAGGATGGCAGCCAATTTTCACCCGGCCTGGAGTGGCGGGGCTTGGGGCGGAGCCCCGTTTAGAAGTCGCCATCAGGCGACCGCCGGAGGCCGGTACTTTGCTAAAGCCAGCTGAATAACGCACGACTCCCGGCGTTAGCAAAGTACTAAGGCCGGGAGGCGCGGGGTTCGGGGCGGAGCCCCGTCTATCTAAAAGCTATGGTAGTGCGGGCCGAAGCGCTCGAAGGCGGCGCGGTCGAGGGCCTCACGGGCGTCGGGGTGCGCAATGCTGATGATCAGCTTGGCGCGCTCCTGGAGGCTCTTGCCGTAGAGATCGACGGCACCGTACTCCGTGACCAGCCAGTGGATATGGTTACGGGTCGTCACGACACCGGCGCCTTCCGTCAGGACCGGAGCGATCTTGCTGATACCCTTGTTGGTAGCAGAAGGCATGGCGATGATGGCCTTGCCGCCTTCGGAGAGCGAAGCGCCGTAGGTGAAGTCGATCTGGCCGCCGACACCGCTGTAGAACTTCGTGCCGAGGGAGTCGGCGCAGACCTGGCCGGTGATGTCCACCTGGAGGGCGGAGTTGATGGCGCAGACCTTCGGGTTCTTGGCGATGATGTACGGATCGTTGGTATAACCGACATCCATCATGGCCACCATCGGGTTGTCGTCGATGAAGTCATAGACTTCCTGCGAACCCATCAGGAACGTGGAGACCATCTTGCCCTTGTCGATCTTCTTGTTCTTGCCGTTGATGACGCCTTTCTTGACGAGCGGCAGCACGCCGTCGGCGAACATCTCGGTATGGATACCGAGGTTCTTGTGGTCACCCAGCTGGGCAAGCACGGCGTTCGGGATGGCACCGATACCCATCTGCAGGCAGGCGCCGTCTTCCACGAGGTTGGCGCAGTTGATACCGATCTTGGTCTCGATCTCGGACGGCTCGGAGAAATGCGCCGGCATCAGCGGGGTATTGTCTTCCACGAAGAGGTCGATCATGCTGGCCGGGATCACGGCGTCGCCCCAGGCGCGGGGGACGTAC
>ONQC01000051.1 GCA_900319855.1 uncultured Bacteroidales bacterium
AGCATCCAGGATTGGGATACCCTGGCCCAGGAGATCGGGTGATGCATGCCAGTCAAAGACAGAAAGAATAAGGCATATGGATGGGCCGACTATACAGAAGACTAGTGACGCATTTTATGGTAGAATCAGGGGTATTATTTTTTCGATTCGAAATAAATCCGTGTATCGAAAGGAAGCTGCTATGCCCTCTAAAGAAAAAATGGCGGATGTCATCCGAAAGATGTTTTCCATAACGGAGGATGCCGCCTCTCACGAAGAGATCCGTGAACGTCTCTTGTCCGGTGGAAAGATCACCGGTACTAATATGGTCGTAATGGTATGCGCCATCATTATTGCCTGTGTGGGCCTCAATACCGATTCGATTGCTGTAATCATAGGAGCTATGTTGATTTCCCCACTGATGGGAAGCATCCTGGCTATGGCATACGGTACAGAAACCGGAGACGGGGACCTTTTTCGCAGACATGCCCTGGGGTTTGCCTTTCAGGTCGTAGTAAGTGTTGCGACCGCTGTGATCTATTTTCTGATTTCTCCGATCAAACAGCCGACGGCGCAGATCATTGCCAGAACTCAGCCGACTTTCTTTGATGTCCTGGTAGCGGTTGCCGATGCGCTGCGGGATGTGTCCGGCGCTGGAGATGACCAGGTGCGACGGAAAGATCGGGAACGGGTTCAGGGTGATGCGGTATTTCTTTCCCTTCCTTCCTTCGAACGGGATGTCGAACTGCTCCTCCGGGCGGTTCTCCGGGCAGAGAAAGCAGGGACGCCGGCGGATGGACTCCGGGTCCAGCGCCGCTTTCGACGAGATGCTCCGGGCGGGGTTGAGCTGGACGGTTATGTCCAACCCGTTCACGGTCAGATGTTTCGTCTCCGCTTTCTTGAGTGCGCGGTAATGCTCCGCAGCCAGGGGCCAGACGGAAAGCTGGTCTCCGATGAATTTCTCGATGGTCTCTTCCATTACAGCAGGGCGAGCAGCGTGTCTTTGATGTCGTGGAATTCCTGGACGAAATTCGGGGTGAAGATGCCGTCCGGCTCCGCCTGCGCGATCTCGTCCATCGTCCAGTAGCGCCCTTCGCTGACCTCCGGGCTGTCGGGATGGATGTCGAAATTGCCTACGGCGGCGAATACATTCACGAGTTCCCGTTCGCGCCGGGACTCCCAGACGTAGCTTTTCAGGTAGATCGGGTTGAACTCCCGGAAGCCCAGTTCCTCGGCGGCCTCGCGCAGCAAGGCCGTCTCGAGCAGTTCTCCATAATCCACGTGGCCGCCGACGGCCGTGTCCCATTTGCCGGGCAGCAGGTCCTTGGTCATCGACCGCTTCTGAAGGTACAGGCAGCCGAACCGGTTGATGATGTGGAGGTGGACGACGGGGTGCAGGAAGCGGTGGCTGCCATGGACCGTCGCCCGTGCGGCCTGGCCGACCACCAGTCCGTTCTCTTCCACGACGGGGACGGCTTCGGCATTGCCGAGGGTCTTGGTCCCGGGGTCGTCTGCGGTGGGCAGCGGAAGGATCGGAGCGGGTTCAACCGGGTATATCAGTTCGAACATGGGGCGTCAGAGGGCGAATAGGATCAGCAGTTGGGCCATCAGCACCCGCAGGAACATCGTCAGCGGATAGACGGTGGCGTAGTTGACGGAAGCGTGGTCCGTGCCGTACGCGCCCTGGGCAAAAGCCAGGACGGCCGGGTCCGTCATACCGCCGGACAGCAGACCGCAAATCTGGTAAAAATTCAGCCGGAAGGCGAGCCGGGCGAGCAGCCCGACCGTCAGGACCGGAATGATCGTGATCAGGGCGCCATACAGGATCCACCAGTAGCCGCCGGACAGGATCGAAGAAACGAAGTTGCCGCCGGCGCCGAGGCCTACGGCGGCCAGGAACAGGGCGATGCCCATTTCGCGGATCATCATGTTCGCACCCAGCGTGGTGTAGGTCGTGATCTTCCATTTCGGTCCGAAATGCCCCAGCAGGATGGCCACGATGAGGGGGCCGCCGGCAAGGCCGAGCTTGACAGGCTGCGGGATCCCGGGCAGCTTGAAGGGGATGGAACCGAAGATCACGCCGAGCACGATACCGAAGAAAATCGGCACCAGATTCGGGTGCGACAGGGTTTCCGGTTTGTTTCCGACCAGTTTGGCGACATCTTGGATAGACGATTCCGTGCCGACGACCTGGATGCTGTCGCCCATCTGGAGATACAGGTTCGGGCGGGCGACGAGTTCGACGCCGGCACGCAGGATGCGGGTGACGCTCACCCCGTAATTCTCGCGAATGCCCAGTTCGCGGAGTTTCTTGCCCGTCAGGGAAGATTTGGTGATGGCGAGACGGCGCGTGACCAGCTTCTCGTCCATCTTCATCCAGTCTTTCTGGTGCATCGGGATCTCCTCGCCGAAGATGATCCGGACGGTCTCGACTTCCGCCTGGGAGGTGACGATGAGGAGTTTGTCGCCTTGCTGGAGGACGGTGTCCGGTCCCGGCAGGGAGATGACGCCGTCGCGCAGGATGCGCGAGACGACCATCTTGTCGCTCACCGGTCCGACGACCTCCTTGAGGCGCTTGCCGAAGATGGCGGGATTCTCCACCATGCAGTGCATCCGCCGGGCCGTCTCCCCGGAATCGTCGTCATGCTCGATCTGCTTCTGCTCCGTCTCCAGGTCGACCTTGAACAGGGTCTTGAGCAGGATGATCACGACGATGACGCCGAGCACGCCGAGCGGGTAGGCGACGGCGTAGGAGGACGCCAGGGACGAAACGACGGCCGAGGCATGCTCCGCCGTACCACCGGAGGCCGTCAGTACGTCGCTGAGGGTCTGCTGCGCGGCACCCAGACCCGGGGTGTTGGTAACGGCACCGGACATGACACCTACCATCGTCTGCAGGCTTTCACCCGTGACAAGGTGGATGCAGAAGGTGATGCCGACGGCCAGCAGCACCAGCAGCAGGGCCAGCAGGTTCATCGTCAGGCCGCCTTTCTTGAAGGAGTGGAAGAAACCGGGACCGACCTGGAGGCCGATCGAGAAGATGAACAGGATGAGGCCGAAGTCCTTGACGAACCCCATGACCGTTGGGTCGACGCGGATGCCGAAGTGGCTCAGGACGATGCCGACGAAGAGGATCCAGGTGGTGCCGATGGAAATGCCTTTCACTTTGTACTTGCCCAGGAACATCCCGGAAGCGATCACGAAGGCGAACACCAGGATGGAATGGGCGATTCCCGTACCGAGAAACAAGTCATTCATGTTGTATGTCAATAATCAATTCTGGCGCAGAAACAGGATTTTCCCGCCGATTTACCTTCGATGTAATGGCGCATGCCGCCGTCCAGCGGCTCGGAGTGCCGGAAGAGTTCGACCGTCTCGCCGGGCACCGTCTCCTTGTTGAAGTTGATGCGGACCTCTTTGACCGGGCTTCCGGCGGCTTCCTCATAGGTCAGGCTGTCCATCGCCCAGACGATGTAGCGGGCGTTGTTGGTATGCCCGATGATGTCGACGTCCGCGTAGGACACCTGCCGCGTGCCGGCCGGAACGGGTGTCACGCCCCTGGGCATCGTCACTTTCGGTGCCGGTTCCTTGAGGGCGTCGTCCGGACACTGGGTGTTGCTCGGAACCATGTCCAGTACCTCGTCGCTGCGGACGAGGCGGCGGGTTTGCGTGTCCATCACGATCCAGGAACTTGTACAGCTGACCAGTGCGGAGGCCTTGTCGGCCAGGTTCGTGTCTCCCTTGGCGCGGAGCTCGAAGTCACGCAGGAAGAAGATCCCGTCGAGGCCTTTGTGCCAGGTATAGAGGGTGACCTCGTCGCGCCAGCGGGGGGTGTTCCGGAAGCGGAACTGCATCCGGGAAAGGACCCAGGCGGTATGGTGTTTCTGCAGGTCGTCGTATCCGAAACCCAGCTCCTGGGCCGCCCAGT
>ONQC01000049.1 GCA_900319855.1 uncultured Bacteroidales bacterium
CGTCCACCGGCGATTCTCATTATAGATCATGAAATCCGGATTCCGGGCAGCGTACACGTTGTAGACGCCCACGTTCCAGACTCTTTCGCCCCTGGCCTTTTTCTTCCGGAAATTCACGCTCACGTCCAACCTGTGTGTCGGCGGTACTGTCCAATTGTTGCGGGAAGGGATGTATAGCTGCTCCTGCAGGCCATCCTCACCCATGGTAAAGGAATGCCGTATGGGGAGTGTCATCCGGTCGCCCGACGCAAACTGCCAGGTGGCGGAAAAATCAATCCGGTCGTTGAGCGAATAATCGCCATAGACGGAAATCTTGTGGCGACGGTCATTGACATAGGGGAACCAGCGGCCGTCGTTGATGCTTCCGTCCGGGATACGACGTTCGCTCCGGGACAGGGTGTAGGACAACCAACCCGTGAGGTTACCTGCCGTCTTCTCCACCAGCCATTCGGCCCCATAGGCCCGGCCGATGCCGGTCGCGATGGTCTTTTCCCATTGGTCCGCGCCCGAGAACGCCAGGCGGTTGTTCCTGAACTCCAGGATGTTCCTCAGATCCTTGTAGTAGACCTCCGCCGACAGGCTCCAACCCGGAATGCCGGTATAATACACGCCCGTCGACCATTGGTCCGATTCCTGGGGAGGGATCCGGTCCGTCACAGGAACCCAGATGTCCGTCGGAAGGTTCACGCGGGCAAAGGGAAGCCGGTGGACATACTGGGCCATCCGGGAATAACCGGCCTTGAGCGTCCAGGAATCGGTAACGGCCCAACGCGCGGACAGCCTCGGCTGGAAAGAAGGATAGTTCTTTCCACTGGCAGAGAACAAGGCGAAATGGAGGCCCGGATTCAAAGAAACGCGTCCGAGGGATATCTCATCCTCCAGATAGGCGGAAGCCTCCCAACCGGGCATGTAGGTCCCGGCTGAACGATGCAGCAGCGTGTCACGGACAATCTTTCCTCCCGCTTCTTCCCGCAGCGAAAGCGACATTCCGTCGGGAATGAAGACATGGCGGGTCACTCCGGCGCCGAAACGGATGGTCTGGGCCGGTGAAGGGGTGAACTCGAAATCGGTCCGGAGCGTCGCATCGCCGATGGTCGTGAAATACTGGAATTCATTCCGGGTGAGGGTCCGGTAGCCGTCGTCATCCACATTCTCTTCTCCCATCGTCAACATATTCGAGCGATATCCGCTCCAGGACAGGGTCGTGTTGGAAAACAGCCGGCCGCCGAAGACATGGTTCCACCGCAGCCCGGCCACCGTATTGCCCCAACGCAACCGGAACTGGCTTCGGGTGTCCGTATATCGATCGTATGCCGCATAGTTATCATCGTAATGGTGGTCGAAGACGTACTCCTGACTATCGGTCCGGAAATAGTCTTTCCCTCGGTAGTAATCCGCAAATACACGGTCCCTGGGCCCGAAGCTGTGTGAAACCTTCGCATGGACATCATAGAAGAAATAGTTGGCCGGAAGCCCCAGGGGACGGCCGACGAGTTCCACCAGGCCCGTATGCAGTACTCGTCCGGTCAGGGAGAAGGTGGTATTCGGGCCGATGGGGCCTTCCAGATGGGCCTTTTCCGTCAACAACCCGAAGGTGACGCTCCCATGGATGCCTTCCGCATTGCCGTCGTTCATCCGGACGTCCACGATGCTGGAGGTCCGTCCGCCGTACCGGGCCGGGAAGGAACTCTTGTACAAGGTTACCTTTTTCACGGCATCGGGTGCGAAGACGGAAAACAGGCCCAGCAGATGCTCTCCGTTATACATGGGTATCCCGTCCATGAGGATCAGGTTCTCGTCCGGTCCGCCGCCCCGTACATAGAGTCCGGATGAACCCGAAGAACCGGATTGAACGCCAGGAAGAAGCTGGAGGGACTTAAGCACATCCGCTTCGCCCAGCAGCATCGGCGCCCGCCGGATGACCGACTGGGGAATCTCCAGGGCACCAAGACTGGTGGCCCCGATGCCGGTATCTTTCCATCCGGTCACTTCTGCAGCCCGGATCCGGGCGTCAGGAATCAGGGCGACATCCTGTGTCCAATCCTTTTCAAGCCGCAGCTTCAGTGTTTTCCGACCATAGCCGATATAGGAGACCGAAAGCTCGATGTCGCCTTCCGGAACCGTCAGCGAGTAAAATCCATAACTGTTGGTGACCGCGCCGATGTTTCCGGAAAAGACGCCAGCCCCAATCAGCGTTTCGCCGGTGGAGGCATCCGTTACATAACCGCTGAGGGTAACTTTCCGGACCTTCCGGAGAACCACGTGGTTCCCTTTGATCTCATACCGGATATCCCGCCCGGCGAACAGTTGTTCCAGGCATTCTTCCAGATCTGTCCCGGTCACGGATTCCACTCGGCCTTCCAATGGCAAGGAAGCATCGTACACAAATCGGACACCATATTTTTCTTCCAACGCCGCCATCCCGTTTTTCAAGGTGGTCTGCGCCCACAAAGCGGCACTTGCAAGCAGCAGCACCGCCGTCAACATCACTCTTTTCATCGTTTCTTCTTTTCTTTGGTGGACACACAGTGGTAGCGGAGCGTTTCCCTACCCTCGATGGATTCACCTGTGCGCTCGTCCCGGAAGGATGTCGTACCGGCGACAAGGAAGTCCCCATCCGGCTCCCAGGACACGGTGATGTCCCGGATCCCACATTCTTCGTTGTCAACACCCCAATGGCTGCTCTCTTCCTGGTAAGCTGGGACCTGCAAATCCAGCGTCCCATCCTCAAAAATCCGCATTTCCCCAGAAATCAGGTGCAGGGAGTAGTATGACAAGGATTCAACGCCTGGCGTATAATCCCCGTGGAAGAACGGGAAACCCAGATTTCCGGGGGCATCGTAGGAATAGATCGGCCGAAGCGTCCATTCTATGATATGATTCTCAGGAACTGACAGTCCCAGATGCTCGCCCGCAAGGCATTCTTCCCACAAAGACTCTTTCGCGATGCCATCCCCGTCCAGATCGACGGGCTCTCCCGACCAGTCCATCGCTACAAGCCGATATACACCACACACGCGGTCCGCTGTTGCATATGCCGCATCCGACATCGGCTTCACATACTTCTCCTTCACACAACCAGTGGCTGCCACGAGGAGAAGGATGGCAAAAATCGTTATATTATTGTTTTTCATTGTTTACTGTTTATCAATCTCCACGTCAAGTGCCAGAGAGACCAGCTCCAGGATTTCGTCCAGGCTCTCCGTCGAGAATTCGCCCGTAAGCGATTTCCCGGAGGAATCGCCCTTCACCTGGAGGGAAACGCCATAATAAGCCGACAGATCCATCAATACGTCGTCAAGCGGCGTGGCATCGTACCGGAAGACACCGGTGGCCCAGGCCGACGGGTTCGGCAGGGCGGTTTCCTCCAGCGTCGGGATGCCGTCCTTCAACCTGGCCGACTGGCCGGCGGTCAAGATAACCCCGTCGCCTAGGGAACCATCGACCCGTACCCTGCCTTCGGTCACATCGACACGGTCCTCTGATACCTGGAAAACGGTTCCAAGGACCGTCACGGTTGCAGCAGGCGCTGTCACGCGGAAAGGGTGCGCCTCGTCGCGGGCGACAGCATAATGCACCTTACCGGCCATCTCCACCCGCCGCGGCGCCTTATGCGGCTGATAACGGAGCGTTGACCCGGGGGCCAGGGTGACATGGGTACCGTCCTTCAGGGTAAAGGCCTGTGCCAGACCGTAGGCATTGTATTCCGTCCATGTGTTCCGCCAAGAGAAGAATACACCGAATATCAGTGCTGCGGCGATTGGCATAGCCCAGAGCAGAATCCGCCGCATGGGGTGGCGGGAAGCCATGCCGGAAACCTTCTTCCATGCTTTTTGCGTATCAAACATTCCCGGCCGGTAATGGCGGAGAACGAAAGAGAGTTTTTGTTCGTCAATCTGGTTCATACGAACCTAAGACGAGGCTCCCCGCAAAAAGTACCATCAGAAAAATGAAAAAATGAAGTTGATCATCTGCTGCCCACCTTCCCGGAGGGTTTCCAGGGCCCGGGAGATGTGATTTCGCACGGTATGTTCAGAGATGTTCAATTCGTCGGCTATCTCCTTGTAGGACAAGCCGTCCCGCTTAGCCAGCAAGAGACATTTGCGGCGCATTTCAGGTAAGGCGTCCACGGCAGTCCAAAGGCGAGCCTCCAAAGCGGAACGCTCCTCCGCTTCGTCATCAGAGATGGGACCGTCCAGGTCGCTAGGCAAAGGTTCGGTTTTTCCGGATTTTCGCAGCGCATCGATACTGCGGTTCCGGACGGCTGAATATAACCAGGCCCTCACGTTCGCCACCGGATTCTCCTGCCTCCAAAGTGCCGTATAGCTCTCCTGGACCACATCCTCCACCGCATCCGGATCGCCTAGATAATGGAGCGCATACAGACACAAGGGGCGGTAATACGTCCGGAAAAGGGCCTCTATTTCCTTCGTCTGCAACATCTGCTGCAAATTTACGAATAATAATTGTTTTGCTATTCTTGCCGCAAAGCCTTACATTTGTGAAGACGAACCGCAACGGTTATGATGCAGGAAACGCATATTGTTGAGAATAAAACCATCTGGAAAGACGAGTGGCTGGAATGGATTTGTGGCTTTGCTAACGCACAAGGCGGCATCTTGAATGTCGGCACAGCTGATGACGGAACACCCGTTGGGCTGGCCGATATCAAATCTCTGCTGGAGAAGCTCCCCAACAAGATCATCAATAAACTCGGCATTGTTTCTGATGTCAACAAGCGTACTCTCAATGGCATCGACTACATCGAGATTTCTGTTAACCCAAGTAATGTGGCCATTACCCTGGATGGTGTTATCTATTACAGAAGTGGGGCCACGAATCAGACTCTTCGTGGTGAAGCGCTGGAACGTTTTCTTCTGTCCAAGATGGGAATGCATTGGGACGAAATGGAAATCCCCAACGCCACCGTTGAGAAGGACATTGACCGTGAGGCTGTCGACTACTTCCTGAAGAAAGCAATCGGAGAAGAACGACTGCCCAAAGATTCCATCAATGATGATACTCAGACCGTCCTTAAGAATCTACACTTGATTTCTGATGACGGTAAACTTCGCATTGCGGCCATCATTCTCTTCGGGACACATCCGGAGAAATATGTTCGAAGCATAGACTTCCGCATCGGCCGCTTCATCAGCGATGAATCCGACCTTCTTTTCCAGGACATTATCCAAGGAGATATTATCCGGATGGCCGATAGGATTATGGCTGTCCTCAGGTCAAAATACCTCGTTTCCTACATCGGTTACGAAGGTATGAAACGGACGGAGCCATTGGAAATTCCTGAAGCTGCCCTGCGAGAAATCATTTATAATTCCCTCATTCATAGGTTATACACGGGAACCTTTGTTCAGATGAAGGTATATAACGACCGTGTTTCCGTCTGGAACGAAGGAACCCTTCCCGAGGGCTTCCCCGTGGAAATGCTCTTGCAAGAGCATTCTTCACGCCAGCGAAATCCACTT
>ONQC01000047.1 GCA_900319855.1 uncultured Bacteroidales bacterium
TGACGCCGGGCATGGTGGAGCTGGGCGAGCAGGAGCAGGAGCTCAACCGCCAGATGGGCGAGTACGCCGCGAGCCGGTGCGATTTCGCCATCCTGGTCGATCCCAAGCGCGGCGTCACCGTCCGTTTCGACAGTTTCGGGGACAACAGCATCAACCTGACGGTGCTGCAGTTCACCACCGTGGACACGCACTTCACCTATGCTGCCCAGGCCAAGGAAATCATCTACAAGACACTGAACGAGAACGGAATCGAAATCCCGTTCCCGCAGCAGGACATCTATGTGAAATCCATGCCGGAAAAATAATCATTCCCGGACGAGGACGATCCTGGTATCCATCGCCCGATTGATCTTGCGGGCGAAGTCCCGAAAGTCCGTATACCGTTCTTTCGGAAGACGGCAAGGCTTGAAAACGTAGCGGACAACCGTTGTAAGGACCTGCCCGTCAACGGAGGAAAAGGCGTGGAAATCCGCCCATTCCTCCGTCAGATCCACCGGGGCCGGAAGAGACTCGAGCCGGAAGCCTTCCGGGAGTTCTGTTCGGATGACATCCTCCCGGGCATATCCGCTACGGACTACCAAATCGTACTTCCGTTCACTCCGCTGGAAAGTCATGGCCTGTGCCACAGGGTTGAAAGGAACGAAAAGCCGGTTACTGCTGACCTGCGCATAAGAGCCGGTATCCATGGTATAGTCGATGGAAATCCGAGGAACAAAATCCGCCGTCCCGGCCGATGAGAAATTATCCCGGATACCCGTTACCCGGACATGTTCCGGATGGAAGACCATCGCCGCCGTAAGGGAACGGGCCTGTTCCTCAGGTTTCCTGGCCTCGAATCCTATATAGGGCTCCGCATCGGACAAAAAGAGATCCTTGCACGCCGTCATGGAAGCGGAACCGTCCGCATGCAAATGGATTCGCATCTGTACGGAAGTCCGGCGCAGGGAATCCGGATAGGCGGGAACACGGATCATGCCGCCATCCCCTTCCCGCACCATGACGACCTGATGACCGGCAATCGAAGAATGCCGGTACCCCAGCGGGTATTTCGGATTCGTGCACTCGATCCAAAGCGTATCGGCTTGTTCCGGAACCGGGACGGCCAGCATGACATGGTTCATCTGTCCGAAAGAAGAGAAACCCGGGAAGAAATCGGCGCGATCGGTATTAAGGATCAGGTAATCAGACGGGACACCGGCTTCGGCAAGCATGGCGCGCATGAAATTGACCAGCGCCTTGCAGTCTCCGAATCCGGTTTTCACCACAGTAGACGCGGGGAATGGCTTGTAACCGCCCAGACCGTACTGAATGCTGACGTATCGTGTATTATCCCTCAGATAACGATAGATGACACGGACTTTCTCCTGTGTAGTGGTACAACCCGCCGTCATCTCCCGGACCTTGGCCCTGAAATCCTCCGGCAAGTCATCCGATCCTTTTTGCAGGTCATAATGCCAGCGGGCGACATCCTGCCAGGTCCGCTGTGACCCGGAAGAACCGCCATAGGTGAAGTCGCACGGAGCAGCAAGGACGAAGGGCAGGAATTCCAAAGGAGACGGCATCTGGTGTTCTGCAACGAATCCCGGCAGATGCCCCACCTGCCAGGTATACAGATCGTGTCCACCCGCATGCGATACCTCCGGATCAGAATAAGGAGCATAATACTGGATGGCTGTCCCGGACGGTACGGAGATTTCATACCGAGCCTGGTCGACGGAAACCCGCTCTTCATCTACCGGCATGAATACCGGAAAATGGGCGACGCCTTTCCGGTACGAAACGGAATACTCGTAACGGACGGTATACGGATACGTGGCGGAAGGCACGTAATAGACGGCATACTCATCCTCGGCCAAACCGGAGGACAAGGACTGGGACACCAGGTCCGTCTTCTTCAGTTTGGAAATGACCTTGCCGCCATGCGAAATGGTTCCGGAAAAGGATGACAACGAGGTGAAGGAATCGGTATTGACCAGGAACAGGGCCGCCGCCTCGCCGTCTTCGTCCAGGACCTGTATTTCCTTGACGACCTTGCAGGTGCCGTTCTGGGGAGAAGACATGCTGAACCGGATGTCCCAGTTACGGATGACGGCATGGTCCTTTTCCTGGGCATTCAGCTGCACTGCCGTCAGCAGAAGAACGGCCCACACCATCAATTGTCTCATAACTTTTTCAGCACAATGGTTTTATCATAGATATTGCACAGTTGTTCCCAGAAGGAACGAACGACAGGATAATCTTCTGCAACGGCAAATACGGCGTTTTGCTGGAACATGTAGGAGACCACGACCTGGTCCGGGGAAGGCTGGGAACAGGTGAACTGCACGCGGGATTTCAAAGGATCCAGGATATAGACGGCGTTTTGAGGGAGCTCTTCCACTGCAAATCCTTCCGGAATCGAAATCCGGGCCTGGTAGGTAATCCGCTTTTTGAACGGGAAATCCATCGCAACCTGACGGGTCTCATCCCGGAACTGCGCCCGGTCATGGAACGTCGTGGCGAAGGGATCCAGATAGATCCGCCCGGAAGCGATATCGTACGAGCGCTCGAATTCCTCGTTCAGGACGGCACTGGAAGAGAAAACATCCATGCCGTCGACGGACAGCGAAACGATCTCCACCCCTTCGCTCAATTCCTCCTGGCTGATGAACTCGTCTTTGTCCTTATAGGATCCATAGCTCTTCTTCAGCGCATAGGACTGCTCGTTGGTGGCCTGTCCCGTCATTTTTCCAGTCACCAAACCATCCGGAGCAAGACGCATCTCGCAATTGACGACCAACTGGTTGCTTCCCAAAGCGGAGATATCGACCCAATCCCCCCTCAGGTTTTCGGGGCGGATGACACGCGCGTTGGTGATCAAGAAGTCGTCACTCAGTACATTGACATATCCCTCCTTCGGGGCGGCATCCAGATAGAAGGTAGTTCCGGACGGCCCCGTCACGCTCAGGATGAACAGGTCGAAAGCATCGACCGATATGTAAAAATCCGGGACATAACCGGAAGAACGGCGGCGGACCATCAGCGGGAACACCTCAAAGCCCGCTTCCTGCAAAGCGCTGCCGGTCAAGGCATTGATATCGGCCGCCGAGCCGGTCCGTTTCTTCAGTGTTTCGGCATTCTTCTGCGGAATCAGCGCCCGCGTCCCGTCCCATTCCACTTTCGAGAGCACCAGGTCCCGGACGGCTGCAATCAGGGCTTTTTCATCCTGGAACTGGTTTTTCAAGGCATCAACCTCTTCACGGAAACGGCATTTCGCACGGGTTTCCGTCCAGATTTCCGTATCCCGGATCATCTTGTCGATCTGGTCCCAGGTATAACTGAAATTCCGGGGTGCGTTGCCGGGAATCTGCATCTGCGATACGACATAATAGACCGCAGCCTTGTACTGGTCCGGATTGTAGCTCAGCGACTCGGCCCGTAAGCCCGGTGCATCGGTCAGCTTATAGTTATCGATCTTGTTGTTGAACTGGAAGCCCGCCACAATGGCCGGAGATTCCGTATTGGTATATTCGATGTCCTCCGAACCCCGCGTCATCTTTCTCACATAGAAGAAATCCGGGAACGAATAGGACGCCGTCGCCAGGTTGACAGGGACGGAACGCTGCAAAAAGACATTCGGAACGTCATAAAAGACATTCGAAACCTGTTGAAAAGTCACTTCTATGACAGACCCGACCTTGACATTCTGGGGAGAGAAACTGACGGATTTCACTCCGTCGCGATAGGGCTCGGTAAAGACATACTTCTTATCCATTTTCGTTTCGACCATCTTCTTCCCTTCCCGGTTGAACGTCGAGACTTTGATCCCGGTCACGGCTTCGCCCAGGTCGTTGTCCGTCCGGAAATACAGCCGGTAATCGGCATAGTCACGGCCGGATTCCTTGAGGATCTTGATCCGTTCATGGGTTTTGTGAACCATCCGCATCCGCAGGTCCAAATCGACGGAGAGCGTCACTTCGTCCTCGCTGAGGAGAACGACAGCAGCAGCGGAAGTATCGGCATCATAGACCGTCATGTCCAGTTCGGCATCCGAAATCTTGCCGAACTTCGTATCGACAGGAATCCGCTGGGCATGCAGCGCCAGAGGCAGTAACAAGACAAAACAAACAAGCAAACGTTTCATAGTGGTCCATTTTTCGAAAGATAAGAAAAAAATGAATAAATAACCCCCCTTCACCTGGATTTCGGCAAAGGGTGGGAATAATCCATCCATGCGGAGAACCGCTAGAAACTGAACTTGTAGGCGACGCCGAGGGTGAAGCGGTCCGTTTGGAGCGTCGAGACGGGCGCCTTCAGCACCCCTTTCTTGCGCTTGGCGCTGATATCCTTGTCCGTCAGGCTGTCATAGAAGCCGTAGAAATCCAGGGAATGCCACACGTTGATCTTCCATTCCAGGCCGAGGCCGGCACGCAGGCGGTTCAGGTAGGAATCACGGAATCCCAGGAACTGAGAAGTCGCATAGGCATCCGTCGTCGAGGCAGCGTCCCATTTGGGATCATTCAGGCCGAAACGGGCCTCAACGAAGGCATACGGTTCATAGCCGTAAATAATTATTGTTTAGGTCAAAAGTAGCAAAAAGAAAGCCAGATACGCAGCAGATTCAACGAACCGCCGCATTTTCCAAACGAACGGAATCCGACACGGCTGTAAGCGTATCCAACGTAGCCCGGAAGAGCCGGGCGACAGAGTCCAGCGCCGGCAGCGAATCTGCCGCGATCGGGTCGGCGTCCGGCGATTCGAGGGTCAGCGGATTGACGGGAGAGCCGTTCTTCCAGACCCGGAAGTCCAGGTGCGGCCCCGTCGCCGTGCCGGTCATGCCGACATAGCCGATGACATCCCCCTGACGGACATGGTCTCCGACCTTCAGGCCGGCCGCATACCGGGACAGATGCAGATAGGCGGTCGTATAGACGGAATTATGACGGATTTTGACCGTGTTGCCGCCACCGCCGCCCCAACCTTTGCTGATTACCGTTCCGTCGCCGATCGACATGACAGGCGTTCCGGTAGGTGCCGCGTAATCCACGGCCGTATGGGCGCGGGTATAGCCATAGACGGGATGCTTGCGGTGGTAGGAGAATCCCGACGAAATGCGGGTATATTTCAGCGGCGCCTTCAAGAAGGCCTTTTTCAGGCTTTCTCCGGTTTCCCGCCAATATTGGTCGACCCCTTCTGCATTGTGGAAACGGACGGCCGGAATTTCCGTCGTATCCCGGCTGAAAATGGCATAATCGACGGCATGGATGCCGATGACTTCCCCGTCACAATGGTCCTCGTCATACAGGACCCGGAAACGGTCTCCCGGCTGAAGGGTGAAAAAATCCACCGTCCAGGCATAGATCTCCGACAATTGGACGATGAGTTGGGGAGACACATCCGCAGCCACCATGTCATTCCAAAGCGAGGTACGGATGGTGACATCCGCCGCCTTCCGGACCGTCTCGACCGGTTTCTCCACCTTCCAGGCGGCAAAGGGTTCTTTGCATTGGAAAACCGTCAGATGGACCTTGTCCTGCTCGTAGACCAGGTAGCGGATATCCCCGACTGCATTCGTATCGGCCTCATAATACGCCTGCCAGCGGTTCCCGGCTCGCAGCCGACGCATGTCGAAAACCGAGTCCGAAGCCATGGCCAGTTCCTGGGCCTGGCGGGCATCCAGGCCGAGCCGCTGCATCAGTCCCGTGAAAATCTCTCCGCTGCGGAGCGTTCCCTCCACCAGGTCGAAGGAATCCGTGCAGAAGCCCAGCGGATAGATGGTATCGCGGTGTGTTTCAACCGGTTGCGGAGCTGTACGGCGGTGGCAGGAAGGAAGGGAGATTCCCATCAGGAGCAGGCAGACAAGGGAGAAAAATATAATGGAGTTACGATGATTCATAGCATATTTGGCTAATCTTACAAAGATACGTATCTTTGTTATCAGATGCAAAAACGTTCGTTATGGAGATTACGCCCATCGCCCGTTTCCATTCTCCTTTCCCGGAGAAATTCGGCATCCCGCGCCAGAGCGGGCTGGCCGCCGGCCTGCATGGCCGGATCGTATTGGAACCGGCATTCCGGGATCCGTCCGCCCTGCGGGGCCTCGACGGTTTCAGCCACCTGTGGCTGATCTGGGAATTCTCCGGGAACAAGACCCGCAACTGGCAGCCGACCGTACGGCCGCCACGGCTCGGCGGCAATACCCGCCTCGGTGTCTTCGCCACGCGCTCCCCTTTCCGTCCCAATCCGCTCGGACTCTCC
>ONQC01000022.1 GCA_900319855.1 uncultured Bacteroidales bacterium
CTTCGCAACTCGAAAAAACTCGAATTTACTCTAGATTTTCTGCTGATCTATTGATCTTCTTTTCTTTTTACCTCTATTGTTCTCTCTCAGTATTGTCAAAGATCTTAATCCGTTTGACCGTTTCGTGATGTTTTTTGGCATCGTTGTTTCTCAAACGGGCTGCAAAGATACGGACTTTTTCTTTACCTGCAAATCTTTTTCGAAAAAATTTTCAAAAAATTGGATTTAAACGTTTCTATGGCGCAATTTCAGTCTTTATTATATATATTTGTATAGAGCAAAATACCCCATTTGACATGGAAGACAAGAAAAACCTGCAACTTCCCGAGAACGCCCAGCGCGAACTCCGGCCCGGCGAGCGGTATGAGCCGCTCCTGAGCCCCCAGAAGCATTTCGCCGAAGTCACCCCTTATTCCGTGGCCATCGGCATCGTCATGGTCATCCTCTTCTCCGCCGCAGCGGCCTACCTCGGTCTCAAGGTCGGACAGGTATTCGAAGCGGCCATCCCGATCGCCATCATCGCGGTCGGCCTGACCAGCGCCCTGAAAAAGAAAGACGGCCTCAGCCAGAATGTCATCATCCAATCCATCGGCGGCTGCTCCGGCGCCGTGGTGGCCGGAGCCATCTTCACCCTGCCGGCCATCTATATCCTCGGCGTAGAGGTCAACTTCTGGCAGATGTTCCTTTCGTCGCTGCTCGGCGGCGTGCTCGGCATCCTCTTCCTGATCCCGTTCCGCAAATACTTCGTCAGTGAGATGCACGGGAAATACCCTTTCCCGGAAGCCACTGCGACCACCCAGGTCCTGATCAGCGGCGAAGGCGGCGGATCGGAGGCCAAGACCCTCGTGGCCGCCGGCCTGATCGGCGGTCTGTATGATTTCATCGTCGCCACGTTCGGCGCCTGGAGCGAAGTCATCACAACGACCGTCACCGGCATCGGCCAGACCATCGCCAACAAGGCCAAGCTCATGTTCGGGGTCAACACCGGCGCGGCCGTCCTCGGCCTGGGCTATATCATCGGCCTGAAATATGCCTTCATCATCTGCTGCGGCAGCCTGCTGGTCTGGCTGGTCATCATCCCGCTGATGAACCTGATCTGGGGCGGCAGCGTCATCGACCTGATGCACACCGGCGTTGCGCAGACCATCGGCGAGATGGGTCCGGAACAGATTTTCAAGGACTACGCCCGCCACATCGGCATCGGCGGCATCGCGACCGCCGGCATCATCGGCATCATCAAGTCCTTCGGCGTCATCAAATCTGCCGCCGGACTGGCCGTCAATGAATTCAAGAAAAAGCCCGGAGCCACCGGCGAAAAAGCCCTCCGCACGGAAGAAGACCTCAGCATGAAGACCATCGTCTTCGGCATCATCATCGCCCTGCTGGCTATCTTCGCCTTCTTCGCCTTCGGCGGCGTCGTCAACAACATCGGACAGGCCATCATCGCCCTGGTCATCGTGGCCCTGATTGCCTTCCTCTTCACCACCGTCGCGGCCAACGCCATCGCCATCGTCGGTTCCAACCCGGTCAGCGGCATGACCCTGATGACCCTGATCATCGCCTCGCTCATCCTCGTGGCCGTCGGCCTGAAGGGCGACCGCGGCATGGCCGCCGCCCTGGTCATCGGCGGGGTCGTCTGCACCGCCCTTTCCGTCGCCGGCTCCTTCATCACCGACCTGAAGATCGGTTACTGGATCGGTTCGACCCCGAAGACACAGGAAGCATGGAAGTTCCTCGGCGTGGCCGTATCGGCCGTCACCGTCTGCGGCGTCATGCTCGTCCTCAACAAGACCTACGGCTTCACCGGCGACCAGGCGCTCGTCGCCCCGCAGGCCAATGCCATGGCGGCCGTCATCCAGCCGATGATGAACGGCGGCGGCGCCCCGTGGCTCCTCTACGGTATCGGTGCCGCCATCGCCCTGATCCTCAATTTCTGCAAGGTCCCCGCCCTGCCGTTCGCCCTGGGTATGTTCATCCCGATCCAGCTGAACCTCCCGCTACTGATCGGCGGCGCCATCTCCTGGTATGTCGGCAGCCGCAGCAAGGACAAGGCCGTCAACGAAGCCCGCGTGAACAAGGGAACCCTGATCGCCTCCGGTTTCATCGCCGGCGGTGCCTTGATGGGCGTGGTAAGCGCGATCCTCAAATTCGCCAACGTCGACCTGTTCATGACCGGCTGGAACGCCAAATGGGGCGAGGCCATCTCGATCATCCCGTATATCTGCCTGATCGCCTACATGATCAAGGCTTCCATGAAACTAGAAAAGAAATAACGATATGGAAAAGATTTTGGACCGCTTCCTGCGGTATGTGGCTGTCGACACGCAGTCCAACGAAGAATCCCCGTCCCAACCGTCCGAGGCCAAGGAACTAGACCTGCTCCGGATGCTCCGGGACGAATTGGTGGCCCTCGGGGTGGAAGCCACCCTGGATGAATATGGCTATGTCATGGCCACCATCCCGTCCAACATCGGCAAGAAAGTGCCGGCCGTGGGCTTCATCGCCCATGTCGACACCGCGCCGGATGCTTCCGGAAAGGATGTCAAGCCCCAGATCATTGAAAAATATGACGGCGGGTGCATCGACCTGAAGGGCGTGCCCGGCTTGCAGCTGAATCCGGAAGAATTCCCGGAAATGCTCCACTACGTGGGCCAGACCCTGATCACCACCGACGGAACCACCCTGCTCGGGGCCGACGACAAGGCCGGCGTCGCCGAAATCATGAACGCCGTCCAGTATATCGTGGAGCATCCCGAGTTCAAGCACGGCGAGATCAAGGTCGGCTTCACCCCGGACGAGGAGATCGGCCGCGGCGTCGTCAAGTTCGACGTCAAGCGGTTCGGGGCGGATTATGCCTATACCATGGACGGCGGCGAGATCGGCGAACTGGAATTCGAGAATTTCAACGCCGCTTCGGCCAAGATCCATGTCCAGGGACGCAACGTCCACCCGGGCAGCGCCAAGAACAAGATGAAGAACGCCATCCTGATCGGCCAGGAATTCCAGTCCCTCCTTCCGGTGGCCCAGCGCCCGGAATACACGGAGGGCTATGAAGGATTCTGCCACCTGATCTCCTTCAAGGGGACCGTCGAGGAGGCGGATTTCGCCTACATCATCCGCGACCACGACCGTGCCAAATTCGAGCAGAAGAAGGCCTTCATCCACCAGTGCGCCGCCTTCATCAACGCCAAGTACGGCGAAGGCACCCTGACCGCCGAGGTGAAAGACCAATATTATAACATGCGCGAGCAGGTCGAGCCGCACTACCACATCGTCGAGAAGGCGGTCAAGGCCATGGAGATGGCCGGCATCAAGCCGAAGATCCAACCCATCCGCGGCGGCACCGACGGCGCGAACCTGAGTTTCAAGGGCCTGCCCTGCCCGAACATCTTCGCCGGCGGCCTGAATTTCCACGGCAAGATGGAGTTCGTTCCGCTCCAGAGCATCGAAAAGGCTTCCGAGGTCATCCTGAACCTTATCACCCTCTTCGCGGAATAACGGCTCCGCCAGAACGCAAAACGCCCCGGCTCGCAGGAGTCGGGGCGTTTATGTATAAAGGATGTCTGTGCTTAGAAAGCGATGGCGACACCCAGGTGAAGGTTGTTGCGGTGAAGCTTACCTTCGTCAACCATATTCAGAAGGCCCCAATCATAACCGACACGAATGTCAAAACGGCTCATGTAGCGGAAACCCACTTCGAGACCGAGCGGGATATCAAAGCGCTTAAGACCATCATCGCCAAAAGGATCATCTTCGCCGCCCAGACCGATGGAAAGGCCGGGACCCGCCGTACCGAAAATGGTCATGTCAGGAGCCATTTCGACACCATAGGTCAGATGCAGCGGAACGCGCAGGAAATAAAGGTTTGTATTGAAGTCCTCATCTCCATACTTGATGTAATCGAACAAAGCGCCCGGTTCTAAACCGACCGTCTCGGTGAACGGAAGCTGATACAAAATACCAGCATAGAAACCGTTTCCGTTCCAGCTTACATTGCCGGATTTCAAATCACTGTTCAGGTAACCGGCGGTGACACGCAGCTGAGCGGACATGCTCAGGGAAACCAACAGCGCAACGGCTGCAATCAAAAATTTTTTCATCTTGCTTTATTTAGTTAAGGGTTAAAATCGTGTCCGGATTCCATTTTGCAACGAAATCCGGACACAAAGATAATAAAAATTCAGAAAATACAAACTTTACTTGATGACTCCCAACTCCTTGCCGACTTTAATGAACGCGGCGATCGCCTTGTCGAGGTGCTCCTTCTTGTGGGCGGAGGAGAGCTGGACGCGGATGCGGGCCTGGCCCTTCGGGACGACCGGATAATAGAAGCCGGTCACGAAGATGCCTTCCTCGGCCATCTTGGCGGCGAACTTCTGGCTGAGCGGGGCGTCGTACAGCATCACGGCGCAGATGGCGCTCTGTGTCGGCTTGATATCGAAACCGGCGGCGATCATCTTGTCGCGGAAGTAGGCGACGTTCTCCTGCTGACGGTCATGCAGTTCGTTGCTCTCGGAGAGGATCTTGAACATCTCGATGGCCGCAGCGGCAATCATCGGCGGGATTGAGTTGGAGAACAGGTACGGGCGGGAGCGCTGACGGAGCATGTCAATGATCTCCTTGCGGCCGGTGGTGAAGCCGCCCACGGCGCCGCCGAAAGCCTTTCCGAGGGTGCCGGTGAAGATATCGATGCGACCGTAGCAATCGAACTGCTCGGCCACGCCGCGGCCGGTCTTGCCGACCACGCCGGCGCTGTGGCTCTCGTCGACCATCACGAGGGCGTCATACTTCTCGGCCAGGTCGCAGATTTTGTCCATCGGGGCGACGTTGCCGTCCATGGAGAAGACACCGTCGGTGCAGATGATGCGGAACCGCTGGGCCTGGGCTTCCTTGAGGCAGCGCTCGAGGTCTTCCATGTCCGCATTGGCATAGCGGTAGCGGACGGCCTTGCACAGGCGGACGCCGTCGATGATGGAAGCATGGTTCAGGGAATCGGAAATGATGGCGTCCTCAGCGGTCAGCAGCGGTTCGAACACGCCGCCGTTCGCATCGAAGCAGGAGGCATAGAGGATGGTATCCTCCGTATGGAAGAAGTCGGAAATGGCTTTCTCCAGCTGTTTGTGCAGGTCCTGCGTGCCGCAGATGAAGCGGACCGAAGACATGCCGTAACCCCGCTCGTCCATGGCCTTCTTGGCGGCGTCGATCAAGCGCTGCGAGTCGGCGAGGCCGAGGTAGTTGTTCGCGCAGAAGTTCAGCGCGACGCTGCCGTCTTCCAAAGTAATCTCCGCGCTCTGGGGAGATGCAATGTTGCGCTCATTCTTGTAAAGGCCGGCTTCCTTGATGGCGGAGAGCTCGTCCTGCAGGTGTTTCTGGAATTTTCCGTACATGGTATCGTGTGTTTTAGTATTGCGGTTGGTCTTACAAATTTATGTTTTTCGCCCGAAAAAGCCATAATAAATTTAGCATTCCGGCAAAAAAATGTAAATTTGTGCACCACATTTGACAACACTGAATAAACCTGACGAAATCGTATGAAAAATGTCCTTGTGATCGGTTCGACCGGACAGATCGGCTCCGAACTTACTATGAAAATCCGGGGGTTGCACCCGGAAGGAAACGTCGTAGCCGGCTACATCCCGGGCGCCGAACCGAAAGGGATCCTGCTGGAAAGCGGTCCCGCCGAACTGGCGGACGTACGCAATGCGGCCCAGCTGGCCGCCATCGTGGACAAATACCACATCGATACCATCTACAACCTGGCCGCCCTGCTGAGCGCCGTTGCCGAGCGCAAGCCGCTCCTTGCCTGGGACATCCAGATGAACGGCCTGCTGAACATCCTGGAAGTGGCCCGCGAAAAGGGCTGCGCCGTCTTCACCCCGAGTTCCATCGGTTCGTTCGGGCCGGAGACCCCGCATGTCGATACGCCCCAGGACACCATCCAGCGCCCCCGCTCGATGTACGGCGTGACCAAGGTCGCCACCGAACTCCTGAGCGACTACTATTTCCATAAATATGGCGTCGACACCCGCGCCGTCCGTTTCCCGGGCCTCATCTCCAACGTGACCCTGCCCGGCGGCGGCACCACCGACTACGCCGTGGAGATCTACTACGCCGCCGTCAAGGGAGAGGAGTTCGTCTGCCCGATCGCGGCCGGTACCTATATGGACATGATGTACATGCCGGACGCCCTGAAGGCCGCCGTCGACCTGATGGAAGCCGACCCGTCGAAGCTGATCCATCGCAACGCCTTCAACATCGCCGCCATGAGCTTCGATCCGGAGATCCTCCGCGCCAAGATCCAGGAGTATTATCCGGACTTCAAGATGCGTTACGAGGTCGATCCGGTCCGCCAGGCCATCGCCGACTCCTGGCCCGACAAGATGGACGACAGCTGCGCCCGCGCCGAATGGGGCTGGGCCCCGACCTACGGCCTCGACGAGATGACCCGCGACATGATCGCCTGCCTCAAGAAGAAGTTCGGGATCGCATAATCCGCCGTGGCGCTTTTCCCCAGATCTAAAAAGATGCCCATGAAACCAAATCGGAATCATGGGCATCTTTGTTCATATGATAAATCCTGTTGTTTTTCCAAAATGGAGCAACTCTCTTTTAAATCATTATCATCATAATAACCTAAGGTCAGGTAATCCTTGATAAATTCATAAGCCCACTCGGGAACAACAAGAGGGAGGCCAGACTCTTCCGACATACTTTTAGTTTCCGAGATATCAATATACGAATGAAGCATATATTGACTGGCAAGCATTTTTGTGTGCTGCGCAGCAGATAATAAACTCTCCTCAGTCACTGTTTCGGGAAGACCATCTTTCTCACAAGATGAAAATAATGACACAGACAATAAACAAACGAGAAGTGCATAAATCTTTTTCATAACAATGATTCTTATATTTTTTTCTTCCTGGTAATACAATAAATAAAAACCACCATAACCAATGAAACGACACACATGCCAATTAGAAGAGAATAGTCCCTATAGAAATGGAAAACAACTAAAGTCAAAGAAGAAAATAGAGTCAGCACTATATCATATATCCTAAAACGACTGTAGTTATACGAATACTCTCTATTTAATCCAAAGAAAAAGAGAATCATAAAACGTTCGTCCGGAAACAGCCATTCCCAGACAGCCTTTACAAAAAGGACTAAAGCGATTACAAGACACATCACTTCTACTCAAATTAACTAATCGCAAATATATGTATCTTTTATGGTACATACAAATTAATTTGACTGGCTCCCTACTAAAAGAAGAAGAGACCTCGCTACGGGGTCTCTTCTTTTTCGGTAACGTTCTCTTCGGTTGGAGGGGTGACAGTCTCAACGACGTAGGAGCCTGTCGGATCAGTCACAGAAGGATTGACTGTAGAAGGATCGGTCGCAGACGGGTCGGGAAGTTTCGGCTGGTCCGGCACATCGGGTGCCTTGGCAGGAAGTCCTTCCTTGGCAGCCTTGCGGGCATCTTCCCGGGCCTTCTTCTTCTCATATTTCCGCAGATAGCGTTCCAGTTTGGCCTGGTCTTTCCGGGCCTGTTTCTCGGCGGCGCGGATGGCCTTCAGCTTCTTCTGACGTTCTTTCTCAGCCTTCTTTTCGGCCTTCAGTTTCGCTTTGGCCGCATCCAGGCTGTCCAGCTCCGCCCAACGCTGTTCCCGCCGGGCGATGCGCGCCGCACGGGCGGCCTCGCGCTCAGCCCTGGCGGCTTCTTTCTGGGCCTTCTTCAGGGCCTTGGCGTCCAGGACCGGCGCCGAAGCAGAGCTGTCCGCCACAGCACCGAGACTGTCTGCCGGAGCTTTCAGGGAGTCGACAGGAGCGACGGTCAGGCTGTCCATTACGGAAGGAAGGGGATCGGAAGGACTCACGGACAGGGAATCCCGCATGGCCAGGGAATCCGCAGCCAACTGCTGCGCCAGGGCCAGGGAGTCCTGCAGGAACCGGTCCCGTTCGGCCTTTTCCCGGGCACGGCGTTCCTTGGCCGCTTCATTCTCACGGATCTTCTTATAGACTCCGGACATATAGCCGGGATAATACGTGTCCGTTTCCTTGAATGTCGCCCGCGGCCGGGCGGCATACGTACCCCGCTCCGACGGCCGGAGCGTCAGTTCCGTAATATCCTGCGGACCGGTCGGGCGAAGGTCCGGCTGCCAGTTGAAACCCTTCAGGGTCCGGTCTTCCGTCTTGAGCTGCGCCAGCGGATAGGCGTCATTCTTGGCCTGGTCGAAATAATAGACCCGGTCGATGTCGCCGTCCCGGAACTGGGCATAAAGCATCTTCGCCTGGCTCTTGTTCACGGTGGCGAAGGTACTGTCTTCTTTCAAATAGAAGATGGCATTGGCCTCGCCCAGGGCATCGAAACGCTGCAGTGCCCCCGTGGAATCGAAATACGCCAGCATTTCAGTACTGCGGATCTGGTCGTAGCAACGTTCCGGCTCTTCCTCTATGATGATGAAGGCGTTGGACATCAGGCTGGCCTTTTCCATCGCCCGGTTCTTGATGACGGCATACAAACTGTCCGCGGCATATTGCCGGTTACCCTCATTCCAGACGATCGGCTCCTTGTACATCCGGACCAGGGAATCCAAGTCGCTGTATTCCAAGGAATCGCAGGCCATCTGGATATCGTGGCGGAACACTTTGACGCGTCCCGTCGCCGTCAGGAAGGCGATCCGGGTCGAGTCAACCGGCTCCAAGGCCGAGGAATCCGGCAGCGCCAATCCAGTCGTATCCGGCAAAGCCATTCCGAGGGAGTCCGGCAGCGCCAATCCGGTCGTATCCGGCAGGGCTGTTCCGGTTGAATCCGGCAAAACCGGAGCGGCGTTATCCGCCGGCGGAAGCTTTTGATCCGTAGATGCGGATTCGTCCTTCTCCGGCGGAGGGACTGCCTCCTTGTCCGCTGCTGCTGCGGCAGCCGCGTTGCCGCGATTCGCGGGATTGTTCGGGTTGTCGGGATTGTTCGGATCGTTCTTCAAGGCCTCCTGCCGTGCTTTTTCCGCCTCTTCGGCCGCTTTCCTGCGATAGGTCATGACCGCATCGGAGGCAAGGTCGTCCAGCCGCTGCCGCGCGGCGGCCGTCGTCGCGTCCGGCACATCGCACATCGGATACGTCTGATAGACCATCCGGTCGGACCCGAACCAAACCGTGTCTGTCTGGGAATTCTTCCCTTCTGTCAAGCCGATGACGGCCGGATCCCGGGTCAGGGTAATCCGGGAAAGGGAATCTTCATAGAACATATAGCCGGCCAGCGCGAAAACGCTCCGGGTCGTATCGGTCAGCTGTCCGTTCCCGGACATCTCGACATTGCTCGTGTTCCGCCAGAAATACAGGGAATCCGTCCAGACTTCCTGGTCCCGGGTCATTCCGTGCACACGGTCGGTAAAGAAGAACAGTTCCCGCGCCCGGTCGTACCAGCCGGAGTCGGAAGAAAGCATGTCATCTTCTTTCCAGGCGTCGGTCCGGCGGCCGAAGGTGGCGAAACTCCGGTCGGTATCGTAGGTCAGGCGGGTCGTCTTGACGAAGATCGAGTCGGTGAACATGTTGACATTGTCCGAGAAAGTGAACAACTTGATCTTCGCGTCATAGGTACCCGTCTGGCTCTCAATGATCTGGCCATCCTTGTCCTTCATGGCTCCACCGCTCTGGAACACGGCGACGCTGTCCCGGGTGTTGTAATCCAGGTGACGGGTGCGGAGCATGTTGTGGTCCTTGTCTTCCAACTGGACGAGTGTCCCGCGGAATTCAGCCAGGTCCCGGTCGATATAATAAGTAAGGTTGTCACCCGTCAGGACGGTCTGGTCCTGGAGGATCTTGACATGGCCGATGGCCTCGATCAGCTGCTGGTCGACCCGCCAGTAAGCGGTGTCGCAGATCAGATAGGTATTGTTGTGCAGGAAACGGGCCGGGCCGGTGACCCGCCGGTAATTCACGCCGTTCCGCTCGACCAGCATGGCATCCTGGCCGCTCATCAGGCGCACCAGGGAATCCGTCTGCTCCCTTTTATTCTGGGCAGACAGGTTCAAGACGCCGGCCAGGGCCAGCAGGAAAAACAGGAGAAGCCGTTTCCGCATTCCTAACGGGTACTCTTCTGCGCGACTTCCTTCCATCCCTCCCGGGAGAAGTCACAGTCCGCAAAAATCGGATCGATATAGATATCGGTCGTTTTCAGCTTTTCATTGACGAATTCATCCAGGGCTGCCATGGCCTTTTCCTGGCGGACCGTACCCTCGAGCTGGTTGAAATCATTTTCAAAGGTCGCCGTGTGGGCCGGGATGATCTTGTCCACCTTGATGATCTTGTAGACGGTATTGCCGTTACGGCCCTCGTTGTCAAGCGACTCGACCGGCTCGGAGATTTCGCCTTCCTTCAGGTCGCGGATGGCCTGATAGTCCTGCGGCTTGAGCTGGTCGATCTCGAAATAGGAAGAACCGGTATTCGGATCGGCCATCTGGCCTCCGTTGGTACGGCTGGAAGGGTCTTCGGAATAGAAGCGGGCGGCCAGGGCGAAGGTGACGGCACCGTTGTTCAGCTCGGTCCGGAGGCTGTCCAGCGTCTTGAACGCCTTTTCCCTATCCTCGGAGGTATACTGCGGTTTCATCAGGATGTGACGCGCATTGAACATGTCGCCCTTCTTCTCCAGGACTTCGATCAGGTGGAACCCATCAGGCGTTTCGACAATCTGGGAAATGACACCCGGCTTCAAGGCCATGGCCGCATCGGAGAAGGCCGGCCAGAAGATGGATTTCGAAGCCATGCCCAGTTCGCCGCCACGGCGGGCGCTGCCCGGATCCTCGGAATAGATACGTGCCAGGGTGGAGAACCGCTCGCCGGCGAGGATGCGCTCACGGATATCGAGGAGTTTCTCCTTGACCGCCAGGTTGGCCGCTTCCCGGTCCGGGTAACGGCAGATCTGGCTGAGCTGATAACGGACCGGGACCACCGGCAGGTCCGCAGAGTCGACCTTGGCCAGGTATTGGCGGACATCGTACGGGGTCAGTTCCGGAACGCTGGAGGCAATGTTGGACTGCATCTGCTGGGTCAGGCTCTGGTCTTCCAGGGTCTTCCGCCACTCCTGACGAAGCTTGTAGAGCGGCTTGCCGAAATACTCTTCCACCTGCTCGTCACCGCCGAGTTGGGTGCGGATCTGGTCGATCCGGTTATTCAACTCGCTGGATACCATATCGTTGTTCACCTCCAACGAGTCAATGCGCGCCTGCATGAGGAACAACTTCGACTCCAGGATGCGTTCCAGCATCTCGCAACGCATATTCTTATCCGAAACAAAACCCTGCTGGATCCGCGCCATCTGGATTTCCTCTTCCAGCTGGCCGATCGTCACCATTTCATTGCCGATCACGGCGATGGTTTTATCGACAAGTCCCTGCGGGTAGTTCTGGGCCTGGGCGCTCAGGGCGGCGAAGGCCGCAACTCCGGCCAGGATCACTTTGATTGCCTTCATATTCAGTATATCACATAATTTTCCTGTGTCCGGGCCTTTTCTATCAACTCTTGTTCCAAACCGGACAACAGGGATTGTTTTCTGGTACTGAGGATGATCTCGCGGATTTCATCCTCATAGTATTCCGCCGGTCCCTTCTCGCCGGCCTTCATCATTGCGGACACATGGGCGATGCCGATGTTCCCGTTTGCATCCTTCTGCTCGATGATTCCGTTTTTCAGCTGCGACTGCAGGGTCGCATAATCCGTATCGAATTCCCTGGCCAGCAGCACGATATCGACCCATTTCTTGCCGAAATCCGTATATTTCAAGGCAGACGCATAGGTCAGCGAGTCGCTGACGATCTGGTCGTCGTCATCAGGGCCTTCGGACAGCAGGTTCTTCCGGACGGCGGACAGGTTCGGCGAATCCCCGGAGATCCGGGCGTAGCGCGCCTTGACGATCGGACGGACCAGCTTGAAGTGGTCCGGATGGTCTTGGTAATACTTTTCGATATCCGCCTCCGTTACAGCCGTATCCAGCCGCTGGTTGACATATTTCTGCTCATAACGGTATTTCAGCAGGGAACGACGGTAGGACTCGATTTCGCGGGATACGTCCTTCTCCCCTTTCGAGAGTTCCGTCTCCGCCATATCCATGAACAGCATATCCGTGGCCCACTTGTCGATATACTGGGCCGCCAGACGCGTGCTGTCCTCCGCGCTGATACCTCCGGGAATGAAATCCTCCAACTCGGCCGCATACAGTTTATGCTTGCCGGCCTTGGCCACGACCTCGCCGTCATGCACGAACGAGGAGACGCTCTTGCATGCGGGAAGGACGGCCGCCAGGGCCAGGAGGATCAGCAGACGTTTCATCGGGAATAGTTCGGAGCTTCTTTGGTGATGGTCACATCGTGCGGGTGGCTCTCGACGAATCCGGCATGGGTGATCCGGACGAACTGCGCCTTCCGCAGGGCTTCGATATCCTTGGCGCCGCAGTAGCCCATACCGGCCCGCAGACCGCCGACCAGCTGATAGACGACCTCCGCCACGGAGCCCTTGTACGGGACCTGGGAGACGATGCCTTCCGGCACAAGTTTCTTGATATCGGATTCCATGTCCTGGAAATACCGGTCCTTGGAACCGTTCTCCATGGCCTCGATGGAGCCCATGCCACGGTAGGACTTGAACTTACGGCCGCTCAGGATGATGGTCTCGCCCGGGGACTCCTCCGTCCCGGCGAAGAGCGAGCCAGCCATGATGGTGCTGGCACCGGCGGCCAGCGCCTTGGTAATGTCGCCCGAATACCGGATGCCGCCATCGGCGATGACCGGCACACCGCTGCCCTTGAGGGCTTCCGCCGCCATCATGACGGCCGTCAGCTGCGGCATGCCCACGCCGGCGATGATACGGGTGGTGCAGATGGAGCCGGGGCCGATGCCGACCTTGACGGCGTCAACGCCCGCATCCGCGAGGGCCTTCGCACCTTCGGCCGTGGCTACGTTACCGGCAACGATCTGGATATCTTTCTTTCCGAAAGCCTTGCAAGCCTTGGCGATGACATCCAGGACACCGGCGGAATGGCCGTGGGCCGTATCGATGACCACTGCGTCGGCACCGGCCGCCTGCAGCATTTCGATCCGCTGGATGGTATCGGATTTCACACCGACCGCCGCTGCGACGAGCAGCCGGCCGCGGGAGTCCTTGCTGGCAATCGGGTTGTCCTTGATCTTCATCAGGTCCTTGTAGGTGATCAGACCGACCAGGCGGTTGTTTTCATCCACGACCGGAAGTTTCTCGACCTTGCTGCGCATCAGGATGTCGGTGGCCTCCGCCAGGCTGATACCCTTGCGGGCGGTGATCAGGTTGTTGGACGTCATCACATCGGAAATCGGACGGCGGTTGTCGACATGGAACCGCAGGTCGCGGTTGGTCACGATGCCGATCAGGTAGCCCTGGGCGTCCACCACCGGGATGCCGCCAATGTGGTGCTTGGACATCATGGCGAGGGCATCGCCGACGGTCGCTTCCGGAGCGATGGTCACGGGATCGTAGATCATGCCGTTTTCCGCACGCTTGACACGGCGAACCTGCTCGCACTGGGCCTCAATGGTCATGTTCTTGTGAATCACGCCAATGCCACCGGCACGGGCCATGGCGATGGCCAGTTCCGCTTCGGTGACGGTGTCCATCGCGGCCGAGATGATCGGGGTGTGGATGGTGATGTCACGGGTGAAATGGGTCGTGACATCCACGTCACGCGGAAGGACTTCCGAATGGGCGGGTACGAGTAAAACATCGTCAAAGGTCAGGCCTTCAGGGATTTCCGAAGTAATAAAACGCTGCATGGTCTTGAATCTTTTGGTTTATCATGCAAAGATAGCACATTTTCCGGAACTACGTTCCGTCTTATCCCGGGATTTGCTTGTTTTACAAAGAATCCGTAATTTCGGGCCATGCTGTTTCCTGACGGAAAAAGATATCTTTCTGCCGAAAGCCTGCTCAGGCAGCGCTGCGGCGAACGCCTGCAGCGGCTGGTTGTCGATGCCGGTTTCACCTGCCCCAACCGGGACGGGAGCCTGGGGACGGAGGGGTGCTCGTTCTGCAACAACGCGGCTTTTCATCCGGCGTACAGTTCGCCTTCCAAATCCGTCCGGCAGCAACTGGACGAAGGGATTTCCTTCCATGCGCGGCGCGGACGATTCTCCAAACTCTATCTTGCCTATTTCCAATCATTTTCCAATACCTACGCTCCCCTGGAACGGCTGCGGGAAGTATATCTCGAAGCGCTGGGACATCCCGCCTGTGCCGGGATTGTGATCGGGACCCGGCCGGACTGCGTGGACGCCGAAAAACTGGATTTCCTGGCCGGATTGCAGGACGGTTCGCTGCTTCCGGATTGGCGCCGGGAGGGGGCCCATACCGTTCTGGAGACGCCCCTGGTCATGGTCGAATACGGCATCGAATCCTGCCGGGACGAAACCCTCCGCAGGGTCGGCCGCGGACATGATTTCGCCTGCAGCGCATGGGCCGTCCGGGAGACGGCCGACCGGGGCATTTCCGTGGGCGGCCACTTCATTCTCGGGCTGCCGGGAGAAACGCGCCAAATGCTGCTGGATCAATGTGATGCGATCAATGCCCTTCCGCTGGACTTTGTCAAATTCCACCAGTTGCAACTGCTGCGCGGAACCCAGATTCTCGAGGAATACGCCCGGCACCCGGAAGATTTCCTCTCCCCTTCACTCCCGGAATACATCGACCTGCTTGCCGACATCCTCGAGCGACTCCGGCCTGACCTCGGCATCGGCCGTCTCGCCGCCTCCGTCCCGCCCCGCTTCCTGGCGGGAATACCCTCCACTTCGGCTGACGGTAGCAATACGCAAGCTGGCGGAAACGGTGTGCGGGGGCGATGGGGCGGCATCCGCCCGTCCGACCTGCCCGCCCTCCTCGACCAGCGGCTCTCAGGACGCAACACCTGGCAAGGCCGGATCTCAATCATTCACGGATAGCACTCCGCCTGACCTCCCGACGGATACATTTGATGGGTTTACTGTTGGCACGCACCGCAAAAAACGCTGCGAATGGTCCATCCCAGGAAATATAAACTGCTGCCAGACAGGATTATATCGCATTGTCATGTCGCATTTTTACAACATGACAATCTCGCTTTTTATTGAATCATAACAGTTTACATTTTCTTCATAATCAGCAAGCCCTACTCGCCGGAGGCACCGCTGCCGCGCGGCTGATATGTAAAAAAGTGCGGTACCTGTACCACTGCAGCGCGCAGAATGCAGATTTGCGGCGCAGGTGTCGCAGAGAAAAACACACCGGCGCCAATCGTTCGTTTCAATTCCCTTTTACATAGAACGTTCGGGCATGAAAACGGGTGGCAAGCAACTCATTGTGATTCAGAAAGAAGCTGAATTTAAAGTGTGGATTCTTGCACTTTAAATTCATGTTCACATTGATATAGAAAGACTTATGCGCCACCCATTTTCGGTCTTAAGTGAAAGATGCATGCCGTAAAAAAATGGAGAAGTCGGCTCAAGAGACGGTGGAAGCAGGCGGAGGGAAGCAAACGGATGAGTCCGGGGCGATACTCAGCCGCAGTAGACAAGTTCTCCGCGCCGCGAGGCGTCGGAGGACGCGGGCTGCGAGGATGGACTGAGCCCCGGCTCCTTTCCGTCTGCGGAAGAAGCGCATATGAGAAAACTGTTCCCTCGAAGATTTGCGCAAAAGTTAGTTTTGTGCTACATTTGTAAAACTTTTAACAAAACCGCGTCCGTGATGCTAAAACCATTTACCAAATTCGTCGCCCTGGCGGCGATACTCTCTTTTGCCGCCGCCTGCAGCAATCATACGGAAATCTATAAGGACCAGACCCGTAGCTCCGAAGAGCGCACGGCCGACCTGCTCTCCCGCATGACACCGGAGGAGAAAATCGGCCAGATCATCTGCCCGCTCGGGTGGCCGATGTACGAGAAAACCGAAGGCGAGGTCAAGGAGTCGGAAGCGTTCCACCAATTTATCGACGAACAGCACGGCGGTATGTTGTGGGCCACGTTCCGGGCGGACCCGTGGACGCGGAAAACCCTGGAGAACGGCCTGGATCCGACCCTGGCCGCCAAAGCGTACAATGCCCTGCAGCGCTATGCCATCGAGCACAGCCGCTTCGGCATCCCCGTCATCCTGGCGGAAGAAGCTCCGCACGGCCACATGGCCATCGGCACGACCGTCTTCCCGACCAGCATCGGCCTGGCCTCGACCTGGGACCCTGCCCTGATGGAACAGACCGGCCGCGTCATCGCCACCGAACTGCGCGCCCAGGGCGGGCACATCAGCTATGGACCGGTCATCGACCTGGCCCGCGAACCCCGTTGGTCCCGCGTTGAGGAGACCTACGGCGAAGATGTCTACCTGACCAGCCGGATGGCCGCCGGCATGATGCGCGGCACCAGCCCCAAACACAACGGATATGACAAAGGCGTAGCCTCCACCCTCAAGCATTTCATCGCCTACGGCATCCCCGAAGGCGGACACAACGGCAATCCCTCCTTCGTAGGCGAGCGCGACCTGGCGGAGAACTTCCTTCCTGCTTTCAAGGCCGCCATCGACGAAGGCGCCCTCTCCGTCATGACCTCCTATAACAGCATCGACGGCGTCCCGACCACCGGTAACGGCAAGCTGCTCACCGGATTGCTCCGGGACAGCTGGCACTTCGGCGGCGTCGTGGTCTCCGACCTCAACAGTGTCAACGGCCTGGCCAACGACCACCATGTCGCCAAAGACCTCCGGGAAGCCGGAGAGATGGCCCTCAAGGCTGGCGTGGATGTCGACCTGGGCGCCGGCTGCTTCTCCCTGCTCAAGGAAAGCCTCGACCAGGGACGAATCTCCATGAAAGACCTCGACCGCGCCGCCGGCCGCGTCCTCAAGCTCAAATTCGACCTCGGCCTGTTTGACCATCCCTATATCGACGAGACCGTCCCCGCCCGGACCGTCCGGACACCGGAAAACATCGCCGTCGCCCGGCAGACCGCGCTCGAAAGCATTACCCTGCTGGAAAACGACGGTGTCCTGCCACTCCGCAAGAATCTCCGGGTCGCCGTCGTCGGACCGAACGCAGACAACATGTACAACCAGCTCGGCGACTACACCGCTCCCCAGGAACGCAGCAACATCGTGACCATGCTCGACGGGATCCGCAACAAGATCGGAGAACGTAACGTCGTCTATGTCAAGGGCTGCGCCATAAGGGATACCCAAAGCAACGACATCGCCCGGGCCGTCGCGGCCGCCCGGAGCACCGACGTGACCATCGCCGTGGTCGGCGGATCCAGCGCCCGTGACTTCAAGACCAAATATATCGACACCGGTGCTGCCGTAGCCGACGAGACCTCCGTCTCCGACATGGAGGCCGGCGAAGGCTTCGACCGTGCCACCCTGGAATTGCTCGGCCTGCAGAACGACCTGCTCAAAGCCCTCAAGGCCACCGGTAAACCCCTGGTGGTCGTCTACGTGGAAGGCCGTCCGCTCGACAAGCGGTGGGCCAAGGAAAATGCCGACGCCCTGCTTACCCTCTGGTATCCGGGCCAGGAAGGCGGCAATGCCCTCGCGGAGGTGCTCTTCGGTGATTACAACCCCGCCGGACGCCTGCCGGTCGGTGTTCCCTATGAAGCCGGCCAGGTCCCCGTTTACTACAACAAGAAATTCCCCGTGGGCCACGACTATGTCGAAATGCCCGCCACACCGCTCTATCCCTTCGGCTACGGCCTGAGCTACACGCGCTTCGAGTACAAGGACCTGCAGATCGAGAAGACCGGGGCCGACCGGGCCAACGTCTCCGTGACTGTCACCAACACCGGCAGCCGGGATGGCGACGAAGTCGTCCAGCTCTACATCACCGACCTGGTGGCCTCCACCTCCCGTCCCCGCAAGCAGCTCCGCGGCTTCCAGCGCATCGGCATTCCCAAAGGCGAAAGCCGCACCGTCACCTTTGAACTCGGTCCCGAAGCCTTCCAGGTCATCGGCCCGGACATGCAGGCGGCCGTCGAACCCGGCGATTTCACCCTCGCCGTCGGCGCCTCCTCCCAGGATATCCGCCTTGAAGGCACCCTCACCCTGTAAATAACCGAAACCCATATGAAAACCAGACATTTCCTCCTTGCCTTCCTGGCCCTCGCAACCGTCAGCTGCGGCCTGAAGAAAGGCATTGAAATGAGCAAGATCCTCACCCAGGTCGACCCGACCATCGGCACCGGCGGTCATGGCCACGTCTTCGTCGGCGCCAACGTCCCCTTCGGCATGGTCCAGGCCGGACCGCAGCAGATCATCGACGCCTGGGACTGGTGCTCCGGCTACCATGAAAGCGACACCCTCGTCATCGGATTCAGCCACACCCACCTGTCCGGCACCGGCATCGGAGACCTCGGCGACATCATGCTCATGCCGTACGATCCCTCCAAGAAGCTGTACACCAGCCTCTTCATGGACCGGAAAAAGCAGGAGGCAAAACACATCTACGCCCATCTCGACCACAGCAAGGAACTCGTCATGCCGGGCTACTACCAGGTCCGCCTCGACGATTACGGTGTCAACGTGCGCTTGAGCGCCACCACCCGGTCGGCCATCCACGAATACACGTTCAGCGGCGACCAAAGTGCGATCCTGCTGGACCTGTGCAGCGGCATCGGCTGGGACATCGCCACCGACTGGGCCTTCGAACAGACCGACGCCACCCACCTGCAGGGTTACCGCCGTTCCATGGGCTGGGCCCGTGACCAGATCGCCTATTTCTATGCCGAATTCTCCCAGCCTTTCACCCTCGGCGAAAAGGAACTCCTGACCGCGGAAAAGACGCCGTATGCCCGGGAACCGGAAAGTGCCCAGGCCCTGCTCTTCGATACCGCCAAGGATAAGAAAGTCACGGTCCGCGTGGGCATCTCCCCGGTCAGCGAGGCCGGCGCGAAAGCCAACCTGGATGCGGAACAGGGCGCCCCGGGCAAACGGGTGCAGTTCGAAATGATCCAGGGCCAGGCCGTCTACGCCTGGATGCAGGCCCTCGGCAAGATCGAGATCGAGCCGTTGGATGCGACCCAGGGCAAGATCTTCTATACCGCCCTCTACCACAGCATGATCGCCCCGGCCCTCTTCAGCGACAGCGACGGCAATTATCGCGGTGCCGACGGACAGGTCTACAACAGCCCCGCCGGCCAGTATACCATCTATTCCTTATGGGATGCCTACCGCGCCGCCTTCCCGCTGATGACCATCCTGGAGCCGGCCCGCTGCCGCAATTTCGCCGAATCCTTCATGAACATCTACGCCCAGCAGGGCAAGCTTCCGGTCTGGCACCTGTGGGGTAACGAGACCGATTGCATGGTCGGTAATCCGGGTGTCATCATCCTGGGCGACCTGGTCAAGAAAGGCCTCTATACCGACAAGAAGGCGGCCCTGGAAGCCATGGTCGCATCCGAAATGAAGGAAGAACGCGGCCTGGAATTCATCAAGCAGTACGGCTACATTCCCTATGACAAGAGCGAAGAGGTCGAGACGGTGGCCAAGGCCCTGGAATTCGCCATCGCCGACTATGCCGTCGCCGAGACCGCGGCCGCCGTGGGCGACAGCCAGACCGAAGCCCAGTTCCGGACCCGGAGCCGCCTGTATGAGCACTATTTCGACCCCGAGACGCAGTTCATGCGCGCCGCCGCGGCCGACGGCAGCTTCCGCGAGCCGTTCGACCCGTTCCGCGCCCTGCACATGCGCGACGATTATACCGAAGGCAACGCCTGGCAATACACCTGGCTCGTCCCGCATGACGCCGAAGGCCTGATCCGCCTGTTCGGCGGCCGGGAACCGTTCCTGAAGAAACTCGACGCCCTCTTCAAGGCGGAAGGAGACCTGGGCGGCAGCGCCGCCGATGTGACGGGCATGATCGGCCAGTACGCCCATGGCAACGAGCCGGTCCACCATGTAGCCTACCTGTACAACATCGCCGGGCGGCAGGACCGCACCTGCGAGGTGGTCCGCAATGTCATGGACTCCCTGTACACGGCAACGCCCGACGGCCTGTGCGGCAATGAAGATGTGGGACAGATGAGCGCCTGGTATGTCCTCTCCGCCCTGGGCCTGTACCAGATGAATCCGGTCGGCGGCGACTTCCAGATCGGCAGCCCGGCTGTCAAGAAAGCCGTCATCCACCTCGAGAACGGCAACACCTTCACGGTTCTCGCGCCCGCCAACAGCAAGGAGAACATCTACGTGAAGTCCATGAAATTCAATGGTGAACCCCTTTCCGAACCGCACCTGACCTACGCACAGGTCATGGACGGCGGCACCCTGGAACTTGAAATGACCGCGGAAAGACCATGAAGAAAATCCTCCTGATACCGGCCCTCCTGACCGTCCTGGCCGCCGGCGCCCAGACACCCGCCCACCGCGACATGGGCATGACGGGCATCGGCGCCCAGACCCGGCGTACCGAGGTCATCTTCTGGCCGACGGAGCGGCAGGCGCTGGAAGGCCATTTCGAGCAGAGCCCCAACTATCTGGACTTGAACGGAGAATGGGACTTCGCCTATACGGATAACGACCGGCAGGATCCGGCCTGGACGAAAATCCGGGTCCCGGGCAACTGGGAAGTCCAGGGCTTCGGTACCGCGATCTATGTCAATATCCCCTACGAGTTTGCGCCGAAGGACCCGCAGCCGCCGACCCTTCCGGAAGACATCCCGGTCGGCCGCTACCGCCGGAGCTTCACCCTGCCCGGAGACTGGGCGGGACGTGAGGTATACCTCAACCTGGCCGGTGCCAAGTCGGGCGTCTATGTCAGCATCAACGGCCGGCAGGCCGGCTACTGCGAAGATTCCAAGTCCCTGGCCCGCTTCGACATCACCCCGCTGCTGCGCGACGGAGAGAACGAGATCCTGCTGACCATCTACCGCTGGAGCACCGGTTCCTGGCTGGAATGCCAGGACTTCTGGCGCCTGAGCGGCATCGAGCGGGATGTCTACCTGTCCAGCGAAGCACGGAAACGGGATTTCGATTTCGAGGTGGTCTCCACCCTGGATGAAAGCCTGCAGGACGGCGAATTCCGCCTGACGGTCTATGACGCAAAACAGTTCTCTTACAAATTGCTGGACAAGGATGGCAAGTCCGTCCTCGAAGGCCGCAAGGAGGGAGATGCCGGAAAAGATATTTTTACCGGGACGGTCCCCGGTGTCCGCCGCTGGTCGGCCGAGACGCCCGAACTCTACACCCTGCTGATGGAGGCGGACGGAGAATGGACCCGTTTCCATGTGGGATTCCGCCGGTTGGAGATCACGCAGATCGAGAAGGACGGCCGGACGTTCCCGGTCTTCCTGGTCAACGGCCAGCCGGTCAAGTTCAAGGGCGTCAATCTCCATGAGCACAACCCCGAAACCGGGCACTACGTGACCCGGGAACTGGTGCTGAAAGACCTGCAGCTCATGAAGTCCCTGAACATCAATGCCATCCGTACCTGCCACTATCCCCAGCCCCGGTTCTTCTACGAGCTTTGCGACAGCCTCGGCTTCTATGTCTATGACGAGGCCAACGTTGAGTCCCACGGCATGGGATACAGCCTGGACAGGACCTTGGGCAACAACCCCGCCTGGCAGACCAAGCACCTGGACCGGATCATGAACATGTACCGGCGTACTGGCAACTACCCCTGCGTGACCATTTTGTCCCTGGGCAACGAAGCCGGCAACGGTGTCAATTTCTATGAAGCCTACCGCCGGCTCAAGGAACTGGAGAAAGACGGCCAGAACCGGCCGGTCTGCTACGAACGGGCTGAGCAGGAGTGGAATACGGACATGCTGGTGCCCCAGTACCCGGGCGCAGAGTGGTTCCGGCGGATGGGTGAGCAAGGATCCGACCGCCCCGTCGTTCCGTCGGAGTATGCCCATGCCATGGGCAATTCCACCGGCTCGCTGGACCTGCAATGGGAACAGATCTGGAAATGGCCCAACCTGCAGGGCGGTTTCATCTGGGATTGGGTGGACCAGGGCCTGCTGGAACAGGATGCCCAGGGCCGCCCGTATTATACCTACGGCGGCGATTATGGCGTAGATATGCCGAGCGACAACAATTTCTGCTGCAACGGAATCGTCAATCCCGACCGTACGCCGCACCCGGCCTGCGTGGAAGTCCGCCATGCGTACCAGGACATCGCCATCCGGCCCATCGAGGTTTCCCAGGGCCGGTTCGCCGTGGACAACCGTTTTTATTTCAAATCATTGGATGGATATCGGCTGCGCTGGTGGATCGAGGCGGACGGAAAGAAGGTCCGGGAAGGTTCCCTGGACCTGACGGCCGGACCGCAGCAAACGCAGGAATTCTCCGCCACACTGCCGCGTTTCCGCAGGAACAAAACCTACTTCATCCGCTTCGAGGCCGTCAATACGGCCGAGATGCCGCTGCTTGCCCGGGGCACGGTGGTTGCGACCGGTCAGGAATTCCTGGCCCAGGGCGCCAAGAGCCGGACCTGGAAATACAGTTCCAAGGGTGTCACCGCTGAAGAAACGGCAACCGAGGCCATCCTCCGCAGCCGCCATGCCGAACTGGTCTTCGACAAGGGAAAAGGCCTCATCACCCGCTATGCCTACAAAGGCAAAGACCTGGTCGACAGCGAATTCGGCATCCGTCCGAATTTCTGGCGCGCCCCTGTCGACAATGACAACGGCAACGGGCTGCCCCGGCGGGCCGCCGCCTGGAAACAGGCATCCCATGAATTTGACGCAGCCGTCTCCCTGGACGGGAATGCCATGACCGTCATCTATACCCTGCCGCAGGGCGGGACCTACACCGTGGTCTATACCCTGGACCGGAAAGGGATCCTGCAGATCCACAGCAGCCTGCGAGGCGGCACCGTCCCGAACCTGGAACTGCCCCGGCTGGGACTCCGGATGCGGCTTCCCGCCAGCGCCGACCGGTTCCGCTATTACGGACGGGGGCCGCAGGAGAACTACTGGGACCGTTACAGCGGAACGGATATCAGCCTGTATGAGGCCTCGGCCGAAGAGGAGTGCTATCCGTATGTCCGTCCGCAGGAGAGCGGCCACCACATCGACTGCACCTGGTTGGCCATCGGCGGAATGACGGTGGTCGCCGACCCGCTCTTTGAGTTCAACGCCCTGCGCTGCAGCATCGAAGACCTGGACAACGATCCGGCCGTCAAACCGCACAGACACATCAACGACGTCCCTGTCCGGGACTATGTGGAACTGTGCCTGGACCACAAGATGACCGGTGTCGGCGGCTATGACAGCTGGGGCGCCCGGCCGGAAGCGGGTCGCACGCTGTGGAGCGACAAAGACTATGATTTCAACTTGACCTTCGTGCCCGGCATGCCGCTTCGCCGGATCTTGAGAACTAACTTTTAAGGATAACAACTATTATCATGGCTAAGAAAAATGTAACGATCCGGGATATCGCCGAGAAGGCAGGCGTGTCGAAATCCCTGGTGTCCTTCGTCATGAACAACTCGATCGGAGCAGACGGAAAAAAGCGCTACCGCGTCAGCGATGTCACGCGGGAACGCATCCTCAAGGTTGCCGCGGAAATGGACTACCAGCCCAACTCCGCCGCCCGTGCCCTGCGCAAGGGCCGCTCCCGCGTCATCGGCGCCATCCTCTCCGACATGGCGAACATCTTCTATGGCATCATCGCCCGCGAACTGGAGAATGTGGCCGCCAAACACGGCTACACGGTCCTGTTCGGCAGCACGGACGAAGATCCGCGGAAATTCGAGCAGCTCGTCCGCTCCTTCATCGACAAGGATGTGGAAGGGTTCATCATCGTGCCCTGTGAAGGCAGCGGCCCGTCCCTGCAGTACCTCATGAAGACCCGGTACCCCTTCGTCGTCATTGACCGCCATCACCCGGATTTCCAGATCCCGTCCGTCCTGACAGACAATGCCGACATGGTCGACCAGGCCCTCCGCATCCTCGGGCAGCAGGATTGCCGGAACATCGAGATGGTCACCTATGGCATGCGGGTCTCTTCGATGACCGACCGCGAAAACCGCTTCCGGGAACGGATGGGCGGCGAGAAGGCGGAAAGCCATATCTACCGGCTTCCGTTCGACCGCGTCGAAGAAGAAGCCGAGAACGTGGCGAACCAGGTCGCAGCCCGCGGGACCGACGGCCTGATCCTGGCTTCGAACGTCCTGTCGGTAGCCGTCATCAAAGCCCTGCTGCGCCGGGGCATCCACCCCCAGCGGGACATCCGGCTGGTCGGTTTCGACTATTCCAATGTCTACGAAGTGTTCGACCCGCCGATCCCCTATATCGTCCAGCCGCTTGAGGACATCACCCGGCAGGCCGCCGACTACCTCCTGAAGATCATCGAGGTGAAAGAGCGGGGCGAAGATATTTCCGGCATGAAGGACGTCTCCGTACTCAAGGGAATCGTCCAGGAGTATAAATAAACGTTTTTCCGGCAAGCACTTGGTTTTCGCCCGGAAAAAACATACATTTGCAAAACGTTAAATCGAAATAACCAATCTACTGAACCACCCTATGTATCTGCTTGGCTATGATGTCGGAAGTTCCTCGGTAAAGGCCTCCATCGTGGACGCCGGGACCGGCAAGTGCGTCGCGACTTCCTATTATCCGAAAATCGAAGCTCCGATCCTGTCGGAACAGCCCGGATGGGCCGAACAGGAACCGGAGATGTGGTGGCAGAACCTCAAGCATGTCACCCGGGACGTCCTGGCACAGGCCTCCGGGCAGAAACCCGGATCGGTCGGCAGCTCGGGCAGCAGTCCCGACACCTCTTCCGTGTCCCGGGACATCGCCGCCATCGGTATCTCCTACCAGATGCACGGCCTGGTCTGCGTGGACAAGGACTGGGAGCCGCTCCGCCCGTCGATCATCTGGTGCGACTCGCGGGCCGTCCCCTACGGCGAGAAGGCTTTCCGGCATCTCGGAGAAGAACGCTGCCTGTCCCACCTGCTCAACTCTCCCGGCAATTTCACCGCCGCCAAGCTGGCCTGGGTCAAGGAGAATGAGCCGCGCCTGTACGAACGCATCCACAAGATCATGCTGCCGGGCGACTACATCGCCCTGAAACTCAGCGGAACGGCCTGCACGACCGTGAGCGGCCTGTCCGAGGGCATGTTCTGGGACTTCAAGGAAGGACGCGTAGCGGATTTCCTGCTGGATGAATTCGGCTTCAGCCGGGACATCCTCGCCGACATCGTACCCACGTTCGCCGAGCAGGGCCGGGTCTGCCGCGCCGCCGCCGAAGAACTGGGCCTCGCCGAAGGTACCCCGATCACCTACCGCGCCGGAGACCAGCCCAACAACGCCCTGTCCCTCAATGTCTTCGAGCCGGGAGAGGTCGCCTCGACCGCCGGCACGTCCGGCGTCGTATACGGCGTATCCGGGAAGGTGAACTATGATCCGCAATCCCGGGTCAACACCTTCGCCCACGTCAACCATACCCCGCAGCAGGACCGCCTGGGCATCCTGCTCTGCATCAACGGTACCGGCATCCTCAACTCCTGGATGCGGCGCAATGTCTGCCCCGAAGATTTCCACTATACGCAGATGAACCAGATCGCCTCCATGGTCCCGATCGGCTGCGACGGCGTCGGCATCCTGCCCTTCGGCAATGGCGCCGAGCGCGTGCTGGGCAACCGGGAGACCGGCTGCCATGTCTTCGGACTGAACTTCAACATCCACAACCGCAGCCACCTGATCCGCGCCACCCAGGAAGGCATCGTCTTCTCCTTCAAATACGGCATGGACATCATGGCCGGGATGGGGATGGATATCCGGAAGATCCACGCCGGCAAGGCCAACATGTTCCTCAGCCCGATGTTCCGCGAGGCTCTGGCAGGCACGACCGGAGCGACCATCGAGCTGTTCAACACCGACGGCAGCGTCGGAGCCGCCAAAGGTGCCGGCATCGGCGCGGGCATCTACAAGGACCACAATGAGGCCTTCGCCACCCTGGAGCGCCTGGAAGTCATCGAGCCGGACCACCAGGAGGAATACGCCGCGGCCTATGCGGTCTGGAAGGAAGAACTGGAAAAACAACTGAAAACACAATAAGCATTATGAAAGAGTATTTCCCGCAAATCGGTATAATCCCGTTCGAGGGACCCGAGAGCAAAAACCCGATGGCTTTCCACTACTATGACGCCGAACGCGTCGTCCTCGGAAAGAAAATGAAAGACTGGCTGAAATTCGCGATGGCCTGGTGGCACACCCTGGGCCAGGCTTCCGGCGACCAGTTCGGCGGCCAGACCCGTTCCTACGCATGGGACGAGGGCGCCTGCCCGGTCTGCCGCGCCAAGAACAAGGCCGACGCCGGCTTTGAGATCATGCAGAAACTTGGCATCGGGTATTTCTGCTTCCACGATGTGGACCTCATCGAAGAGGCTGACACCATCGAGGAATATGAGGAGCGGATGAAGACCATCACCGACTATCTCAAGACCAAGATGGACGAGACGGGCATCAAGCTGCTGTGGGGAACGGCCAACGTCTTCGGCAACAAGCGCTACATGAACGGCGCCGCCACCAACCCGGATTTCGACGTGGTCGCACGCGCCGCCGTCCAGATCAAGAACGCGATTGACGCCACCATCAAGCTCGGCGGTACCAACTACGTGTTCTGGGGCGGACGCGAAGGCTATTCCAGCCTGCTCAACACCATGATGCAGCGTGAGAAGGACCACCTGGCCAACATGCTCAAGGCCGCCCGCGACTATGCCCGCGCCAACGGATTCACGGGGACCTTCCTCATCGAGCCGAAACCGATGGAGCCGACCAAGCACCAGTACGACGTCGACACGGAAACCGTCATCGGCTTCCTCCGCGCCAACGGCCTGGACAAGGACTTCAAGGTCAACATCGAGGTCAACCACGCCACCCTCGCCGGCCACACCTTCGAGCATGAACTGGCCGTCGCCGTCGACAACGGCCTGCTGGGTTCGATCGACGCCAACCGCGGCGACGCCCAGAACGGCTGGGATACCGACCAGTTCCCAATCGACAACTTCGAACTGACCCAGGCCATGCTCCAGATCATCCGGAACGGCGGTTTCGGCAACGGAGGTACCAACTTCGACGCCAAGCTCCGCCGCAACTCCACCGACCCGGAGGACATCTTCATCGCCCACATCAGCGGCATGGATGCCATGGCCCGCGCCCTGCTGAATGCAGCCGCCATCCTTGAGGAATCCCCGATCCCGGCCATGCTCAAGGAGCGCTACGCCTCCTTCGACAGCGGCAAGGGCAAGGAATTCGAGGAAGGCAAGCTCAGCCTTGAGGACCTGGTCGCCTATGCCAAGGAGCACGGCGAGCCGAAACAGACCTCCGGCAAGCAGGAACTCTACGAGACCATCGTCGCCCTTTACTGCAAATAACCGATATGGCTGAATACAGACAAAAAGGCAGCGCCGGTTACCTGTTTTCCATCGTCCTGGTGGCGGTGATCGGCGGCCTGTTGTTCGGATATGACACCGCCGTCATCTCCGGCGCGGAGAAAGGCCTGCAAAGCTTCTTCCAAGGGGCGAAGGATTTCACCTACACCAACGCCCTGCACGGCTTTACGACCTCTAGCGCCCTGATCGGCTGCGTCATCGGCGCCCTCCTTTCCGGCATCATGGCCTCCGGCCTGGGCCGCAAGAAGTCCCTGTTCATCGCAGGTATCCTCTTCCTGCTCTCCGCCCTGGGATCCTATTACCCGGAATTCCTGTTCTTCCAGAAGGGCGTCGCCACCAAGAGCCTGCTCGTGGCCTTCAACGGCTACCGCATCCTCGGCGGTATCGGCGTGGGCCTGGCTTCAGCCCTCTGTCCGATGTACATCGCCGAGATCGCCCCGGCGCGCAAGCGCGGTGCCCTCGTTTCCTGGAACCAGTTCGCCATCATCTTCGGCCAGCTGGTCGTCTATTTCGTCAACTACCTGATCGTCCAGTCCCATGTCAACGATCCGGCCGTGGTGGAATGGACCCAGAACGTTGGCTGGAGGGTCATGTTCGTGTCCGAGGCCGTACCGGCCGGGCTCTTCGCCCTGCTGATCCTCCTCATTCCGGAGACGCCGCGTTACCTCGCCCTCAACGGCGAAGACGAGAAGGCCCTGACCGTCCTTTCCAACATCAACGGGGAAAAGCTCGGCCGCGAGATCCTGGCCAACATCAAGGCCACGGCCGTCGAGAAGAAGGAACGCCTGTTCGCCTATGGCCCGATGGTCATCTTCATCGGCTGCATGCTGAGCGTGTTCCAGCAGATCATCGGCATCAACGCCGTGCTCTACTTCGCCCCGCGTATCTTCGAATCGATGGGCGATGGCCCAGACCGTGATCATGGGTGTCATCAACATCACCTTCACCCTCGTCGCGATCTTCACCGTCGAGAAAATCGGCCGCAAACCGTTGCTGATCACGGGTTCCGTGGGCATGGCCATCGGCGCGGTGCTCCACCGGCTGGAATTCTTAGACAAAATACGAACACTGGCAGATCAAACACCGCCTCCGTCGGAATGAGTTCCGACAGAGGCGGCGTTTCTTTTGACTCCGATCAATCCGCCCGGAGGCAGAGCTTTTTAAAATAGGTATAGTAGGGCAGCAACCGCTCAAAGCCCTCCACCACCTCCCCTGCCAGCTCCGGGCTGTATAGCCGGGCGTCGGGGCGCGTATCGTAATACAGGTCCAGCCGCTTGCGGTTATACCACTGATCCAGGGGCGGCTCCGGGCTGCCCTTGGGCCGCTTGTACTCCTCTCCGTCCAAGCGGAACTTGTCCTGGGCCGCAAAGGCCTTTGCCAGGGCCAGCATCTCCCTGGGGTCCTCGTCGATCTGGCGGCGGAACCGGGCCATGGTCACCGGCCGGGCGTCGTAGACTCCCAGGCCGTAGCCATAGCTGTCCGGGTGGAGGCCGAACCAGAAGGCGGGCAGTTCGTTCCAGTCCTCCCCCGCGGAGCGGAGGGTGAACCAGAGATTGCTCTTGTAAGGCCCCCGGCCGTAGAGCCGCCGGGCATCCCGGTAGATCCGGCTGACCCGGACGATGAGCTCCAGCTCCGGATGGGCGGCGTTGAAGGCGTCGTAGACCTCCTCCGCCAACTGGCGCAGCGGGGTCTGGACATGGTCGATGTACTCCTGCTTGTGGGCCTGGAACCAGGGCCGCTCGTTGTTGAAGCGGATGCCCCAGAGGAATTCGTTGGTGGCCTCCGAGAAGCCGGAAAACTGCTTGTGCTCCATATCGTACTTGCTCCATTTCGGTCCTGACACGATACCTCCGGTTTTCGGGGCTGGTACACCCTTGGAAGGGCCGGACAGGTTCTGGGCAAAATCACCAAAGGATTTCGTGGATATCCAGTTTTCTCCAATTCAAGAAGGATGGGATCGCGGTCAGGCAGATTCAATTCTTTCAAAAGAGTAACACATCCGTTTTCCCTTTTCAACATTTTTTCTCCCACGGCCCCATATATCCACTTTTAAATCTTATTGCATAACTTTTGAAAAAAAGTGCTTGCCTTTTGGAAAGAAAAGTATTATACTTTCGGGAGAAAAAAGGGTATCAAGAGAGGTACAACCGACTGTCTCAGTAGAAATTTCATCAGTTTGCCCCGTTTTGTACGACTTGTCTCTTGAAAAACCGATTGGAAGCTACTATTATATATTGCAATGAATTTTTATGCCCGTTGTCTCATTGCTGCGGCGGACATTGTGAGATTGGAACTTAGGGAGGAGATTATTCATGCTGAACGCAGTCAAGAAATTCGCCATCGGTCAGGCCTTCAATTA
>ONQC01000024.1 GCA_900319855.1 uncultured Bacteroidales bacterium
ATGCCCTGGCCATCGCATTCTGCCATTTCTACCAGACGACTTCACCCCTGGCTGGCGTCAAGTCCGCCTCCAGCTGGGAGAAGTTCATCGCGGCCAATCCGGACCGGGTCAAATAGTTTTCTCGTAAAGATCCTGCAGGACCAGCCCGGCGAGGGTGAATCCGAAAATGCCGACCACCGGCGCCAGGGTTCCGTTGACGGAGGCCTTTCCGTAGGTCATGCTGCCATCGCTGGATGACTCGCCCAGATTGGGCAGGACCTCCTCGTCATAGACGCACAGGAAGGGTTTGGCCGGCAGGGTGCCGGCGCGGCGCAGTTTCTTGCGCAGGGCGGCGCCGAGCGGACAGCCGCGGACTTCGAAGAATTCGGCGACCCGCACTTTCGTCGGGTCGGTCTTGAGGGCGGCGCCCATCGAAGAAAAGAAGGTCGCCGGGGTGGCGCAGGCGCGCAGGATCAGCGAGGCCTTGTCGCTGAGGGCGTCGATGGCATCGAGGATATAATCATAGCCCTCAAGGTTGAAAGACAGGTAGTTGTCGTCCGAATACCGTTCCTGCCGGACGGTAATGTCCGCTTCCGGATTGATTTCCAGCAGTCGTTCCCGCAGCACGTCGACCTTGGGGCGTCCGAGGGTCGCTGTCGTAGCCGGCAGCTGGCGGTTGAGGTTGGACGGACAGACCACATCCGCATCCACCAGGGTCAGGTGCCCGATGCCGCTGCGTACCAGGGCTTCGGCACACCAGCCGCCGACGCCGCCGACCCCGAAGAGGATCACGCGGGCGTCCCGGATCCGTTGCATCCGCTCCGGTCCGACAAGCAGCTGCGTCCGCTGGTACAGTTCGTTCATTTGCGGAATTCCTTGGGAATGAAAGCCCGGACGATACCGGCCACGAGCAGCAACAGGAAGACGAAGGTACACAACCGGCCGGCGATGTCTCCGTTCCGGACGAAGAAGGTTTCCCGGTCGGAGAGGTTCACGGTCCCGCGCAGGACCGTCTGCTCCCACCAGGGCGTTTCGGCCACGATGCGGCCGCGCTGGTCGATGAGGGCCGAGATGCCCGTATTGGCGCAGCGGGCGATGTCCCGCCGGGTCTCGATGGCCCGCAGGGAGGAATAGCTCAGGTGCTGCCGGTAGCCCGGCGTATCGCCCCACCAGGCGTCATTGGTAATGACCGTCAGGAGTCTGGCACCCTTGCGGATATAGCCCGTACAATATTCCCCGTAGACGGATTCGTAGCAGATGGCGCAGCCCACCGGGACGCCCGCCGGATGCAGGAGGCTGATTTCATCCTGGCCCACGCAGCGGCCCATGACCCCGCCCAGCATGTCGTCGATCTTGGTGAAGAAGCCGGGGAAGGGCGTCATTTCCACGCCGACGACCAGCTTGCTCTTGTGGAAAATCTCATCGCTGCCGGTCACGAGGGCGGAATTGTGGCTGAGAAGCCAGGAACCGTCTCCCCGCTGCCGGGCATTGGCGGAGGGTCTTTCTCCGTCCACGATGGTATAGGCGGAAGCGCCGAACAGCAGTTGGGCGCCGGGATAGGCCTGCATCAGTCCCGTCAGGCGGCGCCAGGTTGCGCTGCTGGCCGGGATGTCGTTGGTAATGACGTCCGCCGTAAAGGTTTCGGGGGCCAGGACCAGCAGGGGATCGTTGCCCTGTCGGCCCTGGAGCGCCTGGCGGACCTGTCCTTCCAGGATGGCGTCCTGCTGGCTTTGGCTGAGCGACTGGAACTTCTGGTAGGGATCGAAATTGGGCTGGACGATCAGCACGTCCAGCGGCTCGGCGGTCTCCTCATACCGGTTCCACAGGATGGCCGAGAAAACCATCGGCCCTGCCAGTACGAGCAGCCATCCGCCGATTCCGGCCATCTTGGCCTTGCCGTTCCATTGGAAGAACCGTCCGTCCGCCAGGGCGCACAGCAGCCCGAAGAGACCCAGGTTGCAGGCCCAGATCCACAGGGAACCGCCGAGCGTGCCGGTGAACTCATACCACTGCGCCAGCGTGAGGGTGCGGGCGAAGGCGTTGCCGAGGGTCAGCCAGGGCCAGGAGATTTGGGCGCTGAAATAAAACCGCTCCCAGGCAATCCAGGCCGCAGCCAGGAAAAGATAGGGGACGCTGCCCCGGAAGACTTTCTTGCTTGCCCGGAACAGGGCGAAGACCACGGCCATCTGCAGGGCATTGGCCAGCACGGCGAAAATCCCGCCGCCGACCGTGGCGTTGCAGACCCAGAAGGTGGTGGCGGCGTTCCACAGGACGAAGACGCCATAGTACCAGAGCCACATCCGTCTGACCCCGGCCTCGGAGCCGATCTTTTCCAGGCACAGCAGCGGGACGAGCCCGAAAAGGGCCGCCCAGCCGGTGTGCGGTACCAGGAACGGCACGCTCAGCAGGAAAACGGACAGGCCCCCCAGCAGGGCCATCTGGCGCTTGACACCCATTTTATGACAGTTCGCTGGCGACCGGAATCTCGTCGCTGTTGCCCTGTGGCCGCGGCTGCTGGATCTTGCCCAGTTCCTTGACGAACCAATACAGGAAAGCCAGGAACATGACGGCCAGGATGATATAGACCGGCAGCGGCATGAGGTCCAGCCAGCTTTCCACGGTGTCGAGGTTCGCGAACTGGCTGAGCAGCAGGGCTGCCGTGTTGTTCGTGAAATGCATGAGCATGGTCAGCTTCAGCGAGCCGGTCTTGTAATAGACATAGCCGAAGAGCAGGCCGAGGGCGAAGGCCGGGATGGCCTGCCACGGGTTCATGTGGATGATGGCGAAGAATGCGGCGGAAATGACGATGGCCCAGACGGGTTTGAGGCCGCGGGTGCCATCGGCTTTCTGATAGTTCAGCAGGCCGCGGAGCACCATGCCCCGGCAGAGCCATTCCTCGAAAATCGGGGCGAAGATGCTGACCGCCAGGAAATTGACCCAGAAGGTTCCTTGGGTCATGCTGTTCAAGGCGTTCTCCAGCCACTCCGGCATGTCAGGCATCTGTGCGTTGACGGCGTCCATGCAGAAAGCGGCTGCGAAGGTCGCGAGCATGCACAGCAGGGCGACGCCCCAGCCGCCCAGGCGGCCGAAGTTGTTGCTGTCGATGGCGTAACCGTTGTCAAACAGCATGTTGCGGTTGCTGATGTGCTTCGAGGCGATCATTGCCGGAAGGAACATGAGCGGATAGGAAATCAGCGTCGCGTATTCTTCCCCGGCGCCGGGCATCAGTCCCATGAACACCAACGTGACGATGCTGCCCAGGATACCGCCCACGAGCAGCCAGCCCAGCAGGCCGAACATGCCGCTTACGCCCGGGACGTGCCAGGCATAGCCGCTGAACACGTCGAAATTCTGGTTCTTGCTTTTCTTGAAGAAGGCCATGGCTTTATTTGTAAAGGGGAGACGGGTAAACACCTTTGTCTGCCAGTTCCTGGAACTTGGCCACGACCGCCGGGCGGTCTTCCTTATAAGTGACGCCGAACCAGCGGCTCGGGGTGGAGAGGACGTCGCATTTGCCCTGGCCGGTCTTGACGACCGTATCGACGGCGAACGGGATGTAGTACTCCTTCTTCAGTTCCTGGCTGTACTGGTCGAGGAAACCCTTGAAAATCGCCTCGCTCTTGGTGAAATAATCCGGGGTGAAGCCCCACATGTTCATGGAGCAGAGGGCTTTCCCGTCGAGGACGACATGGTTTTCTCCGCTGACGGAGTTGTCACCGTAGACGACCCCGTCGGCTTCCTTGGCGATGTTCAGGTGCTCGACCACGTCGGTCAGGTGCTGGTCCTTGTCGTAGAAGCAGATGCCGCGGGACACGCCGCCGGACTCACTCAGGGTGTTCTCCAGCTCGAAGCCGACGATGCTGTAGGAGCCTTCGGTGTTTTCATGGGCGCGGAGCCATTCCCCGAGGATACGGAAGGAATCCTTGCCATAGTAGTCGTCGCCGTTGATGACGGCGAAGGGCTCGTGGATGACATCCTTGGCCATCAGGACGGCATGGGCGGTGCCCCAGGGTTTCTGGCGTTCCGGGTTGAGGGTATACCCCGCCGGGATCTTGTCCAGTTCCTGGGTGACGAAGACGAATTCGAGCGGTTCGCCGTCGGTGCAGGTCACACCGGCGTATTTGGCGCGGACGGTCTGCTCCATCTGCTCGCGGAAATATTCCCGGACGATGTAGACGACCTTGCCGAATCCGGCCTGGACGGCATCATAGATGGAATAGTCGATGATCGTTTCTCCATTGGGGCCGAGGCCGTCCATCTGTTTGAGTCCACCATAACGGCTGCCCATTCCGGCGGCCAATACCAGCAAAGTAGGTTTCATAGTCTTATCTTTTTTCGGTTTATTATCTGTTAATCCCCCAAATTTAACTATTTTTGCGAAGATAATCTGCTAAATCACGCTGAAATTGGGCAAACTGAAGGATATTTGGAACGGAGAGAACCGGGGTTTCATCCGCTATGCGACCATCGCGACGGCCCTGGTCCTGGTCTGGGTACTCTTTCTGGGCGACGACAACCTTGTCCGCTGGATGCGCGCCCGGCTGGAACTGCGCCAGCAGAACCGGCAGATCGAGTGGTACAAGCAGGAGATCCGCCGGATGGACGAGCAGATCCAGACATTGTCCACCGACCGGGACACGCTCGAGGAGTATGCCCGGGAGAATTTCCATTTCGCCGCCCCCGGCGACGATGTCTACGTGGAGCGCTAAAAACCGGTGTAGTTCCAGGGCGTGATGGCCCGGAGTTCTGCTTTCACCGATTCGGAGACGTCGAGCGTCTCAATGAAATCCGCAATCACTTTTTCGTCAATGGCCGCCCCGGTACGGGTCAGGGCCTTGAGCGTTTCGTACGGGTTGGGATAGCCTTCCCGGCGCAGGATGGTCTGGATGCCTTCCGCGACGACGGCCCAGTTGCGTTCCAGGTCGGCCCGCAGGGCGTTCTCATTGAGAATCAGTTTTCCGAGCCCCTTCTTGAGGGAGGCCAGGGCGATGAGTCCGTGGGCCAGCGGCATGCCGATGTTGCGCTGGACGGTCGAATCGGTCAGGTCGCGCTGGAGCCGGGAAATGGGGAGTTTCATGGACAGGAAGGTCAGGACGGCATCGGCCATGCCGAGGTTGCCTTCGGCGTTTTCGAAGTCGATCGGGTTGACCTTGTGGGGCATGGCGGAGGAACCGACTTCGCCGGCGATCACCCGCTGGCGGAAATACTCCATTGAGATATAGGTCCAGATGTCGCGGCTCAGGTCGATGAGGATGGTGTTGATCCTTCGCAGGCAGTCGAAGATAGCCGCCAGGTTGTCATAGTGCTCGATCTGGGTGGTCGGGCAGGAACGCTGCAGGCCCAGGGAAGCGACGAATCGGTCGGCGAAGGCCGGCCAGTCGATGCCCGGGTAAGCGACTTTGTGGGCGTTCATGTTGCCGGTGGCGCCGCCGAATTTGGCGGGATAGGTCAGACCGGCTAGCTGGCGGAGCTGTTCGCGCAGGCGGGCGACGAAAACCATGAATTCCTTGCCGACGCGGGTCGGGGAGGCCGGCTGTCCGTGGGTCTTGGCGAGCATCGGGATATCCTTCCAGGCCTCGGCATCCGCCGCCAGGATGTCCACGACTTCGCGCAGGGCCGGGAGGTAAACCTCCTCGAGGGCCTCCTTGAGCATCAGCGGCTGGGAGGTATTGTTGATGTCCTGGGAGGTCAGGCCGAAGTGGATGAATTCTCCCCACTTACTGATTCCCAGCTCCTTGAGCTGCTCTTTGATATAGTATTCCACCGCTTTGACATCATGGTTGGTCGTCTTCTCGATTTCCTTGACGCGCAGGGCCTGCTCCGGGGTGAGCGTCGTGTAGATGGCGCGCAGGTCGGCATACCGGCTTTTGTCGAAGTCCGCCAGCTGGGGCAGCGGCAGTTCGCACAGGGCGATGAAATACTCGATCTCGACGCGGATGCGGTATTTAATCAGGGCGTATTCGCTGAAATAGGCGCTCAGGGCACGGGTCTTGGCGGCGTAACGGCCGTCGACGGGGGAGACTGCGAGAAGACTGTCCATGGAACGATTGTTTTGGTCTGGCAAAGTTACGATAATTCCCGGTAAAGGGCAACGGTCCGGACGGCCTCGGCGACGTCGTGGACGCGAAGGATTGAGGCACCGCGCTGCAAGGCGGCCAGATGCAGGACCTGCGTGGCGGGAAGGGCCTCTTCTGGGGTGATGCCGAATTTCTTGTATATCATGCTTTTGCGGGATACTCCGACCAGGATGGGCCGGCCCAGATCCCGGAAGGCTTCCAGTTCCCGGAGCAGGTCATAATTCTGCTCCAGGGTCTTGGCGAAGCCGAATCCCGGGTCGAGGATCCAGTCCCGGATGCTTGTCTGTTCCGCCTTCCGGGCGAAGTCCTGGAAATACGCCAGGACGGCGGCCGTGACGGGGGAGAGGCCGTCTGCCTCAGGATAATCGGTCAGGTCCTGCATGGTGGCGGGAGTGCCGCGTTTGTGCATGGCGACATAGGGAAGCCCCAGGCGTCCGACGGTCGGGAGCATGGCCGGGTCATCCTCTCCGGCTGAGATGTCATTGACCAGGAAGGGACCGAAGCGGTCATGGACCTTCTCTACAACGGCCGACCAGGTCGTGTCCACGGAGAACCGCAGGTCCGGGACCGTTTCTTTAAGCGCTATCAAGGCCGGTTCCAGCCGCCGCCATTCTTCGTCCGGCCCGATGATTTCCGCACCCGGGCGGCTTGAGCAGGCGCCGAGGTCCAGGATGTCCGCTCCTGCGTCCACCATGGCCTTCGCCCGCGCTAGCAACCGCGGGAGCTCGACCTTCCCGTCGGCATCCAGGAACCGGCTGCCGGCATGGAAGGAATCCCCCGTCAGGTTGAGGATTCCCATGACTTCGATCTTGCGCTTTGTATCCATCTCCCGAAATTTTGACGAAGATACGAATTTTTCCTATTTTTGTATGATATTGAATCCCAAGCATCATGAAACGTATCCTTATCCTTGCCGTGAGCGCGCTGATGCTCGTCTCGTGCTCCGAATCTTTCAATGCGACCCGCGCCCTGCAGGGCGGCATGCTGGCGGCCCAGGCCCTCAGCCTCAGTGACGAACAGGTACAGGCCTATGTCCACCAGTATATTACCCAGTTGGATGCCCAGAGCCCTGTGCTCCCGGACAACAATCCGTATGTGGTCCGGCTTAAGAAACTGACTTCCGGACTGAACGCGGTGAACGGCGTCCCGCTGAATTTCAAGGTCTACCGGACCAATGATGTCAATGCCTTCGCCTGCGCGGACGGCAGCGTCCGGGTCTACACGGGCATCATGGACCTGATGACGGACGACGAACTGCTCGGCGTCATCGGCCACGAGATCGGCCATGTGGCCCTCAAACACTCCAAGAAAGAGATGCGCCAGGCCCTGCTGACCAGCGCGGCGCTGGAAGGTCTGGCTTCGACCGGCAATACCATGGCGGCCCTGACGGACTCCCAGCTCGGCGCCCTGGGCAATGCCATCATGAACGCCCAGTATTCCAAGAAACAGGAGAGCGCGGCTGACGATTTCGGCTACGAGTTCCTCAAGGCGGCGGGCAAGAACCCGTGGGCGATGGCCATGTCCTTCGAAAAGCTGCAGAGCGCAGCCGGCGGCAGCGGCGCCCAGAGCACGGCGGTCAGCCAGCTTTTCTCCTCCCATCCGGATACGGCGGCCCGCATCGCCCGCATGTCGGCCCGTGCCAGCCAGGAGGGATTCAAGAAACCGGCATCCAAGAAATAGGTAGTTTGCAGGAAAACCCTTATCTTTGCACTCTTTATACGAGATTGCATGTTTTTTGATATCCTCAAAGCCTTCCTGATCGGAATCTGTGCCTCCGTCCCGCTGGGGCCGACGGCGATTTACATTTTACAGAAAACCTTGAGCAAGGGACAGCGAGGGGGATATCTGACCGCCATGGGAGCCACCGTGACCGACACGTTTTATTCGGTCATCGCCGTGTTCTTCCTGGCCTTGGCCCAGACCTTCATCGATGAGCACCAGACCCTGATCTATATTGTCGGGGGACTGATCGTCCTGATGGTCGGTTCCGGAATGCTGTTCATCGACCCGTTCCGCAAGGTTAAGGAAGAGCGTACGGAGTCGTACTCGGTGAATGATTTTTTCCGGGCGGTGGCCCTGGGCCTGTCCAATCCGGCGTCGATTGTCGTGATCTTTACGCTGTTCACGTTTTTCGACATCGACCTGGGACAACGTGACTTCCATGTGATCCCGATCCTGCTGGCCGTGGCCCTCGGATCGGCGACCTACTGGTTCTTCTTTACCTTGCTGTTCAGCAAGCTGCGGAAGAAGTTCAACGTGGGGGTCCTGCTGTGGATCAACCGGTTGCTGGGTGCGGTCGTGATGATCCTGGGCGTGGTCCTGCTGGGACAGGGATTGATACGGGTTTTGTTCCCATAGAATTTTGTGCTTTATGAGCGAAGAAACCAAAAAGAACGGACAGACGGAAGCCCCCGCGGAGAAGGGCGGCTTTTGGAACAATTGGATGGTCAGAAACATTTTGCTGGCGCTGATCGCCTTTGTCCTGTTGCTGGTCGGCAGCTATATCGGCCTGAATGTATTGACCCACCATGGCCAGGAACTGGAAGTTCCGGACCTGACCAACATGAAGGTCCGTGAGGCACAGTATACCGCGGAAGTGGAAGGCCTCAAGGTCCTGGTCGTCGACTCGGTCTACATCCGTCGCATGGGACGCGGACTGGTCTACAGCCAGAATCCCAAGGCGGGCAGCAAGGTCAAGAAAGGCCGCAAGATCCGTCTGACCATCAATTCCGTCACGCCCCAGAAAGTCCAGATGCCGAATCTGGTCGGGTATTCCTTGCGGCAGGCCATGGCTGAGCTCTCTTCGCGTGGCCTGACCGTCGGTAAGCTGGTCTATGTCAGCGATATGGCAACCAACAACGTGCTCCGCCAACTGCGGGGTAACCGCGAAATCGCCCCGGGGACGCTGGTCGAGAGCGGCACGGCGATCGATCTGGCCGTCGGCCTGAACCCGGAAGACAACCAGACCTATGTGCCGAACGTGATCGGCCTGAAATATCTGCGCGCCGTGGACGTCATCCATGGCAACTCGCTCAATATCCGGAAACTGGACTTTGACGAAAGCGTCAAGAACTATTCCGACTCGCTGGATGCCGTGGTCTACCGCCAGGGACCCGAGGGCTCGAAGGCCCCGATCCTGATCGGCTCCGACGTGACCCTCTATCTGTCCGTCGACCCGGCGAAGACCATCATGAAGAAATAGCCGATGGACTGGCAGGAAGATCCGGAGGATGCCTTGCTCGGGCAGGGGGTTGTCGTCGAGGAAGATGCTTCCGCCGATGACGAGCAGGGGATGTTCGAGCATTTCCGGCTGGTCGTCGATCCCGGGCAGGAGCCCGTCCGGATTGACAAATACATGGCCGGGCATCTCGAGAATACCTCCCGGCACCGGATCCAGCTGGCCATCAAGAACGGATACGTCAAGGTAGGGGAGAAGACGGCCAAGGCCAACCTGATCATCCGTCCCGGCGATATCATCCGCTTTGTCATGCCGTATGAACGGCGCGGCTTCGAGATCCTGCCGGAAGACATTCCGCTCGATATCGTCTATGAGGATGAAGATTTCCTGATTGTGAACAAACCGGCCGGGATGGTGGTCCATCCGGGCCACGGGCATTTCACGGGCACGCTGGTCAATGCCCTGGCCTTCCACCTGGGGCTTTCCCAGGGACCGGATGCGCAGGACGACCGGATGGGCGTGCTGGTCCACCGGATCGACATGGATACCAGCGGTCTGCTGGTCGTCGCCAAGAATGACGAAGCCCAGTTGAACCTGGCCCGGCAGTTCTTCGTCCATTCCATCGAGCGGCGGTACGTCGCTGTCGTCTGGGGCAATCTCAAGGAAGATGAGGGCACCATCACCGGCAACATCGGCCGGGACCCGAATGACCGGCTCCGGTTCAAGGTCTATCCCGAAGGGGACAAGGGCAAGCATGCCGTGACCCATTACAAAGTGCTCGAGCGGTTCGGCTTCGTGACGGTCGTGGAGTGCCGGCTGGAAACCGGCCGTACCCACCAGATCCGCGTCCACATGGCCTATATCGGCCATCCGCTTTTCGGCGACGAGCGCTATGGCGGCAAGGAAATCCGCCAGGGAACGATCTATTCCAAGTACAAGCAGTTCATCCGCAATTGCTTCGAACTCTGTCCGCGACAGGCCCTGCACGCCAAGACCCTGGGTTTCGACCATCCCCGTACCGGCAAGCCCGTGCGTTTCGATTCCGTCCTTCCTGCGGACATGCAGGCCCTCCTGGCCAAGTGGCGCCAATACGCTGCCAACATGCCGGAAGAATAAAGAAGAAGGAAGCCCTAATCGAGCTTCCTTCCTTTTTCGTCGTAGAATTCATTCTGCAGGACGGAGAAGTCGGTGACTTCTTCCTGGGTAATCTTGCATTTGTACTTCTTCTTCCATTTCCCGAGATAGGACGTGTCCGAGAAGAGGCTTCCCTTGCGGGAGAGATACGCGCCGAGGATCGGGCTGACCTTGAGCGTAAGGCTTTTGAGGTTCTTGTCGTTCACATAGTAGGCGAGCCTGCGTTCGATCTGTTCGTCAATGAGCGAACTGGAAGCGATCTTGCCCGTGCCGTGGCAGAGGGGACATACTTCCGTGGTGTTGATCTCGGTGGCCGGACGCACCCGCTGGCGGGTAATCTGCATCAGGCCGAATTTCGTCAGCGGCAGCACATTGTGCTTGGCCCGGTCGGTGCTCATCAGCTCTACCATGTATTTGTAGAGCTCGTTGCGGTGCTCCTGGGACTCCATATCGATGAAATCCACGATGACGATTCCACCCATGTCCCGGAGCCGGAGCTGGCGGGCGATTTCTTCCGCTGCGTATTTGTTGACGTCGAACGTATTCTGTTCCTGCTCCTTGGTCTTGGCCCGGATGCCGCTGTTGACATCGACGACATTCAGGGCTTCGGTCGATTCGATGACCAGGTAGGCGCCCTGTTTGATCGGGACGACTTTGCCGAACGAACTCTTGATCTGGCGGCTGACTTCGAAGTGGTCGAAGATCGGTTCCTTGCCGTCATAGAGCTTGACGATCTTTTCCTGGTCGGGCGAAATGAGGGAAATGTACCGGCGGATCTCCTCGTACTCACGTTCGTTATTGACGTAGATGTTGGAGAATTCATCGTTCAGCAGGTCCCTCAGGATCGTAGTGGTCTTGCTGTACTCAGTGAAAAGCTGTTGTACGTTCTTGGACCGGGAGAGGTTGTTCCAGGAGGCTTCCCATTTGCTGATCAAGGCTTTGAGCTCGGCGACGAGGATGGCTGCGTTCTTGCCCTCCGCCGCGGTGCGGATGATGGCTCCGTAGTTGCGCGGGAGGATGCTCCGGACCAGGGCCTCCAGCCGTCTCTTTTCCTCTTTCGAGGCGATCTTCTGGGAAATGCTCACCTTCTCGGCGAAGGGGAGGAGTACGATGTTGCGTCCTGCCAATGAAATCTCTGCAGTCAGTCTCGAACCTTTGGTGGAAATCGGTTCCTTGACGATTTGGGCGATCAGCATCTGGCCCGGCTTCAGCACGTTCTCGATGCGGCCTTCCTTTTCGAGGATGGGACCGAGCTGGATACTGCTGAACAGGTCACCGGCGTTGGTGTTGGGATTGATCTTGCGGACGAACTGGTCGAACGCGTCGAAATACAGTCCCAGGTCCAGATAGTGGATAAAGGCCTCTTTCTCGTCTCCGATGTCGACAAAGGCAGCGTTGAGGGCCGGCATCACTTTCTTGACCTTTCCGAGGAAAGCGTCACCGACCGTGAAGCTGCGCCCGCTGCTGGACTCTTTGTTCAGTTCAATCAGCCTGTGGTTTTCCTGCAAGGCGATTTGAACTTCCGTCGCTCTGACGTCAATGATCAGATCCTTTACTTTTTCTGATTCCATTGGAAAAACTTAACCGGAAAGCATCCTGTGCTTTCCTCAGGGAATAAAACAAGGGCCGATCCGAGACTCCCGGCCGGCCCTTCACTAGCAGACTGCTAAAATGGCAGACAGAGAAGATTATTTCTTCTTGTGTCTGTTCTTGCGCAAACGCTTTTTGCGTTTGTGCGTTGCCATCTTATGTCTCTTTCTCTTTTTACCGCTTGGCATAGTGCACTGATTTTTAATGGATTATTTCTTAACAGCAGCTACGAAGACCTTGGCCGGCTTGAAAGCGGGAATGTCGTGGGCCGGAATGGTCATGGTGGTGTTGCGGGTGATGTTGCGGGCGGCCTTCTCAGCACGATGCTTGATGATGAAGCTGCCGAAACCACGGAGATACACCGGTTCTCCCTTGGCAACGGAACCCTTGACGCTTTCCATGAAAGCCTCGACTACAGTCTGAACTGCGATTTTTTCAATGCCGGTAGCTTTTGCTACTTCATTTACGATCTCTGCCTTTGTCATAATTGGTTAATATTTAAAATATTCGACTTTTCATAAATCGAGGCACAAAGATAGGGTTTAATTTTTAATCAACAAAATGATTATGCGTTTTTTTTCAGTTAATTATCACCCGTCTACGCCGTTCAGAGGCCGATTTTCCCCTTGGCACGGTGCTTGACAATATAATTATCGCATGTAAAATGCCCTCCCGCCGTGACAAAATGGCAGGAAGGAGGGCTACATCCTTGAAAGAAAACGAAATATGGATAGAAACGAAAATATGTTCGGAGCGATGTTCTCTCCCGGTGCGACCGAGGTCAACATCATCCCTGTCATGTCCGGCGAGGGACCGCTCAAGATCAATGAGGCGGACCTTCCGGATACCCTTCCCGTGCTCGCCCTCCGGAATGCCGTGATTTTCCCGGGGACGGTCTACCCGATCACAATCGGCCGCGAGAAATCCATGCACCTGGTGAGCGAAGCCCAGGAATCGGGCATGTTCATCGGCGCCGTTCCCCAGGTCAACCTGGCCGAAGAGAATCCGCGGACCGAAGCCGATTTCTTTGACAACGGAACCGTCTGCAAGGTGTTGAAAACCTTCGAGATGCCTGACGGAACCGTAACGGCTCTCCTCCAGGGGTTCAAGCGCCTTCGCCTGGACCGCATCGTCGGGACGGAGCCTTATATCCGCGCCCGCGTCCATTATTTGGACGACATCGAGCCGGACATGGAAGATCCCAAGAACAAGATCATCGCCGACCTGCTCAAGGACAGCGCCTCCAACTATATCAAGGCTGCATCCTTTGCCCCGAAGGAGGTGGTGAGCGCCCTGCGCGGGATCGAGGATTTCGGTTTCCTGGTCAATTTCATTGCCACGACCGTCGAGATCGAGAACTACCAGGACAAGGTCGCCCTGCTGAAATACGACGATGTCAAGGAGCGCGCCATGGCCCTGCTGTCGCTGCTGAGCAGCCAGATGGAACTGCTCCGGATCAAGCAGGAGATCAATTCCAAGGTGAAGACCGAAATCGACCAGCAGCAGCGCGAGTATTACCTGAACAACCAGCTGCGTACCATCCAGGAAGAGCTGGGCATGGACGAGGATGACGACATCAACCAGCTGCGGGCGGCGGCCGAGAAAAAGGAATGGCCGGCTTCCGTGGGCGAAATCTTCGAGAAGGAGCTCGCCAAACTCGGCCGCTTCAATCCTTCCGCACCGGAATACAGCATCCAGTACGCCTACCTGCAATTCATGCTGGACCTGCCGTGGTACCATATGTCCGAGGACAACCTGGACCTTGCCCATGCACAGAAAGTATTGGATGAGGACCATTTCGGCCTGGATTCCGTCAAAGACCGCATCATCGAATACCTCGCCGTCCTCAAGCTCAAGGGCAACATGAAGTCCCCGATCCTCTGCCTGTACGGCCCTCCGGGTGTGGGCAAGACCAGCCTGGGCAAATCCATCGCCCGGGCGCTCGGCCGCCAGTACGTCCGCATCTCCCTGGGCGGCATGCACGACGAGGCCGAGATCCGCGGCCACCGCAAGACCTATGTCGGTGCGCTGCCGGGCCGGATCCTCTCCGGCATCAGCCGCGCCGGGACGTCCAATCCCGTGGTGGTCCTGGACGAGATCGACAAGGTGGGCGCCGACTTCAAGGGCGACCCGTCCTCCGCGCTGCTGGAGGCCCTGGATCCCGAGCAGAACACCGCTTTCCATGACAATTACCTGGATGTGGACTACGACCTGTCCAACGTCCTGTTCATCACCACGGCCAACAGCACCGCGACCATCCAGCCGGCCCTGCTGGACCGCATGGAGGTCATCAACGTGACGGGGTACCTGGCCGAAGAGAAGATGGAAATCGCCAAGAAGTTCTTGGTGCCCAAGCAGTTGAAGGAGCATGGCATCGATGCCGCCATCTCCATCCACAAGCCGGCCCTGCGGACCATCATCGACGAGTATACGCATGAGTCCGGCGTCCGTGGCCTGGAGAAGCAGATCGCGAAGATCGCCCGTGTCACGGCGAAGAAGATCGCTCTGGGCGAGCCGTATCCGACCGTGATCAAGAAGGAGCACCTCCGGGAATACCTGGGCCTGCCGACGGCTTTCCACGACATGCAGAAGGGCAACGAAGCCCCGGGCGTGGTGACCGGCCTGGCCTGGACCAGCCTGGGCGGCGAGATCCTCTTTGTCGAGAGCCAGGCCAGCGAGGGCAAGGGCGTTCAGACCATGACCGGCAACCTGGGCGACGTGATGAAAGAGAGCGCGACGATCGGCTACCAGTACATCAAGGCCCACCCGCAGCTGGCGGGGCTGACGGCTGAAGAGTTTGCCAAGAAGGATATCCATGTGCATGTCCCGGAGGGTGCGACGCCCAAGGACGGCCCTTCGGCCGGTATCACGATGGTCAGTTCCATGGTTTCCGCCCTGCGCGGGCAGGCCGTCCGCAGCGGCATCGCCATGACGGGCGAAATGACCCTGCGCGGCCGGGTGCTGCCGGTGGGCGGCATCAAGGAGAAGATCCTGGCGGCCAAGCGGGCCGGGGTGCATACCATCGTGATTTCGGAAGAAAACCGGAAAGATGTGGAAGATATCAAGGAAATTTACCGGAAAGGTCTTACCTTTGTGTATGTGAAGACCATCGATGATGTCATCGGGTATATTTTCGAGTAAATGGACGTTAAGATAGAGCAAAGCTGGAAAGACGCACTGGCACCGGAGTTCGAGAAACCGTACTTCGCCTCGCTGGTGCGTTTCCTGCATGGTGAAAAGGCGGCCGGGAAGACCATCTATCCGCCTGGAAGCCAGATATTCAAGGCTTTCGAACTGACACCGCTGCCTTCGGTCAAGGTCGTTCTCCTGGGCCAGGATCCCTACCATGGACCCGGCCAGGCAATGGGACTTTCGTTCAGCGTCCCTGACGGGGTCCCGGCGCCGCCTTCGCTGGTCAACATCTTCAAGGAGATCGAGTCGGACCTCGGGATCCGGATGAGCGGACGGCCGAACCTGGAGGGCTGGGCCCGGCAGGGCGTGCTGCTGCTCAACGCGATGCTGACCGTCCAGGCCGGCGCGGCCGGCTCCCACAGCCGGATCGGCTGGCAGGAGTTTACGGATGCCGTCATCCGGACCGTCTCCGACCGTTGCGACGGCGTCGTGTTCCTGCTGTGGGGCAATTTCGCCCGGTCCAAGAAAGCCCTGATCGATACGTCCCGTCACCATGTCCTCGAGGCTCCGCATCCGTCGCCCCTGGCCCGCGGCGCCTTCTTCGGCTGCCGCCATTTCTCACAAACCAACGCCATCCTCCTGCAGGAAGGCAAAACCCCCATTAACTGGCAATTATGAAAAAGACCGCCCTGTTTCCAGGATCCTTCGATCCCTTTACCGCCGGCCATCTCAACATCCTGAATCGTGCCCTGACCATGTTTGACGAAGTCGTGGTCGCCGTGGGTATCAACCAGGACAAACGCGGCTTCTTCACCATGGACCAGCGGATGGACATCATCCGCCAGGCGGTCCGGGGACTGGAAGGGGTCCGCATCATCAAATACGACAGCCTGACCATCGATGCCTGCCGCGAACTGGGCATCCGGCACATCGTGCGGGGTGTTCGCAACATGCTGGATTTTGAAAATGAACGGGCGATCGCGGATGCAAACCGCCGCCTGGCCCCGGATATCGAGACCCTCATCATTCCGACGGCCCAGGAATTCGCCCATATCTCTTCCTCCGCCGTGCGGGATATCCTCAAGCACCGCGGCGATACTTCGCTTTTCCTGCCCGACGGCGTGATCCTGCCGGAGCACGATGCGTAGGCTGCTGCTCATAGCGGCTTTTTTGCTCCTGTCATGCTTCGGACGGGCGCAGGCGCCTGATTCCCTCCAACTGGCTGCCCTGGATGCCAAGCTGGAGGAATTTTTCCAATCGCTGGCCTCTGAGAGCGTCGCCGTCAAGAATGCGGAAGCCGATTTCCTGATCGGCAGCTGCACCACGGATGCGGTCCGGGACCACGTCGCCATCCGGATCTATGATCATTATATGCAATCGTCCCTGATGGGGGACGAAGGCGTGGCCGTCCACCTGGCGGACACCTGGTTCATCCCTGGCAAAGCGCACTTTACCAATGAGATAGACCTGATGAACGCCCGTATCTATGCGGAGTTCAACCGGTCGACGCTGTTGGGGGAGAAAGCCCCGGTCCTGACGGCCTCCCGGCCGGATGGCACGCCGGTGCGGGTCCCTTCGGAAGGACGGATCAGCGTGATCTTCCTGTACGATACCGACTGCGCAAAGTGCAAGCTGGAGACGATGCTGCTGCGCGCGTCTTTCGCCGAGGAGGATTTCCCGGTGGATTTCATCGCTTTCTATGTGGGCGACAAGGCGCAGGAATGGGAGCGGTTCCGCACGGAGGAACTGGCTTTCAAGGCGCCGTCGCTTCGGATGGTCCATGCTTGGGACCCGTCTCTGGATACGGATTTCCAGCGGCTCTATGGCGTGCTGCAGACGCCGCGGATGTTCGTGGCGGACCGGGATGGCACCATCGTCGGCCGTGGCCTGGATACCCAGGGATTGCTGAAACTGCTTCGGAACCTGCTGCCGAAGGTGGAATATGGATCGGAGGCTTCCCAGGCCCTGTTTGAAAAGGTGTTCGGCCCGTTGGAACCTTCCGTGACCGAGGAGGATGTGCGGATGGTGGCGGACCACCTGGCCGGCAGGGCGCTGGCCGAGCGGGATACCTTGTTTTACAAGCAGATGACCGGCGACTTGCTGATGTACCTGTCGGGACAGCGCGGCGAAGGATACAAAGCGGGAATGGGCTATGTGGCGGACAGCCTGGTGCTGGGGAAGCCGGAAATCTGGACGACGCAGGACGACAGCCTGCAGGTCCTGTCGCTGGCCGGTCTGATGAAGGATCTGCTGGACCGGGCGCCTTTCGGTAGCAAGCTGCCGCGTTTGCGGGTCCCCGGCATCCTGTATACGGCAAAGGGAACACGCGCTGTGCAGCGGAACCTGCGTTGCCTGCGCGGCCCGGCGACGGTATTCTTCTATTCCGAGGGCTGCGGGACGTGCGAAGCGGAAAAGGCAGCCATCCCGGCTGTCGTGGCGGGCGGGATGAAGGTATTCCTAGTCGATGTCGACGCGCTGATGCGCGGGAATCCTTCCCTGGCGGAGAAACTGCTGGAAACATTCGACCTTTCCAGCCTGCCCTTTATCCTTCAGACAGACCGGAAAGGTCGCATCACTCGTAAATATTTGAGCCTACAGGAGTAAGGCTGCCTTGACTTCGGCGGCTTTTTCCGGTCCGCGCATCTTTTCGAGGATGGCGAGACCGAAGTCGATGGCGTAGGCGGCGCTGCGTCCGGTGATCAGTTTCCCGTCGGTCACGACCGGTGCCTTGACATAGACGGCACCTTTGGCCAGCATCTTCTCTTCAAAGCCGTCGTAGCAGGTGAACTTCTTGCCTTCCAGGCCTTCGAGTTGGGAGGCGACCAGGCCGGGAGCGGCGCAGATGGCCGCGACGATGCCGTCCCATTTGTAGTGCTCCTTCATCATGTCCATCAGTTCTTCGTCTTCGGCAAGGACCTTGGTGCCGGGCATGCCCCCGGGGAAGACCAGGGCGTCGCTCGGATCGAGTTCTTCCGCCTCTGCACAGAAGATGTTGAAGGTCGTGTCAGCGATGATCTGCATGTTGTGGGAGCCGGTGACATGGAACTGGTCCGAGACGGAAATCAGTTCGGCGGGGACGCCGCCTCTGCGAAGGACGTCCAGGGTGGCGAGGGCTTCGGTCTCTTCGAACCCGTCAGCCAGGAAGATGTATGCGTGGTTCATGCGGAATGAATAATTTTGTCGTATTGAAAAATATCTCTAAATTTGCGGTCCGAATTGAGGTATGGTGTAATGGCAGCACTAGGGATTTTGGTTCCCTCAGTCAGCGTTCGAATCGCTGTACCTCAACAGAAAAGCTCCGATTCCGTCGGGGCTTTTCTGTTGGGTACAAGTACCTTTCTCAACCCCGGGAAACACGTGTACCTACCTGCGGTTGGCGATGCTGATGTAGTAGATCAGGGTCGCGACGGAGCCGATGGCTGCGATGAAGTAGGTATAGGCGGCCCATTTCAGGGCGTCGACCGCCTGCGGCTTGGTCGTGGAGTCGGTGATGCCGGCGCTCTGGAGCCAGCCGACCGCACGTGCGCTGGCATTCACTTCCACCGGGAGCGTGACGATGCTGAAGAGCGTGGACATGGCGAACAGGGCGATGCCGGCCCAGATCAGGTGCGGGAAGATGTTGATGAAGATGACACCGGCGAGCAGGACCCACTGCACCAGGTTGTTGGCAAAAGTCACGACCGGTACGAGGGCAGACCGCATCTTGAGCGGAAGGTAGCCCTGGGCATGCTGCAGGACGTGACCGCACTCATGGGCGGCGACGGCCGCGGCCGCGACGCTGCGGCCGGTATAGACTTCGCGACTGAGGTTGACGGTCTTGGTCTGGGGGTTGTAATGGTCGGTCAGGCGGCCTTCGATGCAGGTGACCTGGACATCGTGGATGCCGTTTTCACGCAACATCTTCTCGGCGACCTCGGCGCCGGACAGGCCGGAAGGCAGGGATACCTTGGAGTATTTCGTAAACCGGCTTTGCAGGGTCTGCTGGACGATGAAACTGGCCACCATCACAGCGATCATGATAATCCAAATGTTCATGCGAATCAGTTTTTGAGCGGATCCGTGCAAAATGCACGCCGTTTACAAAAATAGGAAATTCTGTCAGTATTCTCTGATTTTTTGGTATTTTTGTACCCGGTTTTTTGAAAGCACATGTACCGCGAAGACGATTTTTCGAGATTGGAACTAGACCTGAAGGGATGCCAGTTTAACTACCGGTATTTCCGCGGGTTGCTGGAGCCTTCCACGAAACTGCTGGTGCTGGTCAAGGCGAATGCCTATGGCCATGGCGCCGTGGAATTCGCGGCCATGATGCAGCAGGCCGGTGCCAATTACCTGGCCGTGGCCTATCCGGTGGAGGGAATGGAACTCCGGCAGGCCGGTATCAGCCTCCCGATCCTGGTGCTGACGGCCGGCACGGATTTCTTCCCGGAGATCATAGAGAACCGCCTGGAGCCCGGTATCCCGAACCTGTTTTCCTTGAAGGCCTTCTGCAAGGAATTGGAAGCCAGGGGTATGCGGGACTATCCGGTCCATATCAAGCTGGATACCGGCATGCACCGGCTCGGTTTCATGACGGACGAGCTCCCGGCCCTGATGGATTTCCTGAAAGACTGTCCTTATGTCCGGGTCCAGTCCGTCTATTCGCATCTGGCCGTTGCGGAGGATCCGCAGGAGGATGCCTTCACGCTTGGACAGATCCGGATGTTCAAAGAAAATGCGGATTCCCTGACGGCCTCCCTGGGCTATAAGCCGATGTACCATATCCTGAATTCGGCTGGTATCGAGCGGTTCCCGCAATACCAGTTCGACATGGTCCGCCTGGGCATTGGTATCTACGGCATCAGCGCCCTGCCGGACGTAAAACTTCGCGCTGTGGCGTCACTTAAGTGTAAAGTGCTGCAAGTGAAAACCTTGCATCCAGAAGACGGGACCATCGGCTATGGCAGGTACGGTCATATCGCACCGGAGGGAACGACGATTGCTACGATTCCTGTAGGCTATGCGGACGGCATCGACCGTCACCTCGGCCGCGGTCACGCATCTTTCTCGGTGAACGGTCACCGGGCGCCGACCATCGGCAATATCTGCATGGATATGTGCATGCTGGATGTCACGGGCCTGGATGTCCATGTCGGCGACACTGTCACCATCTTCGGCGACGATCCCACGGTCAGCGAACTCGCCGATATCCTCGGAACCATCCCTTACGAAATCCTCACCTCCGTCCCGCGCCGCATCGAGCGCCTCGTCATCCGCTAGCTTTTCAGAGGCTGCGGAGGATGCGGGAGAGCTGGTCGGTGCAGGAGGTGCCACGCTCTTTGCAGTCGACGCCGGCGAGGGTGTCGGCGGCCTGGGTGGCGTCCATGCCTTCGAGGAGGCGGCCGATGGCTTTGAGGTTGCCGTTGCAGCCGCGGATATACTTGAGATTGTGGATCTTGCCTTCAGCATCCAGGTCGAAGTCGATCTGCTGGGAGCAGACCAGGGCACTGGGCTGGGCGGTGATGTGACGGACCCCGTCCTGCAGGGTGTCAGAAAGGATGGTGAAGTCGTTTCCTATCATGTCCGTTTATCTTTTATCCCGGAAAAAGTCCCTGATCAGGGCGCTGCATTCTTCGCCGAGCACCCCGCCTTCGACGGCCGTCTTCGGGTGGTGGAGGGAAGGGGAGAAGAGCGAGGAGCCGCGTTTGGGGTCGATGGCTCCGTAGACGATGCGGCCGATCTGGGCCCAGTTGAGGGCGCCGGCACACATCGGGCAGGGTTCGACGGTGACATAGAGGGTACATTCGGGAAGGTATTTCCCGCCCATGGCCTCGGTGGCGGCCGTGATGGCGATCATCTCGGCATGGGCCGTGGGGTCATGCAGCCGTTCGGTCATGTTGTGTCCCTTGCCGATGATGCGGCCGCGGCAGGCGATGACCGCTCCGATGGGAATCTCTCCCTCGTCCAGGGCCAGGCGTGCCTCGCGCAGGGCTTCCCGCATGTAGGTTTCGTCGCTGTTGATCATGGTACGCAAAGGTATGTATTTTCCCGGAAATAAAAGGTATTTTTATGTGAAATGATACAATTTTGACATATTTCTGCTATCTTTGCTAAAACGATTCGCCTTATGTCAAGCCTTTTGACCGAGATTACGCCCCTTTCGGAGAAAGATTGTTTCTATATCGTAGAACGCCACAAGTCGGAATTCCTGTTCCCGCTGCACCGGCACCGGGACTACGAACTTAATTTCATCGAGAACGGCCGCGGCGTCCGCCGCGTCGTGGGCGACAGCGTCGAAGAGATCGGCGACTACGAGCTGACCCTGGTGGCCGGCGAGTCCCTGGTCCACGCCTGGGAGCAGGGGAGCTGCACGTATCCGGACGTGCGGGAAATCACCATCCAGTTCGCGCCGGAACTCTTCTCTCCGGAGCTGCTCGGCAAGAACCAGTTCTCCAGCATCCGGAAGATGCTCGCCAGGGCGGAACACGGCTTGACCTTTTCGCTGAAGACCATCATGAAGGTCTATTCGATGCTGGATATCTTAGCCTCTCAGACTGAGCGGTTTGAACAGTTCCTGTGCTTCCTGAAGATCCTCAATGAACTCTCCCTGGCGGAGGATTCCCGGGTCCTGGCGAGCAGTGCCTTCGCCAAGGTGGAAGGGGATGTGGAAAGCCGCCGGATCAACAAGGTCAAGCAGTATATCAGCGAACATTACAATGAGGAAGTCCGGCTGGACGACCTCTCTTCCATCGCCGGTATGTCGACGTCGGCCTTCTGCCGTTTCTTCAAGACCCATACGGGGCGCACGGTCATGGATTACCTGATTGACATCCGTCTGGGCAATGCCGCTCGTTTGCTGGTCGATACGACGGCGCCCATTTCCGAGATCTGCTGGCAGTGCGGGTTCAACAACCTGTCCAATTTCAACCGGATCTTCAAGGCCAAGCGCGGCTATACGCCCCGCGATTTCCGCACCCTGTTCAAGAAGAACCGGGTCTTTGTATAAAAGCAGGTCAAAATCCTATCGGTTTTCGATAGTATTGTATTTGTTCCGGTTGTAAAGAGTCAGTAATTTTGCATCATCCGATACTTTGTCGGATGAAACGATTTACTGACCACGTAATGAATTCTTTCCTGAAAGCTTTTGCCCTGTGCGGACTGGCGCTGTGCGCCGTCTGCTGTTCCCGTGGAAACCATAACGGCATCGTCAAGGTTGAAAACGGTTCGTTCCAAAAGGACGGACAGGCGCAGTACTATGTCGGAACCAATTTCTGGTATGGCGCCATCCTGGCTTCCGAAGGCCGGGGCGGTGACCGTGCGCGGTTGTCCCGCGAACTGGACTCCCTCCATGCCCTCGGACTGGACAACCTGCGCATCCTGGTCGGTGCGGACGGTCCCGAAGGGGTGCCGACCCGCGTCGAACCGACCCTCCAGCCGGAGCCGGGCGTATACAATGATACGATTTTCAAGGGGCTGGACTACCTCCTCGTGGAGATGGGCAAGCGGGACATGAAGGCCGTCCTGTATGTCAACAACTCCTGGGAATGGAGCGGCGGCTACGGGATGTACCTCGAGTGGGCCGGTGCCGGAAAGGCGCTCATTCCTGCCGAGTCCGGCTATGTCCCTTTCATGGAACAGATGGCGCAGTATTCCACCAATGCGAAAGCACAGGCCTTGTTCGAGCAGCACCTGCAGACCGTGGTCTCCCGGGTCAACACCCTGACTGGCAAGCCTTATAGCGAGGATCCGGCGATTTTCTCCTGGCAGATCGGCAATGAGCCGCGCTGCTTCTCCGGGGACCCCGCCGTGCAGGATGCCTTCGTCGACTGGCTGCACCGGGCTGCCCGCATCATCAAGCAGGCCGATCCGAACCACCTGGTCTCCGTCGGCAGCGAAGGCTCCTGGGGCTGCGAGAACAACATGGACCTCTATGAACGCATCCACGCGAGCGCGGACATCGATTACCTGACGGCCCATATCTGGCCCTACAACTGGAGCTGGGTCAGCCAGGACGGCCCGCAGTGGGGAATCGACAACGCCGAAGCGAAGACGAAGCAGTATATAGACGAACATGTCGCCGTGGCGGAAAAACTGGGCAAGCCCCTGGTCATCGAGGAGTTCGGATTCCCGCGCGACGATTTCCGCTTCGCCAAGGGAACCCCGACCACCGGCCGCGACCGGTATTACGGTTTCGTATTCAACCAGGTCATCGCTTCCGCGCATGCGCACGGCCGCCTGGCCGGCGCCAACTTCTGGGGCTGGGGCGGACTTGCCCAGCCGCGCCATGAGCAGTGGCAGCCCGGTGACGACTATGCCGGAGACCCGGCCCAGGAAGCCCAGGGACTGAATTCCGTGTTCGCCGATGACGCCTCTACCTTGGTCGTCATCGCGGAGGCTACGGGAAAACTGGCGGCAAAAGCCTTCGCCGAATCGGAGCCCGTCGACAACTGGATGTTCACTGCCGAAGAACAGAAACCGCTCAAGGTCGTGGTACGGCCGATGAACGGATTCCGCGGCAAGACCGATGTGCAGGCCACGGTCGTGACGGACAAGGGCGAACCCTTCTGCACGAAGACCGTGACGGCGGACCTCCGCAAGGGCGCCGATACCCTGTATATCCCCCTGGCCCTGGAGCCCGGTTTCTACCGTGTAAGTCTGGGCTTGGCGAATTCAAACCTTCAAGATTATAGCTTCAACATCGGCTGTGAGCCGGAACAGATCGTTTCCCCGCAGGACAAGCAGCCGGATTTCGATGCCTTCTGGGCCGATAACCTGAAACAGCTGGCGAGCGTTCCGATGCGGGCGAAGATGACCCGGCTGCCGGAGCACAGCAGCGAGGCGCGGACGATGTTCCGGGTCGACATGCTGTCGTTCGGCGGCAATGAGATTTCCGGTATCGTGCTGATTCCCAATAAGCCGGGGCGTTTCCCGGCCAAGATTTCCTACATGGGTTACGGGGCGGATGTCTGGTATCCGGATCCGTCCTCAGAGCCGGATCTGGTCGACTTCACACTCAGCGTTCGCGACCAGGGCCTGAACCGTACGCCCGGTCAGGGCTGGGTCCGTCAGGGTCTGGACAGCAAGGAGAACTATTATTATAGAGGTGCTTTCCTGGATTGTGTGAGGGCCATTGATTTCGTGGCCTCCCTGCCGCAGGTCGATCCGGAGCGGATTGTGGCGGAAGGCGGTAGCCAGGGCGGCGCTTTCACCCTGGTGGCCGCATCCCTGGACCACCGGCTGAAGGCCATTGCACCCTTCGTGCCTTTCCTGTCCGATTTTCCGGATTATTTCCAGGTTGCGGAATGGCCCGGCAATGAAATCCTGCCGGCCGCGAAAGCCGCAGGTATCGCCGATGAAGACCTCTATCGGACGCTCAGTTATTTCGATGTCAAGAATTTTACGGACCGGATCGAGTGCCCCGTCCTGATGGGCTTCGGCCTGCAGGACCCGGTCTGCCCGCCGCATACCAATTTCGCCGGTTTCAACATGATCCGGACCCCGAAGCAGTGGATCTGCTTCCCCTTCTCCGGACATCATGTCGAGGATGAAGCCGGATGGTGGGAGGCCCGCAACGAATTCTTCAAACCGTATATCAATTAATTATTAACCTATAATATTAACAACAAAACTCAGTAGCATGAAAAGAAAGCTATTTGCATGTTTGCTGATGCTCCTTGCAGGAGCAGCGTCGCTGATGGCGCAGACCCGTGTGACCGGTACGATTACCGACAACACGGGCTATGGTGTCATCGGCGCCAGCGTCATTGAGAAAGGCACGACCAACGGTGCGATTGCCGATCTCGATGGTAAGTATGAGATCACGGTGCGGCCGGGAGCCACGCTGGTGTTCTCCTCGATCGGCTACAAGGAGCAAGAGATTGTGGTCGGTAACCAGACCGTGATCAACGTCCTTCTCCTTGAGGACACCGAACTGCTCGACGAGGTTGTCGTCGTCGGTTACGGTACCATGAAGAAGAGCGACCTGGCCGGCGCTTCCGTCTCCATGAAGGAAGACGCCATCAAGGGCTCCATCATCACCAACATCGACCAGTCCCTCCAGGGCCGTGCGGCCGGTGTCCAGGCGGTCCAGACCTCGGGTGCTCCGGGTTCTTCCTCCTCGATCCGCGTCCGTGGCCAGGCGACCATCAACGCCAACGCCGAACCGCTGTACGTCGTTGATGGCGTCATCATGCAGGGCGGCGGCCAGAGCGGTGCCGACTTCGGTCTGGGCGATGCCCTCGGCAACGGTGCCGTTTCCACGGTTTCCCCGCTGTCCACCATCAACCCGTCCGATATCGTCAGCATGGAAATCCTCAAGGATGCTTCCGCGACGGCGATCTACGGTGCCCAGGGTGCGAACGGCGTTATCCTCATTACCACCAAGCGTGGCCGGAGCGGCGACGCGAAATTCACCTATGACGGCATGTTCGCCGTGCAGCGCCAGACCCGCCGCATCGAACTGCTGAACCTGCGTGAGTTCGCCGAGTACTACAATGACCTCAAGTCCGTCGGCATGGTGGGTGAGAACGAAAAGTACAGCGATCCCTCCATCCTCGGCAAGGGTACCAACTGGCAGGATGCCATCTTCCGGACGGCCCTCCAGCACCAGCACCAGATCAGCGCCCAGGGCGGCGGTGACAAGATCCAGTACTACGTCTCCGGTTCCTGGATGGACCAGCAGGGTACCATCATCGGTTCCGAATTCCAGCGTTTCTCGGTCCGCGCCAACCTCGACGCCAACCTCAAGGACTGGTGGAAGATCGGCCTGAGCGCCACCTATTCCTCCACGGATGAGAACATGAAGCTCGCCGACTCGGACGAGGGTATCATCAACTACACCCTGACCTCCCTGCCGAGCGCCCCGATCTACGACCAGGACGGCAACTACTACCACATCCAGATGGACAAGTACTCCATCGTCAACCCGGTCGCCATGGCCATGCTCGAGAAGATCCTCCTCAAGCGCCAGAAGCTCCAGGGCAACATCTTCTCCGACATCACCTTCCTCAAGGACTTCGTCTGGCATGCCGAGCTCGGTTACGATATCAGTTCCTCCGATGCGGAGACCTTCAACCCGTCCGTCAGCCTCGGTTCCTACCAGCGTGCGGCCAACGAGATCCGCAACCAGAAGAACAGCTCCCTGTTCTGGCAGCTGAAGAACTACGTAACCTGGAACAAGACCATCGGCAAGCACAGCATGACCGCCATGGTCGGCCAGGAGGCCTGGGAAAGCAAGTACGATTACATGTCGGTCTACAATACGGCCCTTCCGTCCAACGACGTCGAGAACCCGTACCTCGGTACCGGCACCCCGACCATCGGCTACGGTTTCGGCAGCAGCGCGATGGCTTCCTTCTTCACCCGCGAGACCTACAACTACGACAACCGTTACATCGGTACCTATACCTTCCGCTATGACGGTTCCTCCAACTTCGGTCCCAACAAGCGCTGGGCCCCGTTCCACTCCTTCGCCCTTGCCTGGCGTTTCACCAACGAACCTTTCTTCCCGGAGGCTGCCAAGAACGTGCTGACCGACGGTAAGCTCCGTATCGGCTGGGGCCAGACCGGCAACTCCTCCATCGGCGGTTACAAATGGGGCGCTTCCATGATCAAGGTCGCCACCGGCCTCGGTACCGGCTACCGCCAGGCCAACATTCCGAACCTGGACATCCAGTGGGAGAAGCAGGAGCAGGTCAACGTCGGTCTCGACCTGACCCTCTGGCAGGGCCGCGTCACCTTCACGGGCGAATGGTATGACAAGCGTTCCAACGACATGCTCATGCCGCTGCAGATGCCGACCTACATGGGTACCTCCGGCAACGCTTCTTCCGCCTTGGCCGCTCCGTACGGCAACTACGGCAAGATCCAGAACACCGGTTGGGAATTCACCCTCGGCGTGCATCCCATCGTGACCAAGAATTTCGAATGGGGCAGCGAGGCGCAGGTCTCCATCAACCGCAACAAACTGGTCGCCCTGTCCGGCACCGCTTCCGCCGCCATCACGGGTAACGGCCAGTGGAACGACATCGTGAGCTCCTCCAACATCGGTGAGCCGCTCTTCAGCTTCTACGGCTATGTCACCGACGGCATCATTTCCTCTTACGATGAACTGGTCGCGGCTCCGAAGACGACCAACTATCCGGCCGACGGTGTTTCCTTCAGCCAGTACAGCACCCCGTGGATCGGCGACATCCGGTTCAAGGACCTGAACGACGACGGTTACATCACCGAATCCGACCGTACCAACATCGGTTCCCCGATGCCGAAATTCACCTTCGGCTGGACGAATACCTTCCGTTACAAGAACTGGGACCTGAGCATCTTCATCAACGGTTCCTACGGCAACAAGGTCCTCAACTACCTGAGCATGCGTACCGGCAACATGAAGTCCGCCTGGGCCAACCAGCCGGCTGCCGTGCTGGAGCGCACCAAGCTCGAGCCCATCGATGCCGCTGTCGTCTATGATGGCACCGATGGCATTTGGAACTGGTATGAGGATGTCCACAACGTCCGCATCGCCAATCCGGGTGCCAAGCTCCCGCGTGCCACTACCGGCGACCCGAATGAGAACAGCCGCCTGAGCGACCGTTACATCGAGGACGGCTCGTACCTCCGCATC
>ONQC01000053.1 GCA_900319855.1 uncultured Bacteroidales bacterium
TCTTCGGAAGAGGCAATAACGGTGTCTCCATCCTTGGAAGGCTGGGCGAAGACAGGGCCGGCGACAAGAAGCGCAGCGGCAAGCAAGAGTAGCTTTTTCATTTTAAGAATCCTATTTGATTGAATTTATTTCAAGAAAACGAAGAAAACAGCCAGCACCAGGCATGCGAAGGCTGCGATGTGGTTCCAGTGGATGGACTCTCCTCGGAACACGAACATGACGATGCAGGTGAACACGGTCAGCGAAATCACTTCCTGGATCACCTTCAGTTGCAGCAGGCTGAAAGGGCCGCCGTTGCCGGCGAAGCCGATCCGGTTGGCAGGTACGGTAAGACAATATTCGAAGAAGGCGATGCCCCAGGAAAAAAGGATGACGAGGATCAACGGCCAGCCGGTCGAAATCTTCATTTCATTGAGTTTGAGATGCCCATACCAGGCAAAGGTCATGAAAATGTTCGAAAAGACCAGCATGACCACGGTCCAGATTCCTTGCATACGCTTTACGTTGAAGAACGGTAACGGGCGACAAATTTATGCATTATTCTACAATCCTGCAATGCATTTCTACCGTCAGAGCAGGAAAAACAGCGCCACCCCGAGTATGCTGACCCATGCGCCGATCCATTCTTTCGGGCGGATCCGCTGCCGATAGAGCAGGGCGGAAGGAAGCAGGATCAGGATGGGCGTCAGGGCCATCAGCGTCGAGGCGATGCCGGCATCGGTGTACTGGACGGCCATCAACGACAGGGAAACGCCGAGAACGGGGCCGAACAGGGTCATGCCAAGCGCATAGGACATGCCCTTCCGGTCGTGGACGGCCGCACGCAGGAGGGGGACCTCCCGGCGGATGACCATCAGCAGCAGGAAACCCGCCGCCCCGACCAGGGCGCGGACCATCGTGGAAGCGAACGGAAGCATCGCCCCCATCGAGGAAGGAACGTCCACGGGCAGGGCCGCAGAATAATGCTGCAATCCGATCTTGCTCAGGACCAAGCCGAAACCCTGCCCCAGTCCGGCGCCAAGGCCCAGCAGGATGCCCTTGAACGGGAGGGTGAACGTCAGCCGCCTTTCACCGCTCTCCCGTCCGAGGATGGAAAGGGCGATACCGCCGAGCGTCACGGCCATCGCGAGCCAGATCGTCGGACGGAGCCGTTCGCCGAGCAGCATCCAGCCGGCGATGGCGGCGATGGGCGGGGCAAGCGTCATGAACAGCTGTCCGAAACGCGCGCCGATGCTGAGATAGCAGTTGAACAGGCACCAGTCTCCGAACACATAGCCCACCAGGGCGGAAAGGGCAAGCCACAGCCAGGTCTTTCCATCGGCGAACACCGGCCAGGGCCGGCCGAGCGTCACCCAGAGCAGGAGTCCGAGAAAGACCGATGCCAGGGAGAGCCGGACCACGTTCGCCGACAGGGAGCCGATCCGCCGGCTCGCCTCGTCCGAAAACAACGCCGTCGCCGTCCAGAGGACAGCCACGACGAGCGAAATGATTTCTCCGAGATGGGGCATGACCCGCGCTGCAGGAAAGATTACTGCATCTGGCGGAGACGGACATCCGTCTGCGGAAGCCGCCCGGGAAGCCCGCTCAGGTCGGTCTGGCTGAAGTGGTAAGGGATGAGCACCTTGGGAGCGAATCGGCCGACGGCGGCGACACACTGGTCGACCGTCATCGTGAAAGGTTGGTTGACCGGCAGGAAAGCCACGTCAATCGCCTTCAGGTCAGCCATTTCCGGAATATCCTCCGTGTCACCGGCAATGTAGATGCGCAGCCCGTCGATGGTCAGCACATAGCCGTTTCCGTTCCCTTTGGGATGGAATCGCTCGCGCCCGGGTGTCGTGTTGTACGCCGGAACGGCTTTCAGGGCGATGCCTTCGGAAAGGGTCAGGCTGTCGCCGTTGGCAAGGACCTCTCCCCTGCCGAGGATTCCCGCGGACGTGGCGTTCAGCAGCAGACGCGTGTGCTCCCCGGAAAGGACTTCGATCGTCTTCGCTTCCAGATGGTCCGGATGCTCGTGCGTCACCAGGATGAGATCCGCCTTCGGGAATTCCGACGCATAGTCGGTATGCTTGCCGAATTCCTCGACAGGGTCAACCTGGATGGAAAGCCCCATGCAGGAGATGGCGAGGCTGCCATGCTTGATGAGGGTGATGTCTACGGGGTGCCCGCCCGGAGTCAGGAAGCGCTCCACTTCGTAGCGGGTGACCGGGCATCCGGCACCGGTCCAGGCGAGGTAACCACCCCGGAGGTTGAAAACCCGGAACGAAGCCTTTGACAATGCCTTCGCCGCCTCCGCACTCCGGCGTCCGCTGCGGCAGTAGACCAGCACGGGACGGGACGGATCCAGGAGCGCACGGGCTTTGTCGAGGAACCCCTCGCCCTTCCAGTCAAGCAGGGCGGCCCGGGCGATATGCCCCTCCGCGAATTCCTCCGCCGTCCGAACATCGACGAGTTGGACGGAGGTGTCGTCGGAAAGCATCTTCCCGAAAGCATCGACCGACAGGTCCGTATACGCCTTGCAGGAGAAAAAAGACAGCAGGGCGAGCATCAGCAGGCCGATTCTTGCAGTCGTCTTCATCGGAAATCAGTCATAATCATAATAATAACCGTATCCACCATCGGAACGGATGCGGTCCGCCAGGTTCCCCAGCGTGATCCGGACCCGGCGGATGCAGGCATCGACATCCCGTTCGCCGGCAGCGGAGTCTTTCGGCCAGACCAGTTCCAACAACTCGGCGCGGGAGAAAATGCGGCCCGGATTCGATGCCAGGAGGCTGAGTAGTTCGAACTCCGTCTTCGTAAGGTCGAGCACATCCCCGTCGATGAAGGCCTCCTTCCTGGTGACATCGATCTGGAGATTGCCGGATTCAGGCGTATTGTCGCGCTTGCCCATCTTGGACTCGACGACATTGATGACATAATCGCCGCATTTCTCGCATTCGCGGACAAGGTCGGTGAAAATCGTACCGACCGCAAAGCTGTAGACGCCCTCGTCGACGTCGACGGTATTCTGGTTCCGCAGTTTCGTGCGAAGAGCATCGATGCGGTTCTCCAGGTCGAGCGAAGTCT
>ONQC01000038.1 GCA_900319855.1 uncultured Bacteroidales bacterium
CGTCGTGCTCCCGAACCGCCGCGGTACCACCGCCTTCGGCCAGGAATGGTGCGAGCAGATCTCCGGTGACTACATCGGCCTCAACATGCAGGACTACCTGAGCGCCGCCAAGATGATCAAGGCGGAGCCGTACATCGGCAAACTCGCCGGCTGCGGCGCCTCCTACGGCGGATTCTCAACCTATTACATGGCGGGTATCCATGGCGATGTCTTTGATTGCTTCATCGCCCATGCGGGTATCTTCGACGAGAAGTACATGTACTACGAGACCGAGGAGATGTGGTTCCCGAACTTCGACAACGGCGGCCTGTCTACGTATGCCTACACCCCGGGCCAGACCGGTCCTGCCGGCGACGGCGTGACCTTCGGCGGCCTGCAGCAGGCGGGCTCCCCGTGGAGCAGCGCGGCCAAGGCGCAGCGGCACTACGCCAACTCCCCCGCCGCGAACGTAACCAAGTGGCACACACCGATCCTGTGCATCCACGGCATGATGGACTACCGCATCCCGTACGACCAGGGCATGGCCGCGTTCAACGCCGCCCAGATGATGGGCGTTCCGTCCAAACTGATCGTGTTCCCGCAGGAGAACCACTGGATCCTGCAGCCGCAGAATGCCCTCTTCTGGCACCGCAGCTACTTCGACTGGCTCGACCAGTGGTGTAAGTAATCCTTACCGTTAATCACGGCCGTGACGCCCACCGGGATATCCACTTCCAGGTGGGCGCCATTGCGTCTGACCGTCAGTGGTCCGTACGGGGTCTCCTGGGTCACTTCCACCCGGTTCACGCCAGCGGGGATCTGGGGCTGGATCAGCACCTTCCGGTAACCGGGCTCCAGCGGGATGATGCCGCCGAGGGCCTGGTAGAACCAGCTTCCGATGCCGTTGAAGCAGTTGTGCAGACGGCTGCGTTCGCCGTCCCAGTGCTCCCAGGTGCCGGTGCCGCCGTTGTCCAGCATGTACAGGTAGCCCGGATAGCCATGCTGTTTCAGCAGGCCGTAGAACCAGTCGCATTCGCCGGCCTGCACGGCCCATTCCGTCAGGACCGGGATGCCGACCAGTCCGGTGGCCAGGTGACCGCCGTAGACGGTTTCGGTCCGGTCTTTCAGGGCCTGGACGACAGCGGCCTTCCGGTCGGAAGGGACGACGCCCACCAGCAGCGGGTAGGCCAGGTCGATCTGGCTTCCGGAGGCATAGGTGGCCGTTTCCGGGTGATAGAAGGTTTCATGGATCCGGGCTGCCAATGCTTCGTACCGATCCCGGAACGCCGCCGCATCGGCCGGCTTTCCGAGCACGAGGGCCATCTGTTCCAGGTCCAGGAGGGACTGGGCGATGGCGCAGTTGTTGACCAGGTCGACCGAGGCAGGATCCTGGACATCAACGCCCTGCGGAGCCGCCCAGTCGCCCAGGTACCACCAGCGGTAAGGCGGGGTGGACCACTCTTTCAGCAGGCCGTCCACCATGTATGCATCAACATAGTCCAGCCAGCGGAGCATGGCCGGATAGCAGCGTTCCACCAGCCGGGCGTCGCCGTAATTGACGAAGGTCCGCCACGGAGCCTGGACGAGGAAACTGCACCAATAAGGGCCGCCGCCGGCCTTGTAGGGATTCGGGGCCGTATGGGGAAGGCCACCGTCTTCGCGCTGGGCATCCACCCAGGCTTGCAGCCAGTTGGCGTAGAGCGGGGCCACGTCGCCCAGGATCTGCAGGGTCTGGGTCGAGGCATTGCCGTCGCCGCCATAGCCGAGGCGCTCGATGTTTCCGCAGTCAACCATGTAGCCGCCCCAGGTCAGGTTGTCCAGGGTATAGGAAATCATGTCGTGAATCCGGTTCAGTTCCTCGTCGTCCGAAGTGAAGGATGCGGTCCGCTGATAGCCGGTGCGAATCCGCAAGGCCTCGGCCTCCGTAGGCCGGCCGGGGCAATTATCCAGCACAACATAGCGGAAAACATGGTGGTTGAAGCGGTTGACGAAACGGAAAGCCGTCCCGTCGGCAATGTATTCATTCCGGCTGCCAATGTTGAAGGAGCCGTCTTCGTTACGGAAATCGCTGAAGGAGGCGGTCACCGCCTGCCCCGCCGGTAGCGCGGGCAGCGTGATGTCCAGCATACCGTTCAGCACCCGGCCGAAATCCAGGATCCAGCGTCCCTCACCATCCGGCTCGACGCTTTCCGGCAAGACGGTTTCGACGACGACGGTCGGCTCGCAGGCCTGTGGTGAGGTCTTCATGCCGTTCACGGCGACGACGTCCACCGGGCCCCATTCAGGGTGCCCGATCGCCCGGGCATCCAGGGCCTCCCCTTCGAAGCGGTTCGGCGTCCAGTCGCCCAGGTCCCGGTAGCCGCTCCAGGCACCTTCCCAGGAACCATCCGTACAGACCACCGGCTGGCCGTCGAGGTCCAGTTCCGCCCGTACCAGTGGTCCGGCGTATTCCGCCCCGAAGGTAGTGGGTTTGTACCAGCCCGTCGCGGCCTGAAACACCAGTTCGTTTTCGCCTTTTTTCAGCAGGGCCGTCACATCGTAAGTAACGATCAACGAGCGCTTATCCAACTGGGAAACAGCCGGAGAGAGGACGGCGTCGGAGACTTTTTCACCGTTGAGCCAGGCCTCGTGGTAACCCAGGGAATTGATATGCAGAAACGCCGTACCCTTGTGGTCCAGGGAGAAGACCTTGCGCAGCAGTGGCGAGCGGCCCTCGCCCGGAACGGCGCCGATATAGCTACCCTGCAGGGAGTCTAGGACACCGACGCCGAAACGCTGCGGGCGGCTCCATTTCGAGACCTTCCCGGCGGCGTCCCAGACACGGACCCGCCACCAGCCCTGTTCCCGGGAAGCCAGCGCACGGCCGGCCCACGGCACCATGACCTGGTCCACAGAAGCCTGCCGGCCGCTGTCCCACAAATCGGGATCTTTCAGTCCTGCCAAAGTAGAGGCCGCCTGGATCTGCCAGGCGCCCTGTTCCATCGCATGACCAGAGCGGATTTTCCAGCTGAAATGCGGCTGGGTACTGTCGATGGCCAAGGGTTCGGCCAGGCCTTCGCACCGGAGATCATAGACCTCGAAACCGGGACTGCAAGCGGCGGCCAACAGGGCCGCCGCAAAAATCAATCGGATCTTCATATGTTACAGGGACCGCAGCGAGACGGCGAAACCGCCGGCGCGCGCCATCCGCAGGTTCAGCGTCGTCTCGGAGGTAACCGTCTGCTTGCTAATGGTATAAGCCTGGGGATTGGTCTCGTAATCTGCATCCGCCGCATCGGCGTAGATGGTGGCTTCGTAAGAGACGCCGGGCTGCAGGAAGTCAAGTTTCACCGCCACTTCGCGGGCGTTCTCGTCGGTGATGCCGCCCACGTACCAGACGTCATGCGGCTGGGCCTTGGCCAGGTCGCGGGAGGTAGCACCCTCCGGCAGGCCGTAGACAAAGCGTGCGGCGCTGGTAATCATGTCCTTGCGGGCATCCGCCAGGGTAGCCGTGCTCTCGGCGGCCTTGTTCAGGGTCTCGAGTTTCGGATGGCGGGCCGTAATGATGTAGGCACCCGGTTCGGCATCGATGTAGACGGACTTGTCCCAGTCGACGGCGACGTCCTTGATGAACTGGAAGGCGTCCATGAAGCGGGCGTAGTTCTCCGGCAGGTCGGCGGCCATCTGCAGCGGGCTGTAGAAGGTCACGTAGAGACCGAGCTGGTTGCAGAGGGTGTGGTTCATCTTGCCGGTGGTGCCGGGCGCAGTGACGGACATGTCGGTCTCGAAGATGCCCGGGGTGTAGTCCATCGGACCGCCCTGCAGGCGGGTGAACGGGAAGATGGTCGTATGACCCGGCTGGATGGTGCCGCGGAACTCGGTGCCCATGGCGCTTTCATTGCCGATCATGTTCGGCCAGGTGCGGCACAGGCCGGTCGGGCGGACAGCCTCATGGGCGTTGACCATGATGTGGTGCTTGGCCGCCTCGACGATGGCATAGTGGTAATGGTTGATGATCGGCTGGCTGTAGTGGTACTCGCCGTACGGGATGATCTTGCCGACGTAGCCGCTCTTGACGGCGTTGTAGCCGTACTGGTCCATGAGGTCGTAGGCCTGCTCCATCCAGCGCTCATAATTGACGGTGGAAGAGGAACTTTCATGGTGCATGATCAGGCGCATGCCCTTGCTGTGGGCATAGGCGTTAAGGGCCGGCAGGTCGAAGTCCGGATACGGGGTAATGAAGTCGAAGACGTAGTCTTTCTGCTTGCCGTACCAGTCTTCCCAGCCTTCGTTCCAGCCTTCGATCAGCAGGCCGTCGAAGCCGTTCTCGGAGGCGAAGTCGATGTAACGGCGGACATTCTCGTTGTTGGCGCCGTGCTTGCCGTGCGGGGTGGAATGGGCATAGTCCGTGACGCCCAGCTGGACGGACGGATAGTCATTGGTATAGGACCACTGGCTCTTGCCGGTGATCATTTCCCACCAGACACCCATGTATTTGACCGGGTGGATCCAGGAAACGTCGTCCAGGGCGCAAGGGTCATTGAGGTTGAGGATCAGGCGGGAAGCCAGCACGTCGGTGGCTTTTTCGCAGACCATGACGGAGCGCCAAGGGGTCTTGCAAGGGGCCTGCATCCGGCCTTTCACGCCTTCGGCGTCCGGGGTCAGGGCGGTGCGGAAGACGAAGTTGCGGTCGTCCATGTCCAGGCTCGTGGTCGGGTAGTCGAGCACGGCGGCTTCATGGATATTGATGTAGAGGCCTTCGGCGGTCTTCATCTGCAGGGCGGTCTGGACGGCCGTCGGGGAGATGCCGGTGTTGGGCCAGCCGCCGTTCAGGCGGGGTTTGCCGGAGAGCTGGCGGACCTGGGAGAGCTTGGATTCGGTCGGGGTAAATTCCTGGGTGGAATAGTCGCCGGGGATCCACCAGGCGGTATGGTCGCCGGTCATGGCGAATTCCGTAACCTCGTCCTTGATCATAAAATAGGTCAGGCTGTTTTCCAACGGGAATTCATAGCGGAAACCGAGGCCGTCGTCATACAGGCGGAAACGCACCTTCATGACTTCGCCCTTGCCGTATTGGTTGCCCGGGTCGCCGACCGGTTTGCGTTCGAGGGTGACCAGCATTTCGTTGTAGTGGTTGCGGATCTGCGCCTCTTCGCCCCAGACCGGTTCCCAGGTCTCGTCGAAGGAGTTGTACTCGGAGCCCGTCAGCGTGAATCCGTCCGTCAGGTCGGCGCCGCCTTCATACAGCTCGAATCCCATGCGGGAAGGCAGGACGACGGCCTGTCCGGCGCGGTCGAGGGTATACATCGGCACTCCGCCACACAATGCGAACTTCAGTTCGAGTTTTCCGTCCGGACTGCGCAGGGAAAGGGCGTCGGAGGGCATTTGCACGGTCTTGGAACCGCAGGCGGCCAGCATCAGTGCTGCCGCGATGGTGAGGATCTTTTTCATATGTTTCTTCTTCCTTTCTGTTCGAGGTAATGGATCAGGAGTTCGGGCCGGTCGGTCTGGATGATCGAGGTGCCCAGTCCGAGGATGGGTCCGTAGGCTTTTTCGGGATCGCCGCTTTCGAAGGCCAGGTCGTCTTCGTAGCCGCCGCAGAGCGAGCCCCAGATGGTGTTGACCCAGAGTTTGGAGCCGTCGGCGAGGACTTCGGCCGCGGCTGAGCGGACGTTGTCGTCAAGGCGGTCGAAGCAAAGCTCATAGGCAAGCTGCGGCTCGTCAGGGGCGATGTAGTCATGGAAAACGGTCATCTTGTCCGGCGCGGCGACGGTCACCACCGGCATGTACATCAGGTTGTACGGGTGCTCGGCCATCTTGGCCTCGACGACGTCCAGCGGATGGCCGCTCTTGATGAGAATCTGGTCGGTCACGCCGAGTTCTTCGGTGATTTCCAGGACTTTATCGTAGTAGTCATAGCCCTGGTCGACATTGACGACGATCCGGTCCTTGCAGACTTCGAGCGCCTGGCGGAGGGTCGGGACCTTGAGGCCGGGCTTGACGGCGCCATGGGCGGTCTTGAGGTCGAACTGCAGCAGTTCGTCGTAGGTATAGTCGCTGATGCGGCCGTGGCCGGTGGTCATGCGGTCGAGCGTCGGATCGTGGTGGAGCACCAGGACGCTGTCTTTGGTCATCTTGAGGTCCAGTTCCATGACATCGACCCCCATGCGGATGACGGATTCAATGGCAGGGATGGAATTCTCCGGATAGTTGCGCCAGTCGCCGCGGTGCGCGACAACGACAACGTATTTAGAATCAGGATCATGCAGGGCGGCGACAATCTGTTCCGCCCGGTTGGCGGCCGGCTCGTTTTTGGGACTGCAAGCCAGCAGGGAAAGGACGGCCAGGGCCAGAAGGGTTAAGTATTGTGCTTTAATCATGGTTCCGTTTTTTGATCCGTTCCAACAAATATACGTTTTTTTTGCTATTTTTGCTCCCGGCAAACCGTAAAATCCGGAATGATTCCACAAAAACGAACGAAGCTTATGAACACACCCGCCTTCCGCGCCGACTTTGTCGGCAGTTTCCTCCGTCCGCAAGTCTTGAAGGACGCCCGCGCCCGCCACGCCGCCGGCGAGCTCTCCGCCGAAGCGTTGAAAGCCGTCGAAGACGAGGCCATCCGCGCCCTCGTCGCCAAGCAGAAAGAACTTGGATTCCATGTTGTTACCGACGGGGAATTCCGCCGTCAGGCCTGGCACCTGGATTTCATGTGGGGATTTGAAGGCGTGGGCCATGCCCCGACCAAGACCGGACTCCCCTTCCACGGCGAGCAGGCGATGATCGACGATACCTTCCTGACCGGCCGGCTCGGCCTGGCCGGGGAGCATCCTTTCGTGGAACATTTCCGGTTCGTCAGTGCGCTGGCCGGCCCCGAGGCCGAAGCGAAACTGACCATCCCGGCACCGGCCCAGTTCATGGCCCAGATGGCGATGCCGTTCGCCTGGGACCATACGAAGCAGTTCTACGCCAGCCGGGACGCCCTGTGCGAGGATTTGGTCGCTGTCTATAAGGCGTTTATCGCCCAGCTATATGCCGCGGGCTGCCGTCGGCTCCAGCTGGACGACTGCACCTGGGGCATGCTCGTGGATCCGATCGCGACGCAGTTCTTCGGGACGGACGAGGCCGGGCTGGAGCGGGTGAAACAGACCCATCTGGACCTCAACAACCGGGTGATCGAAGGCAAGCCGGCGGACCTGTTCATCAATACGCACGTCTGCCGGGGCAACTACCATTCGACCTACGCGAACCGGGGTGCATATGACAAAGTGGCTGCGTATCTCTTTGAGAAAGAGAACGTCAATGCCTATTTCCTGGAATTCGACGACGAGCGTTCCGGCGGGTTCGAGCCGCTCGCGCACGTGACGGGCGACAAGATGGTGGTGCTCGGCCTGATCACGACCAAGTCCCCGAAACTGGAGTTCAAGAGCATCGTCGCCGACCGCATCCGCCAGGCGGCGAAGTACCTGCCGCTGGACCGGCTCTGCCTGAGTCCGCAGTGCGGTTTCGCCTCCTGCGAGATCGGCAACAAACTGACCGAAGAAGACCAGTGGGCCAAGCTCCGCCTGGTCCAGGAAGTCGCCCGCGAAGTCTGGGGGTAACGCCTGCGGCACAAATGGACCTTGAATGGACCTTAGTCTTTCACTCAGAAACGATACCTTTACCTGAGTAGGAAGATACGAACCATTCAAGTATATCCATTTACCATGTTTACCATCATTATTCTCATTCTGCTGGCATTCTCCTTTTCCATGCTGGCGACTTTCCTGATCCGTAAATTTGTAAAAGATCCTAAAAAGCAGAAAACCTGGACAATCGTTGCCGACGTGCTGTTTTGCCTGCTGGGTGTGGCCGGAATCGTGGACTTCGCCCTTTTCAGGGGTGTCTTTTTTAACAACGACAAACATTTTCAGAGAGAGTGGATTTACAATACGCTTCCGGAGAAACTCTGGGAGGAGCAGACCTATGATCTGGTCAATACGGAATACAAACGGCTTACCGATGTAATGGCAGATTATGCCAACGACCAGATCCGGAAATATCAAGACGAAGGAGAAGAGAAAGATCTTAATGAATACCTTGGCATGTCCATGCTGGGACTGGATGACTTGTATTTCCTGGGAGGCGGCAGTTCTTCGAGCGAGAAGAAAAGGGCGGCAAATATCGAGAAATACAAAGAAAGGTACAACACCGTTACCGATAACCTCAAAGACTATTTTTCTTCAGCGCTCTCAATGCGTAATAAGCGAATAACGAGCAAGATGCCCACCTACAGCGATACAGAGTTCTGCCAAAAACTCCTTGGGACGCCGACTGCCGTCTCAACGGTGACGCCGGATATCCAACGGACGATGGCGGAAGCGATCGTCAACAATCTGTTCCTGGGCAGGAAACGGCCATCCGTATCTTCCAGTCAGTACGACCGGAAAGAGAAAGCATGGAACGTCCGGTTGGACAACGCACCCAACCAGGTGGTACGATTCATCAAACGGGACGACGGTGACTTTGATATTGAATGGACCGGGAACAAAGGGTATGTCCAGCCGGTCGATCCCGCAGCCGCCAACGCACTCTACGGAACGTATGTCGACGACGAAATGGTCACGTTTGACCCGGACATCCATAATGACGGTCTTGACGAAGAGTATCTTTTCGCGGAAGGCTGGCTGGAGGACAGCGATGGCAAAAAATACAACATCGATATGTCCCTGACGATCGGGGAATGGGTATCCGAGGCCGACGGAAGCCTGGTTGAAGGCACTTATCACTATGCCAGCCAGGCCCCGGACAAGCAGATTTCCCTGTCCGGGAATGAATACGCAGGTAAGAACAATCTCTCAGCGATCATCCTTGAAACCGCTGACAAAACCGAGCGTTTCAGTCTCAGTCTGGACCGGGAGAAGAAAACCCTGGACGGGGATTGGTTCCACTTCAAGGACAAAGCAAATGCAGAGAAGAATCAACATGACAAACAATACCGCGTCGTGTTGAAATACCAGTAGGGCCAAGCCGCTTTTTTACTATCTTTGTAAGCATGAAGCGGATTATGAACATTGTCCGATGTTGGATTGCGATGGGGATGGTCCTGGTCGGGTCACAGTGCACCCGCACGCCGGATCCGGACCTGCTTGTCCCTTCCGTCATCGGAGTCCGGGAATCCCCGGATTATACGTCGGTCCGCCTGCAAGCTGATTTTGACCATACTGACAACATCCGGGAAGCCGGCTTCTTCCTCTATCTTCCGGACGGGAAAAACCGGCTTCCCGGCGTATTCGAAGGCCATGCCCTGACCGCACGATACGACGGGCTCGAACCGGGGAACGACTACCGATACTCGGTCTGGTTCTCAAACGGGCGGGATGAGGAGGAGTCGGAAACCTTCTCCTTCTCCACGCCGGAGTTGCCTTTCGATCCCGGCTTATGGAAGCATCTGCTCACCGGTTCCGATGCTGACGGGGATGGGACGCTTTCGGATCAGGAACTGGCCGCCGTGAGGGAACTCGTTTTGTCCGACCTCCCGCTGCAGTCCCTGGCCGGATTAGAGCGGCTTCCCAACCTGACCACCTTGTATATGGGCGCGAACGGGCTCCGAAGCATCGATCTTTCAGCCAACAAGCAATTGGTGTCTTTTTCCGGCGGAAGAGACCCGGTCCTGGAGGAGATCCGTTTCGATAATCCGGAACTGCTCCAGATCTACCTGCTCGCAAACAACCGGATTCGCACGCTGGACCTGAGCCGTCTGCCCAAACTTTATATTTGCGAGTGGTGGGGCGTCCCGCTCGAAGAGATTGACTTTTCGCACAACCCGGACCTCTATACGCTCCGTTTCAGCGAGACCCGGCTGCAGGAAGTGGATTTGTCGGCCAACCGCAAACTTTCCCACCTGGAATCCAAGCAGAACCCGCTCCTGAAGACAATCTGGCTGAAGGAGGGAATGGTTTTGGAGACCTGCGATATTGAATCACACACGCAAATCCGATTCAAATAGGAATGGCATCCGATTTAGAATTGGCCTTTCTCAGAGAGGCTGTCGAACGAAAATACGGGAGTGTCCTCCGGACAACCGCCGAATTCACCCGATTCTCCGAAGAGATGGGGGAACGGGTTTCACCATCAACCCTTAAACGTTTATGGGGCTATGTCCGCATGCGCGTCACACCCCGAAAAGCTACGCTGGATGCCCTGGCCAGCTATGCCGGTTTCCGGGATTATCGGGCCTTTCTGGAAGACCTCAACGCCTCCAAAATGGCTTCTTCCGGCTTTTTTAACAAGGACCGGCTGGACGCGGCTACGCTGCAGGAAGGAGACACGATCCAGATCGGCTGGAGGCCCGACCGGATCGTCACCCTGTCTTATCTGGGAGAACGGCGTTTCCGGGTCGTTTCCTCAATCAATGCCAAATTGGAAGAGGACGATTTATTTGAAGCAACGACGATCGTAAAAGGCTTTCCGCTGATCCTGCCTTTCATCCTGCGCAAAGGAGAAAAGACGGATTCCTTCATAGCCGGGCGTGACGGAGGCATCACTTTCATCAAGATGGGTTAGCCGCTTCACGTACTTTTTCAACGGACTCCTGAAACAGGTGCTCAACCCGGTCCTGCCGGTTTGTACAAAGCCGGAAGACGGCCAGTATGGCCAGGATCAAAACAACAGGCAACCAAAAAGAAGTACGGAGATGGGAAGTTTGCTCCAAATCAGAACGGACATCTTCCGCCGATGCATAGCGATGCGACGGATCGGCGGCCATGCATCTCCTGGCAATCCGGGAGAAGGCGGATCCCATGCCGCACATGATGACGCCAAGCGAATAAATATCGCTGCGGGCATCCCCCGGCATCCCTTGCAATACCTCCGGGGCGGCATACCGCACCGTTCCTGCCGGTTCTTTCCCCGTCAGGATCGTATCCGCATCGGAAAGCCCGAAATCGATAATCTTGGGATAATTCCCAGAGCGGGTAATGAGGATGTTCTCCGGTTTCAAGTCTTTGTGCGCCACTTGTTTCCGATGAATATAGGAAAGGGCGCCACACAGGTCCGACAAGATCCGGCGTTTCTCCGGTATGTTACCGGGATGCCGGGCGAGCCAGTCATCCAGCCGGAGGCCGTCGATATATTCCATCTCGATACAGTCGCCATAGCCGGGAAGCCGGGTCCAGGAAAGGACCTCGCAGATTCCGGGATGCTTGAGAGAGGCGCCGATCTCATATTCCCGGCGCAACATACGCTGCCAGACGGGATCTTCCCGATGAGAGGCATTCAAGGCTTTATAGGCGACAATCCGGTCGTTCCGGTGTCCCTTCAGGATCACGCAATACCCATCTTTCGACTCGTACAGCAATTCCAGCCCGGGATCCGGTGCCTGGGCGACGGTCGGAGAAGTAAAGAAACCGGAAGTCTGAATCATGGGAAACCCCGTTGTTCTTGCAAAGTTAGCGCTTTTTATGTATAATTGAGTCCGCTATGAAATGCTTTCCCGCACATTTTTACCTTTTCCTGTCCCTGCTGGCGGCGGGGGGATGCCGGCTTTTTCCCCACCCGGAAGGCCGGAATCCTGATCCCGTGGCATTCGAGGACTCCATCTATTGCTTCAATGGCCGTTCTACCGTTTTGCTGGATGGGAAATGGGGCATCGTGGACACTCTGGGGCATGTCATCCTGAAACCGGAATGGGACGGAATCGAATTCCTGAATGACGACATCGCCCTCCTCCGGAGATCCGGGATGTATTATCTTTCCACCCGGGACGGGAGGATCCTGGGCGGGGATCCGGATCCGGACGCGTTGGCGGAACAGGCCGAAGAGCTTCGCTCGGTAATGGAAGAAGAAGACTACACGAAATGGGACCGGGTTTTGGATCATCTTGCCGCATTATGCGATGCCTGTCTGGCAGGCAGCCCGGGGAAAATCGATAACGCCATGTTGCAGGAAAAGGCGGCCCTGGAATCAGCCCTTGAGGATGTCTCCGGGCGGTTGAGCCCCATGCAAGAAGAGCGGCTGGAAAAGATCGTTGATAAATTCAATTCCCTGTATCACAGATGAGAAGGATCCTGTTATCTTACTTGGCCGCCCTGCTTTGCCTGTACGCCGAAGCCCAAGGGATCAGCAGGATAAAGGAAGACCCGTCCTATATCTGGGCAGAGGGGTCCGGCAGTCGCCTGGCCGAGGCCGATGCCCGGGCCCTGGACGGACTGGCGGAGAAATTGTCCGAGACCAGTCTGCTCCCCCTCGATCCTTCCGTCCGCCTGGCCGTATGGAAGAGTTACCTCCCGGATATACGCAAAGTAAGCCAATCCGTCACGACTCCGTCCGGGAGCGTCATCCGGTACCTGGAATGGGGTAAGACGGACCAATTGTTTGCCGCGCGCAGGCTGAAAGTAAAAGAGCTGACGGAGTATGCGGAGAAAGAAGCCGGAAAGCGGAACCAAGCAGCAGGCAGGACTTACCTGGGATGGGCGGAAACATACATGGCTTCGCTCCCGCCAGGCGATGAGAGCCTGCGGAGCCGGGTCGCATCCCTTCGGCATTCCTTGGGCGAGGGGTCAAACGCTTCTATCCGAATGAGAAATATCCAGACGGAAGTTGAAGCGATCCGGCGGGCCTTGTCTCCCGCGAAAAACCAGGATAAGGCACCGTCAACCGTCCCTGCACCCCAACCGCCCGCCGCCGGAACGGATTCCTCTTCCATCCCCCCCCCAAGGGATACCCTTCTCCCGCTGGCTTCCGGGCCGTCCCTCAAGGGCGAACTGGAGACGGAAGAGACCATTGACCCGGCACCGGAGTTCAGGACCCCTACACGTCCGGTCGGCGATACCCGGTGGGTGAATCCGGCCTGGACCGCTTTTGCAATGGCCGAAATCCACGCCTCTCCCGCATTGGGATGCATGCTGGCGTATTCGCCTGGAAAATGGGGAGCTTATGTGTCCGTCCGGTCCAACTTGATGTCCGGCGCATCCGACTACGCCGGCCGAAGCGACGGACAAACGGATTACGGGTATATCTGGGCCGACGGGGAAATCCGCCATTCCGTATTCAGTTTCAGCGCAGGAGGTCTCAGGCATCTTTCACCCTCCCTCCGATTGTTTGCCGGGGCCGGCTATGGGCAGACGGCCGAACTGTGGAAAGACACACAAGGACAATGGGCAAGGATCGAGGACCATTCCACGAGAAACATTTGCCTGGAGGGAGGGGTCGTCTGGCAAAAGGGAAAACTTGCGCTTGCAGCAGGACTATCGACCATTGGTTGCAAGCGATACGCCTTCCTGACCGGGCTGGGCTGGGATTTCTGACACTTCCTATATTTCTATGAAACGTCCTTCTTCGCTGCTCTTAAGCGCGGCGAAGACGGCCTTCATGGCCGGGAGGACGGTGGCGGCGGACAACGGTCCCTCGTCCCGGGTTTCCAGGGCCTCGATCAGCGCGTCCGCGATGCCGGACCGGGTCTGGTTGTCATTGGTCTGGATGGTTTCTACGTCCATGTTCCGGATTTTCCCGTCCTTGCGGATCCACTGCATCGGGATGCCGGGCCGGTCATAGATCCGCAGGATGCCTTCCGTTCCATAGATCACCGTGGAATTGTCTTCCTCGCCATAATAGGTCCAGCTGGCGGTCATCGTGCCGACGACCCCGCCTTCCATCCGGTACAGGCAGACGGCGTTGTCCTCGAGCGGGATGGGCTTGTCGTCCGGCCCGGTCTTGTCGAGGGTGGCGAAGAGGGCGGATACGCCGGTGATCTTCCGGCCGAGGAGGTACTGGATCAGGTCCGTCTTGTGGATGCCGAGGTCGGCCATAGCGCCCATCGCGGCCGCGTCCTTGTTGAAGAACCAGGTCCCTTTTCCGGGGTTGATACTCCAGCCTTCGGGGCCGCCGTGGCCGAAGGTAGTCCGGAAGGTAAGCACCTTTCCGACAGCGCCTTCCGCAATCATTTTGCGGGCAGCCTGGTGGGCCTGGGTCAGCCGCTGGTTCTGGGCGATGAGCAGCATCCGGCCGGTGGTCCGGGCGGCTTCCATCATGGCCTCGCATTCTTCGAGGGTCGTGGCCATGGGCTTTTCGCAGAGCACGTCTTTCCCGGCTTTCAGGGCCTGGATGGTCACCTCCGCATGGGCCTGATTCGCCAGGGAGATGACGACGGCGTCAACCTCCGGATCCGCCAGCATGGCGTCGATGTCGGGATAGACTTTCCCGCCGTATTTCGCAGCCATCTCTTCTGCGCGGGAACGGGTGGGATTGTAGTAGCCGGCGATGACGGCGCCGGGGTGTTCTGCCAATTCAGGGATATGACGGATCTGGGCGATCTTGCCGCAGCCGATCAGTCCGATTCTTTTCATAAGGCTATGATTTACAGCAGTCCGTTGGCTTTCAGATACTGGGCGCTTTCCGCCGGGCCTTCGAAACGGTCCTTGGCACCGGCGCGGGGTTCATCCTGCTCGACGCAGATCCAGCGGACACCGCTCGCTGCACTGGCGGCGATGACGGCGGGGATGTCGACCAGGCCCGTACCGACGGGACGGTATTCGAACGTGCCGCGACCGCTCTTGGCAGCCTCTTCCTTGGAGACGCCGATCAGGGAATAGGGATCGCCGCCCATGTCGCCTTCTTTGAAATAGTCTTTCAGATGGATGACGGGGATGCGGCCGGCATAGCGGGTAATCAATTCGGCCGGCGGGAATCCGGCGAAGTCGGACCAGCAGACATCCAGCTCAACCTGAAGGTCTTCCGGAGCCGAGTTGGCGAAAAGGTAGTCGTGTCCGACCGTTCCGTCGGGCAGTTTGGCGAATTCGAAATCGTGGTTGTGGTAGAGCAGCTGGATGCCGGCTTTCCGGACTTCGGCACCGATCTGCGCAATCCTGGCGGCGGTTTCCTTGAAGCGTTCCGGGTTGTTGGCCGGGCGGCTGGGACCGTCCATGTACGGGAAGGCGATGTACTGGACACCGAGGATGGTATTGTCCCGGATGACCTGGTCCAGGTCGTCGATCATGGTCTGGAAGGGCACATGGTTCGAGAACGGGATGAGGCCGAGTTCGGTGCAGATGGCTTTGACCTCGACGGGGCTGTGGCCATAGAACTCATTGTAGAACTCCACCCCGTCATAGCCCATTTCGCGGACTTTCTTCAGGGTGCCGTAGAAGTCTTTCGCCAGGTCCGTCCGGACGCTGTAGAGCTGGAAGCCAATCAGGAAATGAGGGGCATCGGTTTGCGGGGCTTTTCCGCCCGAGGCGCAGGCGGTCATCAAGCCGGCTGCAAGGCATGACAGAAGCATTAACTTTTTCATATTATTATGTTTATCAATTACTTGCCTTTGTAGTAAATAGCCAGGATGGTCTGGTCGTCGCTCTGCTCGGCTTTGCCCACGAATGTGTGGATCGCCTCCATCACGGCTTCGGAGAGGGCTTTGGTCTGGAGGGGAGCCGCCTGGACGATGCCGAGGAGCCGGTCCCGCCCGAACTGTTCATGGCCAGCGGTCTCCGCCTCCGTCAGTCCGTCGGTGTAGAAGAAGACCGTCGTCCCGGGAGCGAGCGTAACTTCCTGAGTCTTATAGTCCCAGTTTGCGTCTACGCCCAGCGGGACATTGGGGGTGACCTCCATGAACCGGGCTTCTTTCCCGGTGCGGACGATGGGGTTGTCATGGCCGGCATTGCAGAATTGCAGCCGCCCGGTTTTCAGGTCCAGGACGCCGGCGAAGAAGGTGGCGAACATCAGGGACTCGTTGCTTGAGGCCAGGGATTGGTTCAACGTGGTTACGATCTGGCCCGGATCGTCCTGGCTGGCGGCCAGGGTATGGAATTTTGACCCGGTCAGGGCCATCCAGAGAGCACCCGGGACACCCTTCCCGGAGACGTCGCCGATGCAGAAGAACAGACGTCCGTCCCGCAGGAGGAAATCGTACATATCGCCGCCGACGGCCTTGGCCGGATGGACCAGGCCATACATGTCCAGGGCTTTCTGCACGGGGAAAGATTTAGGCAGCATTTCCATCTGGATGTTGCGGGCGATATCGAGTTCGCTCTTGATGGTGGTTTGCTGGGCCGTCGTGGCCTTCAGTTCATTGACATACCGCACCAGCGAGTGCTGCATGTTGCTGAAAGATTGGGTCAGCTGTCCGATCTCGTCCGACCGGCCGGAATCCGGCAGGGGTTCCTTGAAATCTCCGGTCGAGATGAGGTCTGCCTGCCGGACCAGGCGCCGGAGCGGATCCATCTCGCGGTTGATCACCCTGCGGCAGACGAAGAGCATCAGCAGCAGGCCGAGCAGGA
>ONQC01000018.1:0-13073 GCA_900319855.1 uncultured Bacteroidales bacterium
GTACCTGGAAGCCCAGGTGTATGCCATCGGGTTCTACCAAAAGGAAGGATTCGAGGTCACCTCGGTCGAGTTCCTGGAGGACGGCATCCCCCATGTCCAGATGCGGTTGGCGTATAGCTAATAGATAACCAGCCGGCAATTCCCGTCTATGATGTTCTGATAATGAAGCGAAACGGTCATACCGTCCGTTTCCCACGTCTGAAAGGTGACGTCGGTGGCTGATACAGAACGACTTCCTTCGTTCCCGAGCAGACGGGTGAGCATCCGCGACAGTTCCTCTCCCTTTTCGTTGGGGCCGTCCTCACATAAAATGGAAGGAACCGACTCGTCCCATTCCAGGAAGACCGCAGGGATCGATCCATCCACATCCGAGACCCAGTATGTCGAAGTCATGGTGAGATGATCCGTCTGCCTGGCAATACAATCAAGATGGTACCGGATTCCGGGTTCGAATCGTTCCTCCGGTGGGTACGTGTTGTATTTTCTCTCCACATTCAACGCAGCAATTTTTCCTCCCAGCGACTTCTCGAGTGCCAGTGCTTCGCTGAAAGTGAATCTTCCCCAATGGTTCATGAGCCAGGTCATCAACGGCTCGAACCCATCATTTGCCTGCGTTTCCAGCCCCCGCTTGCCGTTCAACCGGATCATCGTATTTCTCTTTGGTCCGATCTCCATGAGGTCATACACTCCTTCCCCCGCTTTTGCAAGCATGAGCAGCGTTTCATCCTGCGCTCCGGAAGGACAGCGCATGGTTTCAACCCGGTCGTATCTGGGGAAAGCATGGACGGGGATCAATTGGGAACCGTGAAGACGCGACAGCAGCGTCGAAGATGGGGTTTTAAGCATGCAGTAAAACTGCCCTTTCGCCTGGAAGCAACCGACATAAAGGGTATCGGAGGCCTCTTCTGGGAACGCCATTCCGAACGGATCGTAAAACCGGGCGACGAGGAGTTCTTCCTGTGGAAGCCTGTCATACCGGCTGTCCACGGGACCGGAATTGAATTCGACTGGCAGCCATGTATTACCGTCCGATGCCAAAGAATAATACTTGATTTCAGAACTGCCATAAACCTGAAGGAACAAGGAGTCGTTCCGAAGGAATATTTTTTCTATTTCATCGCAAGGCGGCGTCGGAATCCGTTCATACCGATGGCTATCAGGATGGCAGGCAATGACCATGCGACTGAAGAAGCCTGTATGGGTCCACTTCTTCTTTTCCGTGAAAAGGAAATATAAGGTATCGCCGCGCTTGACGGGGCGCCCGATTTCCAGACCGGAAGCGGGCATCATGTATGCATCCAGATTGAACCGGACGGAATCCTGTGGCTGGTCTACGAAACGGTTAAGGTTTCCCGGCCCATGCACGCATGAGTATACCATCCATGGGAGGAGGAAAAACAATACGATTATGCTGCGACGTCCCGCACGCGGACCGCGCGAGATCGGCTGCATCTGCAGTTCTGTTCCGTCGCACACGAAGACCGCACTGTCCGCCGTAACGGCCGGATGAGGAGGAACGAAAATGTCTTGACTTCTCTTTGCCACCATATATGCAAAGATAAGGAAAAATGCCTACGATGAACAAGTAATGCGCACATACCTGAAATCGCACCAGCCGGGGAGGGCCTGCCAGCCTCTTCAACCCGATTCATGGCACATTATGTGCTGGGATGCGGTCGTGCGAAAGACGAAACATATATTCTGCCTGGCAGCTGTGGCGCTGATAACGTTGTTCCCGGGCATCGCTTCAGGCCAGAAGGCCGGAAGCCGCCTGGTGAACGTCGTGCCGTGCGACAGCCTCACCGTCTATTACCCACATTTCACCCGGATCGACCTGGTGACGGGGACCATGCCATCCAAAAGCGACGGCAAGGTTATTTTCTGCTGCGCCGGCTCCTTTACCGGAGAGCGGCTCACATCATTCAAGCACAGCAACATCGCCGGCGACCATGTCTCCGGCGGCACTTTCCACAAAGGCTACAAGTGCGGCCCGTACAATGGCGTCTTCACATGGAGCGAGCGTTCTGGCTGGCATTTCTACAATTATTCCTACAAAAACGCCACGGCTCCCCTGCAGCGCGCGGCCGAGGAAGGCGGGATGGGATTCTGCCAGACCCTGCTGTTCGGCAGCGGAAAACGCTTCAAAGGCTGTTTCAAGCCGGAAACGGTCAACCGCTACCGCGCCCTGTGCCAGATCGGAAAACGGCTTTGCATCGTCGATTGCGCCCGTCCCCTTCCTTTCGGCCATTTCCTCGACGGGCTTGAAAAGCTGGGCGTCACGCATGCCCTGTACTGCGACATGGGCCGAGGCTGGAACTACTCCTGGTACCGCAAGGAGGACGGCTCCGTCAAGGAGCTGTTCCCGACGCCCGGGAACCATGCGACCATCTGGATTACTTTCTACCGGGAATGAACGGGTATCAAGATTTTATGCTATCTTTACGAAACTGACTCAGACACTAAAGCAGCATACAATGAACCCTTTGAAAGCATTCACTGCAGCGGCCGCCTTCCTGGCCCTCTCCTCCGCCGCCTTTGCCCAACAGAACGTCAACTACGACGAGGCCGCCGTCGCCCCGTATGAACTGCCGGACCCGCTGGTCTTCGCCAACGGGAAAAAAGTCTCGAAAAAGCAGTGGCCGGAAAGGAGGCAGGAGATCCTGGACATGTTCCAGCACGAGATGTACGGGATGTTGCCGCCCAAGGGCGAAGGGATCTTCCTCGAACCGATTGAAGAAGGAACGACCATGGGAGGCCAGGGAACACGCCGGCAGGTCAGGATGTGGTTCCGGAAAGACAAGACGGGTCCCAAGGTCGACTGGCTGATCGTCACGCCGAACAACGTGGAAGGGCCTGTCCCCGTGGTGCTTCTGCTCAATTACACCGGAAACCACGCGGTCTTGGAGGACAAGGAAATCCTGATTCCGGAGATATGGCTCCGGGGCCGTTCCGGAGTGCTCGATGTCAAGTCCGCCGAAGCGGAAAGAGGGATGCTCAACCGGGAGGGCGGGAAGACCGTCTATCCGCTCGGTGCGCTGGCCGCCCGCGGATACGCCACCGTAACTGCTTGTTACGAACAAGCATCCCCCGACCCGGACCAACACCATGTAAAGGACGGCGTCAAGTTGCAGGACACGTTTGCCTTCACCGGTGTCTTTGACTTGTGGGGGCCGCGTGACCCTTCCCGGAAAGACAACACGACGTCGCTGATGGCCTGGGCTTGGGTGCTCATGCGCGGGATGGACATGATCGAGATGGACCCTGCGCTCGACCAGAGCCGGGTCATCCTGACCGGATACTCCCGGCTTGCGAAGGCCGCCCTGATCGCCGGTGCGTTCGATGAAAGGTTCCCCGTCGTGGTGCCCGTCCAGACGGGTGGCGGCGGTGTCCCGCTCGCCAAGCGCAATTTCGGGGAATCCGTCGCCACGGAAACCACCATGTTCCGCCACTGGTACTGCCGCGCTTACGACAAGTACGCCGGCCGCACCGACGACCTTCCTTTCGACCAGCACATGCTGCTTTCCTGCATCGCGCCAAGGGCCTTGCTGGTGGAAGGATTCGACCAGATGTGCACCATGGCGCTGATCTATAATTATCCCTATTATAAGGAACATCTGGAATCCTTCGGGTTCGTCAAAGAAGTGGATTGGATCGAGTATAAAATCCATATTCCCCAGGGTGTCCCCGAGCGGATTGCACGGGTGGCGGGCATCGTGCGGGACCGTTATGGACTCGAGGTCCGCAAGATTACCCGCAAGGAAGTAAAGAAAGAAGGTTTGGGCCAGAAGATTTTCGACCTGGTCAATGAATGCTACCACGACCTGTATAATTTCACCCCGCTCCCCCCTGCCATGATCGACAAGTATGTCAATACATACCTGGGACTCCTGGACCTGAAATATGTCACTTTGCTGGAAAAGGACCACAAACTCGTCGGCTTCGGCATCATCATGCCGTCCGTTACGCGCGCCCTTCAGAAATCAGGCGGAAAACTGTTCCCGCTGGGCTGGTATTACCTGCTCCGCTCGATGTATTTCAAGTATGAGCCCAATGTGGAAATGCTGCTGGTCGGCGTTAAACCGGAATACAAAGGCGGCCTCGCCTTGCTCTTCAATGAGTTTATTCCGCTGGCCAATAAAGCGGGATTTACCTATGCCGAGACCAATGCGGAACTGGAATCGAACAGTGCCATGCAGAATCCCTGGGACCTGTTCGAGAAAGACCTCACCAAGCGCCGCCGCGTATACCAAAAACCTCTTTAAAAGGCTGAATAAGGGCATTAACAAAAATGTTACCGATATTAACACTTTTGTTAAATTGGCTCTTATTTAAATAATTAGCTGATAAGTAAAGGAAATGGCTGAGATTGGGCAAACCCGGGTCCTCCCTCCCCTTCCGGAGCGGATGCGGCCCCGGAACCTGGACGAATACGTCGGGCAGAAGCACCTCGTCGGAGAGGGTGCGGTCCTTCGGAATATGCTTCAGGGCGGGAACCTGTCTTCCTTTATCCTCTGGGGTCCTCCCGGCGTCGGGAAGACGACGCTGGCCCGTATCGTCGCAACGACACTGGACCGTGAGTTCTATACCTTGTCTGCGGTAAGCGCCGGTGTCAAGGAAGTCCGGGAAGTCCTTGACAAGGCGCGGGCAGACCGCCGTTCGATGTTCGGCGTATCCAAAGGGGCGCCCATCCTGTTCATCGATGAGATCCACCGTTTCAGCAAGAACCAGCAGGATGCCTTGCTGGGTGCTGTCGAAGACGGAACGGTCGTCCTGATCGGTGCGACGACGGAGAATCCTTCCTTCGAAGTCATCAATCCCCTTCTCTCCCGCTGTCAGGTCTATGTGCTGAAGTCGTTAGAGCCGGAAGACCTGCTGGCGCTCCTGGACCGCGCCATCCACACGGATGAGCTGCTGTCCCACCTGGATATCCGTGTCGAAGAGACGGAGGCCATCTTGCGGTTTGCGGGCGGAGATGCCCGGAAACTGCTGAATATCCTGGAAATCTTCGTGGAATCCTCTCCCCGTCCGATCGTGATTTCGAACAAAGCGGTAACGGCTGTCCTTCAAGAGAATACGGCTCGCTACGATAAAGGCGGAGAGATGCATTACGATATTATTTCGGCTTTTATCAAGAGTGTACGCGGCTCTGATCCGAATGCGGCGGTCTATTATCTGGCCCGGATGCTGGACGGCGGCGAAGATCCGCTCTTCATTGCCCGTCGGCTCTGCATTCTTGCTGCCGAAGATGTCGGTCTTGCCAACCCCAATGCTTTGCTGCTGGCAAACGCCTGCTTCCAGATCGTCGCCAATATCGGTATGCCGGAGGCCCGCATTCCCCTTTCGGAGGCGACCATCTACCTGGCCTCTTCCCCCAAGAGCAATTCCGCTTACATGGCGATCGCCGCCGCTCTCGACCTGGCCAAGAAGACGCAGACTGCATCCGTTCCCCTGTACCTGAGGAATGCCCCGACTTCCTTGATGGAAAAACTCGGTTACGGCGACGGTTACAAGTATGCGCATGACTACCCCGGCCACTTCGTCGATCTGGAATTCCTCCCGCAGGAATTGTCCGGTACCGTGTTCTATGAGCCGGCTGAGAACCGTCATGAGAATACTTTGCGCTCTTATCTTACGAGTTGCTGGCCAAAGTATTACGGAAGTTTATCGAAAGAAAAAGATTAGAACGGGTATCCTACGCCGAAATGCAGGGCGTGACCGTTCCTGCGGAACCAGCCTTCCGGTCCTACCCACGGATTTGCGCGTGACGGGTCACGGGTGACGAAACCCATGTCCAGCCGCACCAGGATGAAGTTCAGGTCGACCCGCAAGCCGATCCCCCAGTCCGCTGCAATCCCGTTCTTGAAATTGTTCCAGGTAAACCGGCCGTCCTCGTCGTCTTCATCCAGTGTCCAGATGTTTCCGGCATCCACGAAAAGGGCACCCTGCAGTTTCCAGAACGACTTGAACCGGTATTCCAGGTTGGCTTCCAGTTTCATGTCGCCGGTCTGGTTGGGGATGATGAAGAAGTCGTCATTGGGGGCGGTGCCCGGTCCTACACTGCGGGCCTGCCATCCGCGCATGCTGTTGGATCCGCCGCTGTAAAACTGCTGCTCGAAAGGTAGCACGGATGAATTCCCGTAGGCCTTGCCGATTCCGGCCAGGAACCGCGTCGCCAGAGCCTGACCGTCGTTCCGCCCGAAACGCCAGGTCTTACCGAGAGACAACTCCGCTCGTACGAATTGGGAATATGGTGTATTCCAGATCATTCCGCGTCCATGTTCATCCGTCTTCATCGCAGAGTTGAACAGCCGGAGCACATTGCCGGCCGTATTGACCTGCAGGCGGGCAAAATGATAGCTTCCCTGCGGGTTGACGGATGCGTCGGTCGTGTAATACAACATGCCTCCGGTACCCAGGATGAAGTGGTCGATATAGGCGTTCCAGAAGAACGGGTTGGCCATCAGGGTCTCGAGGAAGGCCTCGTCCATGTTGAAAATCCGGACGATGCTGAGCTGGACCGGTTGGATCTGGTAATAGAAGTTCTTGTGGGATGCCGTGTATCCGTACGAGAAGGAAATGATGTTCCGGCGGTATTCCGGACGGTCCTGGTAATTATAGGACGACGTGAATTCCGTGCGGGGGATGTTGCGGGGAAACAGGCGGTCCGGCAGGAACAGGAAGCGCGGGATATCGATACCGGCCGAAACGCCGAATTCCGTTGAACGGATATCGGTTCCGGGCTTGAACTGGAAGTTCCCCATGAAACTGAGGTTCAACCGTTCCCCGCCCCGGAAAATATTGCGGTGGAAGAAGGAAACCTGGGGTGAGATACCAAACAGGCCGATGGAGTTGGAAGATGCCTGAAGGTCCAGTTTGAAACCCTGCAGGCGGGCCGGAGTCAGATGGATGTCGCAGTCGACAAGGTCGTCTCCCGACTGGGTCAGCCCGACGCTGACACCGCTGAATACGGGAAGGGACGACAGCCGGTTATAGGTATTGGACACGATGTCTTCGCTATAACGGGCGCCGGGCTGGACCGTATTGAGGTTCTTCAAGACGGACTCTTTGATTTTCAGCGATTTTGGGTAGGAAATACCAACCTCTCCAAAATGGAATTTCTTGAGTTCCCGCGCCATGTCCGGGCTCTCGTTGCGGGTATACTCCGCGATGCGCATCTCCAGGGATGCCAACGCGGGATCCTTCAGCGTATCCGCTTCAAAGAAATAATAGTTCTTGTTAAACGTATAGTAGCCCAGGTTGCGCAGATAGGCGGAAGAACGGACGGTCTCCGCCTCCAGCGCTTCTTCGGACAACCAGTCCCCCTTGCGGACCGTTACGTTGACCGTGTCCTTGAGGAAATCCTCCGCCAGCGTCCCTCGTTCCGGCAAGATATATTTGACTTCGGAGATGCGGAACCGCCGTCCCAGGTCGACCTCGTAGCGGACTTTGACCTTCTGGCCATGGACCTGCGCCTGGGCATCGACCTTGGAACCATAATAGCCCAGATACTCCAAGTGCCGGAGCATGTTGTCGACGGAGGACTCCACCAGGGCGTGGTCATAGACAACCGGCGCTTTTCCAATCCGGTGCCAGAAACTGTTCTCTTTGCGGGAGAAGTTATACACGGCCAGAGCCAGACCTTTATTGGGCTTCTGCTTGATATAGGGCTCGAGTTTCTTGGGGTTGAAACCCTTATCGTTACTGATTTTGATTTCATTCTTGACCAGACGATACTGGCCGTCTTCCAGTATACGGGTCGTACTGCAGGAGACGGCGAAAACGGCCAGGGCGGCGGAAATCAGCAGGAAACGATAGGATTTGGCCATAATTCCCACAAATTTAGTTATTTTTGCAGAGAAACCAACTTCGGTTTGCAAATCATTTGCCCATGGGAATCATCACCAACCAGGAAATCAAGGATATCCGAGCTTTGGCCAATAAGAAATACCGGGATGAGACCGGATGTTTCGTTGTCGAAGGCGAGAAAATGGTCGGGGAAGCCCTCCGTTCCCGTTTCGTCGTCGAACGGGTGTGGCACCGTGACGAGATCGGTCCGGCGGCCATGGCCCGCATCAGCCAGCTTTCCTCCCCTTCTCCGGTCCTGGCCGTTGTCCGTAAACCCTCCGACCTGCATGCTGCCGCTCCGGATCCGGGGAACGGCCTGTGGCTGGCGCTGGATTCCTTGCGCGACCCGGGGAATCTGGGAACGATCATCCGGATTGCCGACTGGTTCGGACTGGAAGGCGTTTTCGCTTCGGAAGATTCCGTCGACCTGTTCAATCCCAAAGTGGTCCAATCGACCATGGGCGCCATTTTCCGGGTGCGTTTCCACTATACGGACCTTCCCTCCCTCGCGGACCGGATCCGCTCGCGGAATGGGAAGGTATATGGCACCTTCCTCGATGGGAACAATTTGTACGACAGAGACTTGAATGTCGGTAAGGATTGCCCTTGCCTGGTGGTTACCGGGAATGAGTCCAATGGAATCTCCCCCGCCCTCGCGGCCAAGGTCAACGACCGTCTGTATATCCCTCCCTTCCCGCCCGGCGAGCCGGGCTCCGAATCACTGAATGCCGCTGTCGCGACGGCGGTCGTCATCGCAGAATTCCGTCGCCGTTGCCAATAGATTCTTTTCCTTCCCCTCCGCTATCATGAATGAACTTGACAAAAAAAACCTATACTCCCTGATCCAGTTCCGCATCCGCCGGATCCTGATGATATGCAGCAACTACGATGCTTTCATCATGGAGGAAGACGGCCGCATCGAATCCCAGATCCGTCAGGAATACATTGACCTGAATCTATCCGGCCCTCCGAAATTTACATGGGCCAATTCTTCAGATAAGGCTCGTGAACTGATTGAAAAAGATGATTTTGACATGATCATCTGCATGTTCAACGAGCAAGACGGCGGCATCTTCCCCCTGGCGCGGGAAATCAAGGCTTCCGGAAGGGATCTGCCCTTTGTCCTGCTGATGCATTATTCCAAGGAAATCCGCCGGAAGGTTACCTCCGCCATGGACGCTGTGGATTATGTGTTCAGCTGGCACGGCAATGCGGACCTGATCCTGGCGATCATCAAGCTCTTCGAGGACAAGCACAATGCCCCGCACGATATCCTGGATATCGGCGTCCAGGCCATCCTGCTGGTGGAAGACTCCATCCGGTATTATTCGACTTATCTCCCGGAATTGTATAAGATGATCCTTATGCAGAGCAAGGAGTTCATCAAGGAGACCCTGAACGAGGACCAGCAGAAAAACCTCAAGCGGTTCCGCCCGAAAATCCTGCTGGCAACCTGCTACGAGGATGCCGTCGCGACCTATGAGGCTTTCAAGGGTAATTTCCTGGGAATCATTACCGATGTCGGCATGGTCATCCATCGCGGAGATTCCCCCAAAACCGAGAAACTGGACGCGGGCATCGACCTGGTCCGCCATATCCGCACGTATGAGCCGCTGATGCCGGTCCTCATGCAATCCTCACAAGGGACGCTGGCCAAGACGGCCCGCCAGCTTGGCGTCGGTTTCGTCCGCAAGTATTCCAACAATCTGATGCAGGAGCTGCATGATTATCTCCAGGAAGAATTCGGCTTCGGTGACTTCGTTTTCCGCGACGAACGGGGAAAAGAATATTGCCGGGCGGCCAACCTGCAGGAACTGGCCTCGGTCGTCGATTCCATCCCGGACCGGATCCTGGTCGGGAATACTTCTCGGAACATGTTTTCCAAGTGGCTGTTTTCCAGAGGCTTGTTCTTGCTTGGGCATCGTTTCCGTGCGGAACACCATACCGATGGCCCCGAGACCAGGATCTTCATTAAGGAGCAGGTCCGGGATTACCTTCAGTCTGTCGGGCGGGGCATCATCGCTCATTTCTCTGCGGACACTTATGACGATTACGTGACTTTCGCCCGGATGGGCGACGGATCGCTGGGCGGCAAGGCACGCGGCCTGGCCTTTCTGAATTCGCTGATCGAGAAACATGGCCTGTCAGACCGCTATGAGGACATCCGGATCACGATTCCCCGGACCGTGGTAATCTCTACGGAGTATTTCGACCAGTTCATCGAGGATAATGGCCTGCAATACGTCATCGATTCCGATCTCTCCGATGATGAAGTGCTCGCGGAATTCGTGGCCTCCCGGCTCCCGGAGCCCCTGGTGAATCAATTGCGGAAATATGTCACGACAGTGACCGGACCGCTGGCCATCCGCTCCAGTTCTAAGCTGGAAGACAGCAATTACCAGCCGTTCGCCGGGGTCTATTCGACGTATATGATTCCGTCGACGGAAGATCCGAACCAGATGCTCCGCATGCTTGATAAAGCCATTAAGAGTGTCTATGCTTCCGTTTTCTATCGCGGGAGTCGCGCCTATGTCCATTCGACAGGCAATCTCCAAAGCGAGGAAAAGATGGCCGTCGTCGTCCAGGATATCTGCGGATCCCAGCACGGTGACATCTTCTATCCGATGATGTCCGGTGTCGCCCGCAGCGTGAACTTTTATCCGTTGGACGGGGAAAAACCGGAAGATGGCGTCGTGAATGTCGTTTTCGGCTTGGGCAAGCGGGTCGTGGAAGGCGGCCGGACGCTTCGTTTCAGTCCCCGGTATCCCAAGCGGATCCTTCAGCTCTCCAAGCCGGCACTGGCCCTCCGGGATACGCAAGGGATGATGTATGCGTTGGACCTCCATCCCGGGGCTTTCAAGATTTCCAGGGATGAAAGCATCAATTTTGCGGATATTCCCATCGTTGACGCAGCCAAAGGCTATCCGTATCCCTATATGGTCTTTTCTACCTATGACGCCGGTTCGGACAGTTTCCAGCTGGGAACGGAACTGCGCGGCCCTCGTGTCGTCAGTTACGATGCGATCTTCCGCTACGACCGTTTTTCGCTGGCGCAGGCTCTTTCCGATATCCTGGATATCTGCCGGAAAGAATTGATGTGCGAAGTCGAGATGGAGTTCGCGGCCGACTTGGAAGATAATGGAAAGCTCCTTTCCCTGAATCTGTTACAGGTCCGTCCCATCAGCGAACATGCCGATGCTGCGACGGTTGATATCGATGCGGAGGCCGCTTCTCTGAAAGAGGTCATTGTCCGTTCCGGACGTGCTCTGGGATGGGGCTCCATCGAAGGGATGGACCGGATCGTCTATGTGCCGGCCGACCGTTTCGATGTGTTGAAAACGATTGAAATCGCAGCGGAAGTGGCCCGCGCCAATGAGCGCATGCAGCAGGAAGGCCATGGCTATCTCCTGGTCGGCCCGGGGCGGTGGGGCTCTTCCGTCCAGAGCCTGGGAATCCCGGTAATGTGGAACGATATCTCGGAAGCGCGGATGATCGTAGAATATACCGTGCCCGGGCTGCAGGTCGAGCCGAGCCAAGGTACGCATTTCTTCCAGAACATTACCTCTCTCGGCGTCGGCTATCTCTATGTGGACGCCTTGGCCGGGCAAGGCGAAGTAAATACGGCCTTACTGGATTCGCTCCCCTGCCAGGAAGTCGGCAACTATGTTAAAATCATAGAATTGCCCGAGCCGCTCGGGGCCTGGATCGATCACCGGACCGGCCGGGCTATAGCCGGACGATAACACCGTCCATCGCTCCGACATGCACAGGGATGGACGTATTCTCGTTCAGTTCCCCGGTCCTGGGGATATGCAGCCAGTCGAAAGCATGCGCAGGAATGGTGATATGGATGTCCGATTCCCGCGGGCTGAAATTGCTGACGATCAGCAGCGTTTCATCTTCATAGTGACGAAGGAACGCAAAATGGGCATCTTGGTTGAATCCGTCTGAGGAAAGATTGCAATAGCAGAGGTCGTATGTGTCTCCTTTCCGGATGGCCGGATCGGATGCGGCCAGGCGAAGAAGCTTCCGGTAGCGGTCCAGCAGCGCGGATTCTTCCGGGGAAAGGGCCTTCTTCCCATGGATGGTTTCGTACAGGTGCCGGACGGTCGCCGGGCTCCACCAGTCAAAGAGGGTGGTCCGTCCGTCAAGTCCGCTCATTCCCTCCTGGTCCATCCCCCGTTCTCCGGCTTCCTGGCCGAAGTAAAGCATGAAGGGGGCCGTATTAAAGAGGAGGGACACATGCATGGCGGCGAGCGCATTGCTCCCCTTGCCGGCGAAGAAGTCCGATGCCAGCCGCAATTCGTCGTGGTTCTCGAGGAAATTCAGCAGATGCGGCTGAAGTTCGTTCAGGCTTTGCCAGTTCCAGGTAATCCTGCGGGTGGACTGCCATTGCTCGACCGGGACTCCGCTGTCGGCGACTTGCTTCCGGACAATGTCATGCAGGGCATCGTAGAGACCGGATTTGTCATAGAGGTAATCAAAGCCGACTTCATGGACATATTTGCCATAGAGGTTCTTCTGATAGACCTCGGCAATGAACAGGGTCTCCGGCCGGGCCTTACGGACTTCCGCGATCACCCATTTCATGAACTCCGCCGGGACCAGTTCCACCATGTCGCAGCGGAATCCGTCCACTCCTTTCGCAGTCCAGAAAAGGAGGATGTCCCGCATCTTCCCCCAGGTCGGCGTCCAGCTGTCGCAATAATTTAGTTTAACGGTGTCATACCAGTCATTGACAGATGGTTCTGCGCTGTATGAATTGCCGGAAGCCCGGGCCGGGAACTCTTGGTATTTCCCCGGAACCGGCAGTTTGAGCGCCTGTCCCGGATAATAGAAGAAATCATTTTCCGGGCGCCAATGCACGTTGGGATCATCGTCGGCGCCGAAGACGGGATGGGTGCGGTCGGCCTGCCGGTCATAGTCCCTGGCGACATGGTTGGGCACGAAATCGATGATGACCTTCAGTCCGGCTTCGTGGGTCCGCCGGACCAGGTCTTCGAACTCTTCCATCCGATGTCCGGGATCGTCAGCCAGGTACGGATTGACATCATAATAGTCCGTGATGGCGTAGGGAGAGCCGGCGTCCCCTTTTACCCACTGGGGAGAGGACGGCGTGCATCCATCGGTTGCGCATCGGGTGGCATGCCGGAGGATTCCGGTGTACCAGACATGTGAGATCCCCAGTTCTTTCAGGTAATCAAATGTCTCTTTATCAATATCTTTAA
>ONQC01000018.1:13084-48356 GCA_900319855.1 uncultured Bacteroidales bacterium
GGAAAAGACTGCAAATACTGCGCCTTCCCCGGGACAATTCAGCGGAGGCATTCTCCCGAAAGATGCCTTTTATTGTCGGAATGGATTACCAGCCAAGGATTTTCTTGAAGTCGTAATCTTCCGGATTCGCGACATACTTCTTCGCCGCTTCATAATCGGCCGGCGTGACGAAATGGCAGATGTGGTTGTAGTAGTTCTGCGACGTGCCGCCTTCGATGTTGACGCGGCGCGGCGGAATCTTGCCGTCCGGACCCTGGAGATCCTTCAGGTACAACGGATGGGCTTCGCCGAAGGAGTCGACATAGACCATGCAACCGGTCTCGCCCTTGGTGAAGAGCTCGTAGGCGCCCATGGCCAGTTCGGAGCAATAGGTCAGGTCGAAAGCGATCGGATCCTGGCAACGCACGTCGTAGCCGATTTCGACCGGACGGGTCTTGACCTTGAGGCCGAGCTTCTTGAATTCTTTCTCGAGGATGTCGTTGAAAAGAACGGCCTTGCTGATCTTGCCGAGTTCGGGATGTCCGTGCTCGTCATAGGTCATGCTGACGCCGGCGTTCTTGATTTCCTGGGGATCCAGGTCGTGGAAGACGCCTTCTGCAACGACGACGGTGCCGTACGGAATGCCGAGGATGTCGCGCTTAATGATGGCGGAGAGAGCCAGGCGGACGATCTTGTCGAGGGTGATGGCGGTCTTGTTGAACATCTCGGGGATGATGGTCATCGGGCAGTGGGTGGCTTCGCCGATGCCGAGGGCAAGGTGACCGGCGCTACGGCCCATGGCGCTGATGATAAGCCAGTTTCCGCTGGTACGTGCATCTTCATAGACGGTGCGGGCCAGATGGGCGCCTTCATCCTTGGCGGAGTTGAAACCGAAGGTCGGCGTGTTGTTCGGAAGCGGAAGATCGTTGTCGATCGTCTTCGGAACATGGATGTTGTGGATCGGATACTGCTTGGCCTCGAGGAACTTGGCGATGCGGTTGGCGGTGGAAGCGGTGTCGTCGCCACCGACGGTAACCAGCAGTTTGATGTTGTTCTCCTGGAAGAGACCAAGGTTGAAGTTTTCCTCAAAGTCCTTGTCGGTCGGCTTGAAACGGCTCATCTGAAGGTAGGAACCTCCACGGTTGAAGTAAGCGTCCGCTTTGAAGAAGTCGATGTCCTCGATGCGCGGATTCTTGTTGAAGAGACCGGAATAGCCACCATGGAGACCGATGACACGGTACCCATTGGAAAGGAAAGTCTTGGCTACGGAACATACCACGGTGTTCATGCCCGGGGCGGGACCGCCGCCGCAAAGGATAATGATGGAATCTTTCATAATGTGTGTATAAAGTTGAATTTGTTCTCGATCATTGCGTCCACAAAAATAAGAAATAACGGCGAAATTTTCTATAAATGTCGGAACTATAACGTTTTAGATTCTATCTTTCCGTTCTCTATACCTGTCCCTGGAAGATTCCATTGGAGTTTCGGGCAAAAAACGCTATATTTGTCAATTCGCGTATACATGCGCGCACGTAGAGAATGGGCCGATCGGAAGCACAACAACGGATTGAAGAACTCAAGGCTGTCCTTTGGGAGAACAGCCGGCGCTATTATGTCGACAATGCGCCGACCATGTCGGATTATGAATATGATCAGCTGATGCATGAGTTGGAAGCGTTGGAGGCGGCATATCCGGAATATGCGACCGAGGATTCCCCCACCCGCCGGGTCGGCAGCGACCTGGGACGCCGGGAGTTCGTGCAATATCCGCATCAGTATCCGATGCTGTCGCTGGGTAACACCTATAACATCGGCGAGATTGAGGAGTTTGCGGAACGGGCTTCCAAGACCCTGGAGACCGGCTTTACCTATAGTTGTGAACTGAAGTTCGACGGAACGGCCATTTGCCTGACCTATCGGGACGGGCGTCTGTTCCGGGCGCTGACCCGCGGCGACGGCGTCGTGGGCGATGACGTGACGGAGAATGTCCGGCATATCGCCAATATCCCGCAGCAGCTGCATGGCGATTTTCCTCCGGAGTTTGAAATCCGGGGTGAAATCCTGATGCCATATGCCTCCTTTGACCGCCTGAATGAGCAGCGGGCGCGGGATGAAGAACCGTTGTTCGCCAATCCGCGCAACGCGGCGAGCGGGTCGCTCAAATTATTGGATCCGAAAGAAGTCGGCCGGCGCGGCCTGTTGTGCACGCTGTATCATATCCCGGCGCAAAGCCTGACTTTCGCGACCCATTCGCAGGCGCTTGACGCCGCGGCCCGTTGGGGCTTGCCGGTTTCGGAGGAACGCCGGATCTGCCGGGATATATCGGAAATCGAAGCTTATATCAATCATTGGGATACGGCCCGTCATTCCCTCCCCTACGCTACGGACGGTATCGTGATCAAGATCAACGAAACGGCCTGCCAGGTCCAGCTGGGCTATACGTCCAAGTTCCCACGCTGGGCGGTCGCCTATAAATTCAAGGCGGAAGAAGCGTTGACACCGGTCCTTTCCATTGATTACCAGGTCGGAAGGACGGGAGCCGTGACACCGGTCGCGAATCTGGAACCGGTATTGCTGTCCGGCACCATGGTCAAGCGTGCGACGTTGAACAACGCCGCGCAGATGGCTTTGCTGGACATCCGGATCGGCGACAGCGTCTATGTGGAAAAAGGCGGGGAAATCATTCCGAAGATTACCCGGGTAGAACTCTCCCGGCGTCCTGCCGGAACCGTCCGTCCGGTTTTCCCGACCGTCTGCCCGGATTGCGGGACTCCGCTGGTCAAGGAAGAAGGTGAAGCCAAGTTCTTCTGCCCCAATACGGATGGCTGTCCGACCCAGGCCAAGGGACGCCTCGTTCATTTCCTGAGCCGCAAGGCCATGAATGTCATTGCTGGCGACGCCACCGTCGAGCAGCTCTACAACCGGGGCTTCGTCCGTACGCCTGCGGATTTCTATGACTTGACCGCGGACCTGCTGGTCTCGCTGGACGGCTGGAAAGAGCGGGCGGCGAAACGTTTCCTGGACAGTCTGTCGGAATCCCGTAAAGTCCCGTTTGACCGGGTCCTGTTTGCGCTGGGAATCCGGTATGTCGGGGAAACGACGGCCAAGGAGATTGCCGCCCATTTCGGCGACATCGATGCGGTCGCTTCGGCTACCCTGGAAGATTTGCTGGCGGTCCCGGATGTGGGCGAAGTGATTGCCCGCAGCGTCCGTGCTTATTTTGATGATCCGCGTCATGGCATTGAAATCGAACGTCTCAAGGCCGCCGGCCTTCAGTTCTCCATGGTACGGAAAGAGGCGGTTTCAACGGCGCTGGCTGGCAAGACGATCGTGATTTCCGGCAGTTTCAGCGTCTCCCGCGATGAGATGAAAGCGCTGATCCAGGCACATGGCGGCAAGAACAGCACCTCCGTCAGCAGCAAGACCTCCTGGCTTCTGGCCGGGACGAAACCTGGTCCGGAAAAGGTAAAGAAAGCCGCGGAATTGGGTGTGCCCCAGATTGACGAGGCCACGTTCCGGGCGATGATCGACGGCGGTGAACCGGCATCCGCGGAACCCGCTCGGGAAGATCCTGCATCCGAGGGGGAAATGAATCTTTTCAGCGGTCTGCTATAGGATGAAATTGAAAGAGACCATAGCCGGGATCAAGAAGTTCCTGATCGACGACCTCTGGACCTTGAACATGGAGGGACTCTCCAAAACCAAGGCCCGGCTGGTTCAGGATGCCCGTGTCGTGGTTGATGCCGTGCAACAGATCGGCGACAACAGCGTGGGGATGCTCTCCGCATCGCTCTGTTATTTTTGTGCCATGGCCGTGGTCCCCTTCCTCGCCGTGTGCTTCGCCCTGACGGGAGGGCTCGGTTTATCCGAGAAACTGAAAGAGATCATGTTCAGTAACTTTGGCTCTGATAATGCCTTTATCAACATGATCCTGGACGCCGCTGACAATATCCTGGCAACCGCCCAGTCCGGCGGCTTCGGACTGATCAGTGCCTTGATGTTCATTTGGCTCATCATCTGGATGATGGACCGGGTAGAGAAAGTGTTCAATGTGGTCTGGGGGGTCAAGCGGATGCCGCGCAAACGCTATTTCAGCTACAGCGTAGACCTGGCGATCGTTTTCCTGGCGCCCTTTGTCATCCTGATTTTCTTTACCGGTTCGATCGTCTATTCGAATATCCTCGACTATGTACTGCCGAAGGGCATCGGTTTCTCCGACAGCATCAAATCCCTCCTGGGATGGGCCATTTTCGGTGCAACCATCGTCCTGGTCTTTTCAGCGATGTACAAGTTCATCCCGTCGGCCGAGGTGAAATATCGCTATGCCCTGAAAGCGGCATTGTGGGCTGGAATCGCGTTCACGGGCTTGCAGTACATGTATCTGGAGACCCAGTTGCTGGTAACGCGGATCAATGCCGTCTATGGTACGGTTGCCGCCATTCCCCTCTTCCTGCTGTGGCTCCGGTTCGGATGGATGATCATTGTTTTCGGGGTGCAGTTTTCCCACTCTTTCCAAACCATCGGCGAACAGTCCTCATCGCCGGAAATCCAACCTGTAAACGACAAGCTATGAGTTTCTCCGAGTTTACATCCAAAGACTATGAAGTCATCGCGCGCGAATATGCCGAATTGAAGGAGATGGCGCGGAAGCGTTGTTCCGGACCTTCGGAACTGGCTGCGATCCAGCGCGCCTTTGATTTTGCCAACCAGGCGCATAAGAACGTACGCCGCCGTTCCGGAGAGCCGTACATCCTGCATCCGATCGCCGTGGCCAAGATCGTGGTCGGCAGCATTGGATTGGGATGCAAGTCGATTTCCGCCGCCCTGCTGCACGACGTGGTCGAGGATACGGATTATACCGTAGAGGATATCGCCCGGCTCTGCGGCCGGAAAGTCGCCTCCCTGGTCGATGGCCTGACAAAGATCAAGACGGTCTTGGACAACCAGGACAAAAACAGTGAATCCGAAGAATACACCCGCAGCCTGCAGGCCGAGAATTTCAAGCGGATCCTTCTTACGCTGAACGACGATGTCCGCGTCGTCCTGATCAAGCTGGCCGACCGGCTGCACAACTGCCGGACGATCGAATTCATGCCGGAATACAAGCGGGATAAGATCCTGAGCGAGACGATGTTCATCTTTATTCCGCTCGCCCACCGCCTGGGTCTGTATGAGGTCAAGTCCGAGATGGAGAACATCTGGCTCCGCTATAAGGAGCCGGAAGCCTACAATGATATTTCCGCCAGGATCAACCGGTCCATGTCGGATCATTCCATGGAGATCGACGAGTTCATCCGGCCCATCGATGAAGCCCTGAAGGAGAAAGGCTTTGACTTGCAGGTAAAGCGCAGGGTCAAGACGCCGTATTCGATCTGGCGGAAGATGAAGACCAAGGATATTCCGTTCGAACAGGTTTATGACCTGTATGCCATCCGGATCATCTTCACCCCTGAGAAGAACAGCCTGGAGACGGAACGCGACCAGTGTTACCATATCTTCTCGATCATTACCGGGCTGTACAGCTACAAGCCGGACCGCGTACGGGATTGGGTCAAGCATCCGAAAAACAACGGCTATGAGGCGCTTCATTGTACGTTGCAAAGCAATACCGGCATGTGGGTGGAAGTGCAGATCCGCTCCAAGCGCATGGATGATATCGCCGAGAAGGGCATCGCCGCCCATTGGGCCTACAAGCGGGAAGGTTATGTCGGAGAAAATGACAGCGAGATGGATAAGTGGCTCGCCAAGATCAAGGAGATCCTGGTCAGTCCGGACATCAATGCGCTCGAGTTGCTGGACATTATCCATAACGACTTGACGAATACCGACATAACGGTATTTACGCCGAAGGGAGAACAGCGCTCGATCCCAAAAGGCTCCACCGCGCTGGATTTCGCCTACCTGATCCATACCGAAATCGGAGAGCGTGCCATCGCCGCCAAGGTCAACATGCGGCTGGTCCCGCTGTCTACCATTCTGCGGAGCGGCGACATGGTGGAAATCATCGCGGCGGAGGGCGGCCGTCCGAAGCAGGAATGGCTGGGTTTCCTGCAGACCCGCCATGCCCGCAATAAGGTCATGGACTATTTCCGGGAGGATTTTGACAATGTCGCAGAAAAGGGTCGCGCGGAGTTGGAACGGGCGTTGGCGGAACGGGAGATTGAACTGGATCCGCGTACGGCCAGCCGGATGGCGGTCGCCAACGGTTTCAACCATGCGGAAGAACTCTTCTTCCGTTGCGGGCTCGGGCTGGTGGATACGGCCATGATCGCCAACCAGGTTTCCGGTGGCACCATTTCCCGGAAAACGGGCAAGTTCGACCGGACGGCGTTCGAGATCGGTTCCCCTACGGACGGCTATCGCTATGTGATCGCTTCTTGCTGTCACCCCATCGCCGGTGATCCGGTGATCGGTTTCCTGGATCCTGACGGAAAGACCGTCACCGTCCACAAGAAAGCCTGCCCCGTGGCGGAGAACCTGGCTTCCAAGCATGGGGATTGGATTGTCATGCCCTATTGGAACAATACGCGCAGCCAGAGTTTCCTGGTCCGGATTGCCTTGAAAGGCCTGGACCGTATGGGACTGGTCAACGAGATTACTCGCTATATCTCCCATGTCATGGTCGTAAATATCAAGAAATTGAGTATCGGAAGCGACCAGGGGATCTTCGAAGGTTATATCGATCTGTTCGTTCATGACCGGGATGTACTGGAAGAATTGATCAAGCGTCTGCGCGGGATCAAGGGTATCCAGAGTGTACAAAGAATTGAAATGCAATGAGAAAGAAAAGATTATCGACCGGACTGTGGATACCTGCCATCCCTGTGGTACTGGTATTGGGAGCCATGTTCTTCTCCCCCTCCTGTGCAAATACGACGCAGGCCCCTTCCGGCGGCAAGAAAGATACCATCCCCCCTGTCATCGTAGGAATCAAACCGCTGCCGGGAGCGACCGGCGTACCGGTGCACAATGCCCGCATTTCCTTTACGTTCAATGAATATGTGACCGTCAAGGAGCCGAAGAATATCTATCTGTCCCCTCCGTTGGAACGTGCGCCGAAATACAAGATGCGCGGGAAAACCCTGACCGTCTGGTTCGAGTCGGACCTGCAGGAGAATACGACCTATACGCTGGACCTCACCGGCGCCATTGCCGACAACAATGAAGGAAACATGTATCCCGGCTATACGATGTCCTTCTCCACCGGCGATCGGCTCGATTCGATGGCAGTCACTGGGACCGTGCTGGATTGTAATACATTACAACCCGTCAAAGGCGCCACGGTCCTGCTGTATCGCGACCTGGCGGATTCGGCCGTGTTCTCGCACCGGCCGGATGCGTCCGTCAAGACCGATGACTGGGGTTTCTTCGCCCTGCGGAATGTGCCGGATGCCGAATTCCGGCTGTATGCCATCCAGGACGAGGCCGGGAACAACATCTACGATGCCGACAACGATAAGCTGGCGTTTATCGATACCGTCCTGCGTCCGACGCTGGTGGTCAGCGACACCCTGCCGGAACTGCTGAAATATGACATGAAGGATACCCTTCACTGCCAGGCAAGGCGGGCTGAGCATGAGTTGTACATGTTCCGGGACCAGACCTCCAAGCAGATGATCCTGAACAAGGAACGCACTTCGGACCGGACCGCTTATGTAACCTTCATGGCTCCGGACGCCAAAATCGATTCCCTCTGGATCCGGGGTATTCCCAGCCGGAACCTGGTGCTCCAGTTCAACGACCAGCGGGATTCCCTGGAAATCTGGATCAATGACCGCCGCCGGATGCCGGATACCCTGCATGTCTTCGTCGATTACCTGAAGACGGACACGCTGGGCCAGCTCTCCCCCTTTACGGACCATCTCCGGCTTCCCCGTGCTGGTGGAAAGACCAATGCAAGGACGGCGCGCCGCACGCTCAAACATGAAGACACGCTGTGTGTCCTGACGGCCAAGGCGGAGCCGGAGACGGTTGAGCAGAAAGGCTTTGTGCTGGAATTCGCACAGCCGCTGATCAATGCCGCCTTTGATTCGCTGATCCTGCGGTCCGTCAATCCCCGCCAGCAGGAATCCATAATGAAATACCGTGTCGAAAAGGACACGGCCAATCTGCGTGTCTTCCGGGTGCATCCCGAAGAGGCTCTGCAGGCCGGGTACGAATACTTCCTGAAAATCCCGCATCGCCGGTTCCGTGACATAAACGGGTTCTGGAATGACAGTACCGAGGTCAGGGTCTCCCTTCCGAATGATGACAAACTCTCCAGCCTGCACCTGGACCTGAGCGGCGTCAGCAACAAATATATCGTCGATCTGCTGGGCGAGAAGCGGGACCAGGTCCTTCGTTCCTTCGTGGTCGAATCCGACCAGGTCCTGGTGTTCCCTTACCTCAAAACCGGGAAATATTCCATCCGGCTGACGGAAGACCTGAACCGGAACGGCCGGGTCGATACCGGGAACTATTCCGAGCGCCGGCAGCCGGAAAAGGTCAAGTTCTATAAGTTGCGGGACGGCACCTACATCATCAATATTCCGGAATCAACGGAAATGGAGCAAAAGATCGATGTGGCTAAATTGTTTGGAAACTGATGAAAAGAGTATTGACGATCCTTCTCTGCCTGCTTGCGGGCTTTCCTTCGCTTATGGGCCAGGAACGGGATACCCTCCTGACGGTCGATGCGGAATTAACCGATGCCTACCTGGATACGGTCAATGTCCGTAAACGGCTGGACCTGAACAATTATTCCACCTTCGGCATCCAATATGGCTACGGCTTGAACCAGACCGCGTTCAATCCGACGAAACGGCAGGGACTCTTGTATACGCCGATGAACGTGGGCATTGTCTTCACGCATTACGAGAAGCTGTTCGGCTATCTCCCCTATTTCGGGCTCCAGGTCGGTTTCTTCAAGGGCCAGGACGGCTACAAGTTCAAGCAAGATGATGAGGGAGAGTGGCAAGGGAATGTCGACGGCGCCACGCAGTGCACGTTCGATTATGTGGAAATCCCGGCCATGGCATTGGGCCATCTCGACATGTGGCATTTCAAACTGATGGCCGGAGGCGGATTTTACGGCGCCTACCGCTATAAGATCCAGCGTACCGGTGAACCGTCCCTGGGTTTTGACGAGGCCTTCGCTACGTCCTTCAAGGATTATGAACACAAACTGGACTATGGATGGACGGTTACCGCCGGCCTGGGCCTGGTGTTCGATCCGATTGAGTTCCATGTGACCGGCCGTCTTCGTTACGGCCTGGGTTCCCTGTATGATCCTGACTATTACAGCGAATACTATTACCGCTTTGCCGGGACGATGGATATCATCATCTCGGCCGGCATCCATATCCAATTGACGAAACGCTCCGGAAAAACGACCGGACAACTCCGCCGGCAGGCGCGGGAAATGATCTATAACCCCCAACCATGAAAACTTTGACAGCGATGGTCGGCACGGTGCCGATCGGCAGCGGACATCCGATTGTTCCGCAGACCATGTGCAATACCCATACGAATGACATCGAAGCGACGGTGGCCCAGTGTATCCGCATGCGCGATGCCGGCGCCGCCCTGATCCGGATCACCTGTCCGGGACTGACCGATGTCCCGCACATGGCGGAAATCCGTCGTCGCCTGCACGAAGCCGGCGTCGAGACGCCGTTGGTTGCAGATATCCATTTCTCATCGGCTACGGCCATCGCCGTGGCGCCCTATGTGGAAAAAGTCCGGATCAATCCGGGTAACTTCCACAAAGACCACGCGGAGGCCTGCCGTCAGTTCGCCCAACTCGTCCAGGTCTGCAAGAAAAACGGTACGGCCATCCGGATCGGCTTGAATCATGGCTCTCTGGGACAACGGATTACCGACCTGTATGGCAATACGCCGGAAGCGATGGCAAAGGCGGCCATGGAGTGGCTGGAGCTGTGTATCCAGAATGATTTTTACAATGTGGTCGTGTCCCTGAAATCCAGCAATACGATCGTCATGGTGCAGGCCTACCGCCTCCTGGCAGCCGCCATGCAGGAGCGGGGTGTCGTATTCCCTCTCCACGTAGGGGTGACCGAGGCCGGGAACGGGGATTCGGGCCGCATCAAGTCCTGTGTGGGCATTTCCTCCCTACTCTCGGAAGGGATCGGCAATACCATCCGTGTCTCCCTGACGGAAGATCCGGTTGCCGAGATTCCCGTCGCCCGCTACCTGGCGGACCGCTATGACGGACGGATTGGCTCTTCGCTGGTCCAGGTCCGGGTCGAAGGGAAAAAAGTCCAAGCCGTCTATGAGGCGCCTTCTCGGGAACGATTGCTGCTGGATGCGTCCTGTGATTTCGGAAAACGCCTGCTGGATCGGGAAATTGATGAAGTCTCCTTCACGGGAACGTACCTTGATCCGGACGGAAACCCTATCCCTGTCGAAAAGGATGGATTCGGGGAATACCTGGCCGACGAGTTGTTGCAGGCTGCCCGCCGGCGTTTCTACAAACCGGAATACATCGCCTGTCCGGGTTGCGGGCGCACCATGTACAACCTTCAGGAGACTTTCGAACAGGTCAAGGCCCGCACGGCGCATCTGAAAGATGTCGTCATTGCGGTGATGGGTTGCATCGTCAACGGTCCCGGTGAAATGGCGGATGCCGACTGGGGGTATGTCGGCGAAGGCAACCACAAGGTTTCCATCTATAAAGGCAAGGAACCGGTACTCCGCCACGTCCCGGATACGGAGGCGGTGGACACGCTGGTGCGTCTGATCGAAGAGGACCGCGCCTAGCGGTCCGTTTCGATGTCGCTGGAGGCTTTGAGGGCTTTGATCCTTCCGTCCAGCCAGGAAATCCGCTGGGTATAGAAAGACTTGAGTTCCGAGACGCTGGCGCGCCAGTCGGTGGTGCGGCTTGTGCTGACTTTCCCGCTCTTGTAGTTGTGGTCGAAAGCCAACTGGTTGTATTCCACCATTTTGTCGATAAATTGCGGAATCATGTCCAGCCTCGGCTTGACGACGGTCCAGCGGTCCTTCAAGGCCTGGACGAATTCCGGATCCTCGAACATGTACTGGTAATACGAGCGCTTGCGCCCGTAGTCCCCTTCGTACGGATAGCCGCCGCGGATCTTGACAAACCAGCCGGTCGGCCCGTTCGTGGTCAGGTCGAAGTCGTTTTTCAGATAGGAGGCATTCCCGAAAGCCAGGTCGAAATCCCAGCAGAACGGCATGAACAGTTTGGTGTCTTTGTCCTTGGCAAAATAGGAGGAGAGCCGCATGTTCCCATCCACGTTCTTGCTGATCTCCTGGACCAGATACTGATTGATGAAGGTGTCCAGTTCGACGAGTTCCTTGTAGCTGCCGCTGCCGGAGAACTTCTTGGCTTTCAAGCGGGTTTCTACATTGTTGATATAGGACTCGATGAAGGTACGCTGGGCCTGTGTCGGACTCTCCGGGTCTTTGTATTTGATCTGTTTCCCGAAGGTGGCAGTCCGGAAATACTGGTCTTCGTCGCTTTTGTCGTCGATCTCCAGATAGTAACCGCCGTCGGTTTCCGTCGTCACAGGGGTAACCGGCACTTTGTTCTCCGGATCGGCTTCCTTGGCCTCATACAGCCAGTAACAGCCTTGATAGGCCCCGTTGATGTAGAGTTCGACACAGCGAAACTTCGGTGTCCATGGCATGGATACCAGGCGGGAAATCCGCTGGGCCACGGCGTTGCGCAACAAGGTAGGATCCTGGAGGTCGGCCATCAGGTACCAATCCTTATCCTTTTTCATCCCAAAGATCTTGCTGCCTGCGTCCAGTTTGAATTTATACGGATTCTTATATCGTCCCCAGCCCAGGTCGCCATTATTCCAGGTGGTATTCCCCCGTCCTTTGATTTTCATGGTGAGCGTACCCAGGTCTTTCACATCGGAATACATGCCTTCCGGATCCTTAAAGCTGATTTTCCCGGTTTTATAGACCGTCTTGCTGCTTACCGGCTGGCCGTCGTCCGTGGTAATGTCGATGCGCGGGAAATATTCCAGGCTGGATACTTTGTTGTACGAGGGATAGGCCGGAACATCCTTGCCGGTATCGGCAAAGCGGCTGGTCGGAGTGACCGGGGGCTGTTCAGGGCTGGTCTCCCCTTTCGCTTGCATCACGGAAACCGATTGGGTAAGGGTGCCATCCGACAGCCGGATCGTTACGATGGTAGACCGGTCCTTGCCCGTCGTATTCTCTGAAACCGAAACGATGTTCTGGTTGACGGTGCACCAGAGATCTTCGCTTCGTGCGATATAACTGCCGGAGGCTTCGACGGTGAGTTCCTGGGAATCAGCAGAGGGTTTGAAAGTCAGGGTCTTCGGACTGACGGTCAGGTAGGCTTCTTCCTTTTTTTCGAAAGACGGATTCTTCGTGCAGGCGGAAAGGAATAGAAGAATGGCGAGACTTGCCATCCCGCCAAACCATTTATAAGACTTGAAGTTATTCATCATTTATTTCAGGACGGCGATCACCGTTTCGCAAGCCCGGGTCAAGTCGCCGACTTTTACTTTGATATCCGCATCCAGCGGAAGGAACATATCGATGCGGGATCCGAATTTGATGATGCCGCACTGTTCTCCGGCCGTTTCATGCGCCCCCGGTTTGGAATAGCAGACGATACGACGGGCAAATGTCCCGGCGATCTGCTTGAAGAAAATCTCTCCGTGCGCGTTGCGCAAGGCCGTGGAGGAATGCTCGTTCAATTCGGAGGCTTTGGGATGGAAAGCCAGGAAGTAATGCCCGGGATGGTACTTGTAATAGCTCACCTCGCCGGTCATCGGCCAGAAATTGGCATGCACATCGAAGAAATTCATGTAAATGGAGACCTGCATGCATTCCCGCTTCAGGTACTCTTTCTCATAGGCCTTCTCCACAATGACGACCTTACCGTCCGCGACGGAGGATATCACGGTCTCGCTTCCGACCTTTTTCCGAACGGGAATCCGGTGGAACCAGGTGACGAATCCCATGAAACCGACCAGAAAACCGCAAATGATCCAGGCCAGCGGTCGGATGGGAACAAGCCAAAAGTCCAGGGCCATCAGCAACAAGGCTGCGAGCCAGGCTCCGGCTATGGTAGAATAGCAATCTTTATCGATGCGCATATCAGTATCTGAGTAACGACAAATATACGGAAAAAACCGCATTACAGCAAACCGGCCAGGACCAGATAGACGGCCCCTGCCGGGAACGCCATCAGGGTGCTGTCGAAGCGGTCCAGGAACCCGCCGTGGCCCGGGATGCTGTTGCCGGAATCCTTGACATCGTAGCAGCGTTTCCACTGGGATTCGAACAAATCGCCATATACGCCGGCTACATCCATGATGAGGGCCAGGATGATGCAGTGGATCATCGGGAAACCGATCATTCCAGTCCGTTGCAGGATGACGGCTGCCAGGATGGCGGAAATGCCGCCTCCGATCGCACCGATCCAGGATTTCTTCGGGGAAATCTCCGGAAAGAGTTTCTTGCCGAATCGCTGTCCCAGGCTCATGCCGAACACATAGGCGCCTACATCGGATGCCCAGATGATGATGAAGAACGACAGCAGCAACGTGCCGTCGAAACTCCCGCCATGGAAGGCGATCAGGTTGGAAAGGGCCAGCGGAATCGCGATGTAGAGCAGTCCTGTGTACACATTGGAGAACAGGCCGAAATCCGCTTTATCCTTGACATACAGGGAGGTTGCCATGACAAGCAGGATCGGGATGATCCCGACGCTGATATATTTGTACGGAAGTCCGAAACCGCAGACGGCGAAAACCAGCAGGAAAAGGATGATGCCGGCTGCGATGGCCAGCAACCGGGTATGTAGGAACTCCGTCCCCATGGTGATCCTGTAAAACTCCCACAACATCATTCCCGTCATGATGACGAACAGCAACGCGAACAGCCAGGGGCTGAAAAGCAGTCCGGCCAGCATCGCGCCGATAAAGATGATCCCGGACAAGGATCGGGTGACGGTACTATTCATGGGCAGCCTCCTCGGTTTTCTCTTCCTGGGCGGCCTGCATCTGCATCCGGTCCGCCGATTTGACCTTCGGGCCCAGGATGCGCTCCAGGTCATCAGCCATGATAACCTCTTTCTCAAGCAAGAGTTCCGCTACTTCCCGGAAAGCTTTGTCGTTGTCACGCAGGATCTTGTCCGTACGGGTCTGGACCTCGTCCACGATGGTACGGACCTCCTGGTCCATCAACTCGGCCGTTTTTTCGCTGTAAGGCTTAACGAGTTCATAGCCCCGCGCGCCTGTTGAATCATAGAAGGACATCGGCCCGATCTTTTCGCTCATGCCGTAATACTGGACCATGGAATAGGCCATGTTGGTCAGCCGCTCAAAGTCACTCAACGCTCCGGTCGAAGGTTCGCCGTTGATGATCATTTCAGCTGCCCGTCCACCCATCAGGCTGCACATTTCATCCATCATATAGGATTTGGACCAATTCTTCCGCTCTTCCGGCAGATTCCAGGTGACGCCCAAGGCCTTGCCGCGCGGTATGATGCTGACTTTCAGCACAGGATCCGCTTCCGGGAGCAGCCAGCCCACGACAGCGTGGCCGGCTTCGTGGTAGGCGGTCGTACGTTTTTCCGCCTGGGACATGATGGTGTTTTCCTTCCGCTCCAGACCGCCGATGATGCGGTCGACCGCGTCCATGAAATCCTGGGTGTCGATCTCTTTCTTGTTCTTGCGTGCGGCCGTCAAGGCCGCCTCGTTGCAGACATTCGCGATATCGGCACCGGAGAATCCCGGCGTATGCTTTGCCATCAACTTGATATCAAAGTCTTTGGAGACCTTGAGCCCGCGCAGGTGCACCTTGAAGATCTCTTCACGCTCGTTGACTTCCGGAAGCTCCACATAGATCTGCCGGTCGAAACGGCCGGCCCGCATGAGGGCCTTGTCCAGGATGTCGGCCCGGTTGGTGGCCGCCAGGATGATGACGCCGCTGTTGGTCCCGAAACCGTCCATCTCGGTCAGGAGCTGGTTCAGGGTGTTCTCCCGCTCGTCATTGCCGGAGAAACCGGCATTCTTGCCACGGGCCCGTCCGACGGCATCGATCTCATCGATGAAGACGATGCAGGGAGCCTTTTCCTTGGCCTGACGGAACAGATCCCGCACGCGGGATGCGCCTACGCCGACGAACATCTCTACGAAGTCCGAACCGGAAATCGAGAAGAACGGAACGTCTGCCTCCCCCGCCACGGCCTTGGCCAGCAGGGTCTTGCCCGTTCCTGGAGGGCCGACGAGAAGGGCACCTTTCGGGATCTTGGCACCGAGGGCGGTATACTTGGACGGGTTCTTGAGGAAGTCGACGATTTCCATGACCTCTTCCTTGGCCCCGTACAGGCCGGCCACGTCCTTGAAGGTCACCTTGACCTGGTTCTTGTCCGCCAGTTTGCCCTGGGCCTTGCCGACATTGAACACGCCGCCGGCTCCGGGGCCTCCGACACCGCCGTTCTTGCCCATGCCGCGGAACATGAAGACCCACATCAGGATCAGCAGGACCGGGAACAGGAGGATCTCGATCAGCTGGCTCCAGATCTTGCTGTCGTTCTCCATGATGATCTTGACCTGGCTGTCCGCAGGCAGGTTCTCGTTCAGCGCCCCGAAGACTTGCTCGGGGTCGAACTTGCTGGATGTCATGAAGATGAAGTGCGGGGAGCGCGCCGGAACCTGACCGCCGAACTTGTCGGCATATTTGGCCAGCCGTTCCGGCCGGACAGTCACTTTCCCTTGATAATCGTTGCGGATGAAATTGATTTCTTTGACGTCTCCGGCTTCGATCATCGCCTCGACTTCCGCCCATTCGATCTTTTGCGGATTGGCTCCGCGCTGGCCGAACAGCATGAACCCGATACCGAGGATCAGGACCAGGTAAAACCAGGTAAAGCCGAAGTTCATCTTCGGCATCCGGTTCCGCGGGGGCATTTTAGGGGTATTATCTGCCATTTCTAATAGTCTTCTCCGTTACGTTTGGCAACTTTCTTGGCTGCGGCACGGACCTTGGTGGCCGCTTTCGGCTTGATCCGTTTCCCGTCTTCAGCTGCCGGTTTGACGGCCTTGGGCTCGTCTTTGTGCACTTTGCGCTTGGCATCGGCCCAAAGGTCTTCCAGGCGATAGAAGTCACGGTATTCACTCAGGAAAATATGGACGACGACGTCACCGTAATCAAGGATGATCCAGAAATCGTTTTCCAGTCCCTGCATACGGAGGACCTTGGCGCCGAGACGCTCCTCCATCTTGACGAGGACGTTGTCCGCGATGGCTGCTACCTGGGTGGTAGAGTCGGCATTGCAGATGACGAAATGGTCACAGATGGAACTCTCTATGGTGCGGAGGTCGAGGGAAACGACGTTTTGGGCTTTCTTTTCAAGCATCGCGTTTGCGATGACGGTAACCGGTGAAATTCTCATGTTTTTATCGTAATTTTGTCGCGGAAATGCTATAGTGCAAATTCATACAAAGATACGACAAAAAGTGCACCAATGAAACAGGACATGACAATAAAATGGCTGGAGACCGTAGATTCGACGCAAGATGAGATCCGTCGGCAGTTGAAAGTGCTTGCCAATTTGTCAGTTGTCGCTGCCTTGAACCAGACGGCGGGCCGGGGACAACGCGGTAACCGGTGGGAAACCCGCCCCGGGGAAAACCTGACTTTTTCCCTTCTGCTGCGTCCGGGACAAGACGGGATCCGACCGGTGCCGGCTGCCGACCAGTTCCTCCTCAGCGAGATAGCGACCCTTGCCCTGTTCCGGACCCTTTCCGATTATGGGATCCCCTCCAGGATCAAATGGCCCAACGATATCTATTCCGGCGACCGGAAAATCTGCGGGATGCTGATTGAAAACAGCCTGCTGCAAGAAAACGTCTCCTACAGCATCATCGGCATCGGGCTGAACGTAAATCAGGTCCAGTTCAATCCTGCGCTCATGAATCCGGTGTCCATGTCGAAAATCACCGGCGAAACCTACGATATCCGTGAGGTCCTGGACCGGTTCCTGGGACATTTTTCCGAAGAACTGGACAGCGAACGTCCCTTGATCCGGCAGCGGTACCTTTCCCACCTGTATCGTCTCGGTGAACTTCATTCCTACACGGATTGCAAGAGCGGAGAAGTCTTTGAAGGAACGATTACGGGCATCTCGAAACGCGGGTTGCTGCGCGTCGGGATGCCCGATGGAACAATCAAAGAATTCGGCTTTAAGGAAATTAGTTACATTATCTGATTTAAAGCGTTGCTTCTGATTCGTCGAATGGCCTCCGCAGGGTCTTCGGCCTTGAAAACGGAACTCCCTGCGACCAGGATATCCGCACCCGCTGCAGCCAGCCGACCCGCATTGGCGGCACTGACGCCGCCGTCCACTTCAATCCGGACGTTCAATCCCCTTTTTTGGATTTCGTCCCGGACTGCTGCGATCCGCTTATAAGAAGCTTCGATGAAGGATTGACCGCCGAAACCCGCAAAGACACTCATGATCAGTACGAAATCCGCCTCTTCCAAATAAGGGAAGAGTTTTTCAACGGGTACATCCGGGTCGATGGCCAGTCCGGCCTGGATTCCGCGGGAACGGATCATGCGGAGGATTTCAACAGGATCGTTCCCGTCGTCTTCCGCCGCTTCCAGATGGAAACTGATCATGGCGGCACCGGTATCGGCGAAGCGGGGAATGTACTTTTCCGGATGGACGATCATCAGGTGGACATCCATCGGCCGCGTTGCTTTGCGCGCGATGGCCTGGACGACGGGAAATCCGTACGAAAGGTTCGGAACAAAGGTTCCGTCCATAATGTCAAGGTGGAAGATATCCCCTTCCGCATTGACCAATTCCACGTCTTTCTCCAAATGGAGGAAATCCGCGGACAACATGGAAGGCGCGACCAGTTTTTCCATCATTCGAAATGGGTTACGACATCGACCAGGTGTTTGACGAACTTCTCGTTGGAAGCCAGGTCCAGTTTCTCGCCCGGTGCATGGACCCCGCGCAGGGTCGGTCCGAAGGAGATCATGTCCAGACCCGGGAATTTCTCCAGGAACAGGCCGCATTCCAGTCCGGCGTGGATGGCCTTGACTTCGGGCTCCACACCGAACAGGCGCTTGTAGCTCTCGACGCTGACCTGCAGGATGTGGGATTTCATATCCGGTTTCCAGCCCGGATACGGATCGCTGCGGCGGACCTGGGCTCCGGCCAGGCGGAAGCAGGCTTCGATCTTGTCTGCCATGAAATGCTTGGCCGACTCCACGCTGCTGCGCTGGCTGGTGCAGATTTCGATCCGGCCGGGATCGATCATTCGCACGGAAGCCAGGTTGCTCGAGGTCTCGACGAGTCCCTGGATATCCTGGCTCATGGCCAGGACGCCGTGGTGGACGGCGACCAACGAGGAAATCAGTCGGAAAGCGGTATCGGTATCAATCGCTTTCTCATTGGTAAAGAACCGCTTCTCTTCGACGGTGACACCCGGGTCGCTGACGGCGAATTCGGCGGAAAGGGCCTTTCCGAATTGGGAGAAATGCTCCAGGAAGGCATCCTGGCATTCGGCGGGGATGGCGACGACCGCTTCTGCCTCGCGGGCGATGGCATTGTGTTTTCCGCCGCCTTTGAAAAGGATCAGCTGATAAGCGCCCCACTCGTGGAACAGGAAACGGGCCATCTGCTGGACGGCATTGCAGCGCTCTTTGTTGATGTCGTCGCCGCTGTGGCCGCCCATCGCACCGAATACATGCAGCCGTACGATCTGGCTGCCGGGTTTGACAGGTTCCCGGTCATAGTTAAACGTAACCATGGTGTTCACGCCGCCGGCACATCCGACGAAAAGCTGTCCTTCATCTTCCGAATCCAGGTTGATCAGGGTCTTCCCCGTGAAGAATCCCGGCTCCAGGGCCATGGCACCGTCCATGCCGGTCTCTTCCGAGATGGTGAACAGGCATTCCAGCTTCCCGGTCGGCAGGTCGCTCTCCAGCAAAGCCAGGCAAGCCGCTACGCCGATGCCGTCGTCGGCACCGAGGGTCGTATCTTTGGCGATCATCCACCCGTCTTCGATGACATACGGGATCGGATCCTTGGCAAAATCGTGCGGGCAGCCGGCGTTCTTCTCGCAGACCATGTCCTGATGGCCCTGCAGGACCAGCGTCGGGACGTGCTCCTTGCCAGGGGACGCTTCTTTGGTAATCAATACATTACCGGTAGTGTCGGTCTTGCAGGCCAGGCCGTGGCGGGCGGCGAAATCCTGGAGGAAGGCGGTCATCTTTTCTTCATGACCGGATTCACGCGGAATCTTGGTGATCTCGCGGAAAATGTTCAGTACATCGTTGGAATTCATATCGAAGGAATGTGTTTTCGTGACGTCTGCTTATGCAGATATACAAAAATAAAAAAAAACGCCGAAAAGGCGTCTTTTTATTTTACCGGGACCAGCATATTTTCGATATCCGTAACGTATTGCCGGAAGGTCCGGTCCGTGGACATGAGGTCCGTAACGGTCGAGCAGGCATGCAGCACGGTCGCATGGTCCTTTCCGCCCGACTCCGCTCCAATCGTCGCCAGCGAACAGCCGACGAGATTGCGGCACATGTACATGGCGATCTGGCGGGCCTGCACGATCTGGCGCTTGCGGGACTTGGACAAAAGCGTATCGCGGGTGATGTTGAAATACTCGCAGACCGTCTTCTGGACCTTGTCGATCGTCATGTCGTTCTTCTGCTCGCCGACAATCTTCCCCGTGACCTGGCCGGCCAGATCCACGGTAATCTCCTTATGGGCAAGCGTCGCATGGGCGATCAGGGAGATCAGCGCACCTTCCAGCTCGCGGAAGTTGGTCTTGATCCGGGATGCCAGGTAGACCAGCACCTCGTCATCGATGCGCACGCCTTCGCGGAAACAGCGGGAACGCAGCATTTCAAGCCGGGTCTGATAGGAGGGCGCCTGCAGTTCGACGGACAAACCCCACTTCAGGCGGGACAGCATCCGTTCCTCGAAATTCTGCAAGTCTGCCGGAGCCCGGTCGGAGGTGAAGATCAACTGTTTGCCATTCTCATGCAGATGGTTGAAAATGTTGAACAAGGCGTTCTGCGATCCCGGACCGAGCAGGTCCTGGATGTCATCGATGATCAACACTTCGATCTTCATGTAGAAAGCCAGGAAGTCCACCAGCTTGTTGCGGACGCTGACGGCATCCATATACTGGGTCTTGAACTCGTTGCCGGTCACATAGAGGACGACCTTGTCCGGATCTTTCTCCTTGATGGCGATTCCGATGGCCTGGGCGAGGTGCGTCTTGCCGAGTCCGGGACCGCCGAAAATGAACAGCGGATTGAACGGGGTTCCGCCCGGGGCATCCGAAATGCTGATGCCGGCCGTGACGCCCATACGGTTGCACTCCCCTTCCACCATGTTGGCAAAGCAGTAGACCGGATTGAGCCGGGGATTGATCTGGATCTTCTTCAAGCCCGGGAATACGAACGGGCCCGGGTTGCCTTCCGTCGGATACGTGTTGACCGTAACGGGCTTGTTGACCGGTACGTTTCCGTGGGAAGCCGGGTATTCCATCGCCGGCTGGACTTTTACGGGCCGTACCTTGTACACCAGACGGGCATCCGCGCCGATGACGCGACGCAGGGTCTTCTTGAGTACGTCCAGGTAAAGGTCTTCCAGATATTCGCGGAAGAAATCAGTCGGGACCTCGAGGGTCAGGGTCGAATCTTTCAGGGAGACGGGCTTGAGTGGTTTGAACCACATATCGAACTTCTTCGGCTCAATGATTTGCTCAATGATCCGGAGACAGTTGTTCCAAACGTCGATATGCTGGTTGTTGTCCATTCAGTATTCCGTGTGGTCTAAGGCAAAAAAAGCATCGGTACGATTCCTCTTGCGAGTTCTCCTCCGATGGCAATGCAAATATGGGGTAAAAATATTTTATAAAAAAATTTTAATGCTATTGTTTTTTCCGTTTTATTTTCATAAATCAGTTACGGGTTTTCTCAAACGGCTCTTTCTATAAATAAATGGATTTCAAATAATTGCAATTACTTAAATAGCTCTAAGTACTCAATAATTCGATTGATTAACAATTTAGAATAATTCTAAATAAATATACTTAAGTAGAAAGACTGTCCAGGATCGTGTAGGGCCGTTTTCAGGGAATTCTGACCGTATTGTCCGCCTCGATCCTGACCAGGAATGCATCCGGGAAAAATTTCTTGATTTTTTTTGCTTCCTCGCGGGCTTCTTTTTCCGTAGGTTTGACGCCGATGACGTATTTGTACAATTTTCCGGTCCAAACGGCGACAGCCTCGTAGCCTTTGAAAAATGAATCGTTCGCTTTCATCTTCCGGCCGCTGGCCAGCACCTGCATGCCGAATTGACCAGCCGTCTCTTCCTTCGCCGTGTCCGCAGCCTTCTCTTCAGGCTCGCTTTCTTTGGTAAAGGTTTTTTCCGTTTCCGTCTTCGCTACGGCCTCTCCCCCGATGCTGGAATCATATTTCTTTTTAAAAGAGGTAAAGGCATTGTACAGCTGGTGCGCAATCTTTTTCTGGTTTTCCTCGGTCTTCATGTTCGCCAGGTCGGAGGCATTGCTCATGAACCCGCATTCAACCAGGACAGCCGGCATGGCCGTCCGCCACAGCACCAGGAAAGGATCCTGTGAAATACCCCGGTTCTTGCGGACCGGACCGTTTTTCAAGGCGGTGGCGACATCGTCGGCAAACAGAAGACTCTGCTCCAGGTGGGCGTTCTGCATCAGGTTGAAAAAGATGAACGATTCCGGGTCGTTGGGATCGAAACCCTGGTATTTGCTGGAATAATCCTCCTCTAGCAAGATCACGGAGTTTTCCCGCTTGACGATTTCCATGTTGTTGGAAAACAGGTCTCGGCCCTTGACGGAAGACTGTCCAAGGCAATGGACCGAAAAGCCGCTGGCGCTTTTGTTGGCCGCTGCGTTGATATGGATGGAAATGAACAGGTCCGCATTGGCCTTGTTGGCGATATCGGCCCGGCCGTTCAAGGTTACATATGTGTCTGAATTCCGTGTCATGACCACTTTTACCCCTGGGTGACCCTTGCGGATCTCTGCGGCGAGTTTCTGGGCGATGGACAGCGTCAGGTCCTTTTCCCGGGTTTTCCGGTCCGCACTGATACACCCCGGATCATGTCCGCCGTGGCCGGCATCGATACAGACGGTTTTCAGTCCGTCTTTGCCATCCGCCGAAGAGCGCAGGGGGTTGCAAAACAAGAGCAGAAGGGCCAGGAAAAGTATTTTTATTTGTGAAATTCGTCGCATGGTCTTATCTTTGTAAGATATTTTACGTTTGCAAATTTAACAAAATTTGCGACATAAACACGACTTTTGATGACATTGCATACCATCCGGACTTCTTTCCGGCGACTGGCCCGCCCGCTGGTCGTCATAGGAATGGTTGCCATGTTGTCAACCGTTTTTTCCCCCGCACAGGCGCAGAGCCGGCGGGAGCGCCGCGCCAGGACGACGTTCTCCCAAGCGGTCGAATTCCATCCTGACAGCATCGTCGTTTCGGATTCGGTCAAAGCGCTTCGGGACTCCCTGCACCGGGTGGATTCCTTGTTCAAGATCGACTCCGCCGCCCTGCAGAAGCAGAGTTCGCTCGAAGCCCCGGCTTTTTCTACGGCAAAGGATTCCGTCGTGGAAGTATTCTCCGACGGCCAGCGCAAAATTTTCTATTATGGGGATGTTTCCGTCACCTATGGAAACATGAAACTGACCGCGGACTACATGGAGTATGACATGAAGACGGGGACGGTTTTTGCCCGCGGTACGTATGACTCCCTTTCCGGAGAATGGAAAGGACAGCCGGAAATGTCCGAAGGCGGCACCTCGTATAAAATGGAGGAACTCCGGTACAATTTCAATACGCGTAAGGCCAGGATTACCAATATGTTCACCCAACAGGACGAAGGTCTTCTCCACGGGCAGAACATCAAGATGATGGCCGATAAGTCCATCAATATCGAGAATGGCCGCTACCAGGTCTGCGATCTGGAAGATCCGCATTATTACCTGCACCTGACCCTGGCGAAAGTCATTACGAAACCTTCCCAGAAAACGGTTTTCGGCCCCGCTTGGGCGGTGATCGAGGATGTCCCGCTGCCGGTCCCGATTCCCTTCGGCTTCGTTCCGAAGCGTCCGAGCCGTGCCACCGGCCTGCTGATGCCGACCTTCGGCGAAGAAAATGCCCGCGGTTTCTATCTCCGGGATTTGGGCATGTATTTCGTTTTCGGCGATCATTTCGACCTCTCCGTCACGGGAGACTGGTATACGCTGGGATCCTGGGCGCTGGACATCAACTCGCGCTACAAGGTCAACTACAAGTTCAACGGCAACTTCTCCATGACCTACTCCAATGACCAGACCGGAGAAAGGGGAAGTACGGATTTCTTCCAGACACGGAACTTCGCCGTTCGCTGGTCCCATTCCCAGGACCCGAAATTCATGCCCGGGACGACCTTCAGCGCTTCCGTCAATTTCTCGAGTCCGTCCAATAGCCGGTACAATTCCCGGTCTTTGAACGAGGCTTTGCAGAACCAGGCATCTTCTTCCATTTCGTTCGCAAAGAATTGGAACGGACGCGTCAACTTGTCCATCAACGCCCTTCACAGCCAGAACTCGCGGGATAGTTCCTATGCCTTCACGTTGCCGAACCTGACGCTTTCCGTCTCGCGTTTCTATCCGTTCAAGGTGAAAAACCGCGTCGGCAAGGAACGGATCTACGAGAAAATCTCGTTCGCATACAATACTTCTTTCCAGAACAAGATCAATTTCAAAGCCTCCGAGTTCATGCAGGACGGTTTTACCGACCGCTTCCAGAACGGCATGACCCATGCTTTCCAGATCGGCCTGCCGAACTTTACCCTCCTGAAGTACCTGCAGGTGACGCCTTCCGTCTCCTATGGCATGAATATGTACTTCCGGAAATCCGAGTACGTCTACAATGAAGAGACCGGCAAGGTGGAACAGATCATGGGCAAACAGTTCGGGACCATCGGCATGACGCACAACTATTCCGGCGGCGTTTCGATGAGCACCCGCCTGTACGGTATGTTCAATTTCGGGAAAGCACATAAGCTCCAGGCAATCCGTCACGTCATCTCGCCTTCCCTGTCGCTCAGCCTGAGTCCGGACAAGGCGACGCATTTCAACGGTTGGCGGACCCTGACCTACACGGACGCCTCCGGCAACCTGAAGGAATACGATTATAACATCTATGCCGGTCAGCTGAATTCCCCTCCGGGCAAAGGCAAGACGGCCGCGATGTCCATTTCCATCGGCAACAACCTGGAAGCCAAGGTCCGGGATCTTCGCGATACCACCGGAAAGGGTGTGAAAAAGATCAAACTCATCGACCAGCTGGGTATAAACACGGGGTATAATTTCCTGGCGGATTCCATGCGCATGAGCAATATCAGCGTCAGTTTGTCGACGTCTGTGTTCGGAAAACTCGGTCTGAGCGGCAGCGCCGGTTTTGACCCGTATGCCATGGACGAAAAAGGACGCCGCTATAACCAGTTCAACTTCGTCAAAGAAGGTATCGGCAAGGCCCTGCGCCTGACCGGCGCCAGTTTCTCCCTCTCTTATTCCTTGTCAGGGAAAGGGACCTATAACGGGAATGACGGATCCAAGGACGGAGGCGGAGACGGAAGCGGCGGGACCAGCCAGAATACGGCGGACTATTACCGACGGATTTACTATCACCCGGTTACCGGCGAGTACATCCCCGGCGGATGGGTCTATTATACCAATCCGAATGTTCCCTGGTCCGTTAACCTGAATTACAGTTTCTCCTATACGCCGTCCTATCAGTATACGAACGGGCAGCTGATCAAGAAAAAGACGTTCCAGCAGACGCTGGGAGCGTCCGGCAACGTCAAGCTCTCACCGAAGATGTCGATGAATGCGACCACCGGTTTTGACTTCGTGGCGATGAAGATGACCTCTACGCAGCTCAGTTTCACGTACGACCTGCACTGTTTCAACATCTCGGTATCGTATATCCCGTCCGGAAAATGGCAGAACTGGAGCTTCCGCATTGCAGCCAATGCCTCGGCGCTGGCGGACCTGCTGCGCTACAAGAAGAGTACGAGCTACTGGGATCGGTAATAGCCGGTTTGGCATCTTCGTTTTTTTTGCGTACCTTTGTACAACTTTATCGGCTCCGGGTTGTTTCTTAGTTCCCATTCGCCGGAGTCTCCCATATTAATCTGTAAATAACAGTTTTTTTCACATATGTCACACAGTCTTTTTGAGCTGAATGCCATGACTGAAGATCAGCTCCGTACATTGGCAGACGAACTCGGGATCAAAGGCACCAAGAGAATGAATGCCGAAAACCTGGGTTATGCCATCCTGGATAAGGAGGCTTCCATCGCATCCAAGCAGCCCGAACCGCAGCCTGAGAAACGCAAGCGCGGTCGCCCGAAAAAGGCGGCGGAGACCCCTGCGTCGCAACCGGCGACTGCCCAACCGGAGGAAAAGAAACCGGAGTCCAAGAAGGAAAAACAGGCCCGGAAAGAGGCCAAGCCCGAACAGTCCCCTGCCAAGAAACAGCCTGCTGAAAAGAAGGAGAAAGCCCCCAAGGAAGAAAAACCGGCAGTTGCTCCCGCCAAACCGGCGGAACAGGCCCCTGTAAATACCGAAGCGCCTGCCGCCCCTGCGGCGGAGGCCCCAGCCACCAAGAAGCGCGGCCGCAAACCCAAGCAGCAGGCCGCCCCTGCCGCCGATACTCCGGCCCAGGAGCAGGCGGCTCCGAAAGCGGAAAAACAGCAGGCCGAGGCTCCGGCCCCGGCTCCCGCACCGGAAGAGATGCCCAAACCTGAAACGCCCAAACCGGCTGAGGTCCAGCAGAACCAGCAGCCTTCCCAGAACCCGCAGCAGAACCGCCGGGATAAAGGGAAGAACCGCCAGGGCGGGGACCAGTCCCAGCAGCCTCAGCAGCAACAGCGTCCGCAGTTCCAGCCCCGTATCGAGTTCGAAGGCACGGTCGAGGCGACGGGCGTGCTGGAAATCATGCCGGACGGCTATGGTTTCCTCCGCTCATCCGACTATAATTATCTGAACTCGCCGGACGATATCTATGTCTCCCAGCAGCAGATCAAGATCAACGCCCTCAAGACCGGAGACACCGTGACGGGCGAGATCCGTCCGCCGCGCGACGGGGATAAGTATTTCCCGCTGGTCAGCATCAAATATATCAACGGCCGTACGCCGGAGTTCATCCGCGACCGTGTTCCGTTCGACTTCCTTACTCCCCTCTTCCCGGACGAGAAATTCAACCTGCTTGGACACGGACATGAAAAAGACCTGTCCTGCCGGATCGTGGACATGTTCACCCCGATCGGAAAGGGCCAGCGCGGTCTGATCGTCGCCCAGCCGAAGACCGGTAAGACCATGCTCCTCAAGTCCATCGCCAACGCCATCGCCGACAACCATCCGGAAGTTTACGAGATCGTCCTTCTGATCGACGAGCGTCCGGAAGAAGTGACGGACATGAGCCGCAGCGTCAAGGCCGAGGTCGTAGCGTCTACTTTTGATGAACCGGCGGAACGTCACGTCAAGGTGGCCAACATGGTCTTGGAGAAAGCGCGCCGCCTGGTGGAATGCGGTCACGATGTCGTCATCCTGCTGGACTCCATCACCCGTCTGGCCCGTGCGTACAACACCGTCCAGCCGGCTTCCGGCAAGGTCCTGACCGGCGGTGTGGACGCCAATGCCCTCCAGAAACCCAAACGTTTCTTCGGTGCCGCCCGCAATATCGAAGGCGGCGGATCCCTGACGATCCTGGCCACCGCACTTACTGAAACCGGTTCCAAGATGGACGATGTCATTTTCGAGGAATTCAAGGGTACCGGCAACATGGAACTCCAGCTGGACCGCAGCCTCTCCAACCGCCGTATCTTCCCTTCCGTCAACCTGATCCTCTCCAGTACGCGTCGTGACGACCTTCTCTACGATGCTTATACACTGAACCGGATCTGGATCCTCCGTAAACTGCTGGCCGATATGAATCCGGTCGAAGCGATGAACTGGATCCAGCAGCACATGGACGAGTTCAAGACGAACAAAGACCTGATCGACAACATGTCCAAGTTCGGACGGTACGAATAAAAGAAAAACTCCGGGATTCCGGAGTTTTTCTTTTTAGTATTCATCCCAGGATTTGATCTGGATCTCTTCGAGCGGCAGACTGCTGAAGGCCCGGATGAAAGCCGTCGCCAGCCGGGCGTTCGTGAGCAGCGGGATGTTGAAGTCAATCGCGGCCCGGCGAATCTTGTAACCGTTCTCCAGCTCGATATCCGTAAAGTTCTCCGGGATGTTGATGACCATGTCAACCTCCTTGTTCTGGATCAGGTCCAGCGCCGGACGGTAGCGGCGGTAGTTGGGGTTGTCGCATTCACTCGGCCAGAGGACTTTCTCGCAGCGGATGCTGTTCTCCACGAAATACTTATGGGTCGCACCCAGGGCGAACAGTTCATACCCGTTCTCGGCCAGCAGCTTGCAGGCCTGGAGCATGTCGGCACGCTGGCGGGCGTCACCAGTAGAAATCAGGATCTTTTTACCCGGGATTTCCATGCCGACGGAAAGGACGGATTTGAGCAGGGCTTCGTTCAGGTCATCACCCAGGCAGCCGACTTCTCCCGTCGAGGACATATCGACTCCCAGCATCGGATCGGCCTCTTCGAGGCGGGCAAACGAGAACTGGGAAGACTTGACTCCTACATAGTCCAGGTCGAAGGCACTCTTCTGCGGGGCAGCCGGATGCAGGCCCAGCATGACCTTGGTTGCCAGTTCGATGAAATCGATTTTCAGGACCTTGGAGACGAACGGGAAACTCCGCGACGCCCGCAGGTTGCATTCGATGACCTTGATCTCATTGTCCTTGGCCAGGAACTGGATGTTGAACGGACCGCTAATACTCAATGCATTGGCGATCTTCCGTGCGATCTTCTTGATCCGCCGGACGGTCTCGACATACAGCTTCTGAGGCGGGAACTGGATGGTCGCATCGCCGGAGTGGACACCGGCATATTCGATATGCTCAGAGATGGCATAAGCCAGGATTTCTCCTTCATCGGCGACGGCGTCGAACTCGATTTCCTTGCATCGCTGCATGAACTGGCTAATGACAACCGGGTGTTCCTGAGATACTTCTGCTGCCAATGAGAGGAAATGGCGGAGCTTCTGTTCATCATAACAGACATTCATCGCTGCACCGGACAGCACGTAGGACGGACGGACCAGGACCGGGAATCCGACTTCTTTGATGAACTGGTCGACATCTTCCAGGGTCGTCAATTCCTTCCAGCGCGGCTGGTCGACTTCCAACTGGTCGACAATGCTGGAGAATTTGTGACGGTCTTCCGCTTTGTCGATATCTTCCGCGCGGGTGCCCAGGATCGGGACGCCGCTGTTGGACAGCCTCAGCGCCAGGTTGTTCGGGATCTGGCCGCCGACAGAGACCACGACGCCGTGCGGATTTTCCATCTCCACGATGTCCATGACCCGTTCGTAGGTCAGTTCGTCGAAATACAGGCGGTCGCACATGTCGTAGTCCGTCGATACCGTTTCGGGGTTGTAATTGATCATGACGCCCCGGTAACCCTGTTTCTGGATGGTCTGCAAACACGTGACCGAGCACCAGTCAAACTCGACGGAGCTGCCGATACGGTAGGCTCCGGATCCGATCACGACGACGGAACGCCCGTCGTTCTCATAATGGATATCGTTATAAGAACCGTTGTAAGTCAGGTACAGGTAATTTGTCACGGCCGGGAACTCAGCCGCCAGGGTGTCGATCTGCTTGACCACCGGAACGATGCCGAGGGATTTCCGGAAGCGCCGGACTTCCTCCTGATGCACCGTGGAATGGCCGGTATCCTTGTAGATGGCCCGCTGGATCTGGAAATCCGAAAAGCCTTGCTGTTTGGCAAGCCGGAGCAGGTCGGCCGGCAGGTCCATGACCTGGTCATACTCCCGCATCTTCTCGAACGTGTTGACGATGTCGGCAAGCTTGTCGAGGAACCAGCGGTCGATCTTGGTCAGCGCGTGGATCTGATCCACCGTATAACCGGCGCGCATGGCTTTGGAAATGACGAAGATACGACGGTCTGTCGGCTCACGCAGCGCCAGGTCCACATCCGCGACCTGAAGCTCTTTGTTCCCGACGAAGCCGTGTGCGCCCTGGCCGATCATGCGGAGACCTTTCTGGATGGCTTCCTCGAAGGTACGGCCGATGGCCATGACCTCTCCGACGCTCTTCATGCTCGAGCCGATCTTGCGGGAAACGCCGTGGAATTTGCTCAGGTCCCAGCGCGGGATCTTGCAGACGATGTAGTCCAGGGCCGGTTCGAAGAAGGCGGGGGTCGTCTTCGTCACGGAATTCTTCAGGTCAAACAAGCCGTAGCCCAGGCCAAGTTTGGCGGCAACAAAGGCCAGCGGATAGCCGGTGGCCTTGGAAGCCAGTGCAGAGGACCGGCTGAGCCGGGCATTCACCTCGATGACGCGGTAGTCCATGGAATCAGGGTCGTAGGCGTACTGGACGTTGCATTCGCCAACGATGCCGAGATGGCGGACGATCTTGATGGACAGTTCGCGCAGGAAGTAATAGTCCCGGTTGCTGAGGGTCTGGGAAGGCGCGACGACGATACTCTCGCCCGTATGGATGCCCAGCGGGTCGAAATTCTCCATGTTACAGACCGTGATGCAATTGTCATAACGGTCCCTTACTACCTCATATTCAATCTCTTTCCAACCTTTCAGAGATTTCTCGACCAGCACTTGCGGCGAGAAAGAGAAGGCTTTGTCGCAGAGTTCCTCCAGCTCCTGGTCGTTGTCGCAGAATCCGGAGCCGAGTCCGCCAAGGGCGTAGGCCGCGCGGACGATCAGCGGATAACCCAGTTCGTGTGCCGCCTTGCGGGCTTCCTCCATGTTGGCCGCGGGATGGGATTTGATGGTCTTTACCTGGATCTCATCCAGTTTGCGGACGAACAAGTCGCGGTCTTCGGTATCCATGATCGCCTGGACCGGCGTACCGAGAACATGTACATTGTATTTGTCGAGAATCCCCTTCTGGAACAGTTCGACGCCGCAGTTCAGCGCCGTCTGGCCGCCGAAGGAAAGCAGGATTCCCTGCGGATGTTCCTTCTTGATGACCCTTTCAACGAACCAGGGCGTCACCGGAAGGAAATAGATCTTGTCTGCTACGCCTTCCGAGGTCTGGACCGTCGCAATGTTCGGATTGATCAGGACGGTTTCAATCCCCTCTTCCCGGAGGGCTTTCAACGCCTGGCTTCCGGAATAGTCAAACTCGCCGGCCTGGCCGATTTTCAAGGCTCCGGAGCCGAGGATCAGTACTTTACGGATGGTTTTATCGATCATAATTTACTGATGAATTCGTCAAACAAGAATTGGGTGTCCGTCGGGCCGCTGGAGGCCTCCGGATGGAACTGGACCGACCAGAAAGGCTTGCTCTTGTGCCGGATCCCTTCATTGGTCCCGTCGTTCATATTGATGAACCAGGGCTCCCAGTCACTGCCCAGGGTGTTGTTGTCGACGGCAAAGCCGTGGTTCTGGGAGGTGATGAAACAGCGGTTGGTCCCGACCATGCGCACCGGTTGATTGTGGCTGCGATGGCCGTATTTCAATTTATAGGTAGATGCGCCACCGGCCCGGGCCAGCAGCTGGTTGCCCATGCAGATGCCGAAGATCGGCTTATTACCTTGCATGGCGGTCCGCAGGTGTTCGACGGTCTTGACGCAGAACTCGGGGTTGCCGGGTCCGTTGGAAATGAACAGGCCATCGTACTCCAGCTGGTTGAAATCGTAATCCCATGGTACGCGGATCAGCTCGACGCCCCGCTCGACGAAACAGCGCAGGATATTGTGCTTGACGCCGCAGTCCACCATGACGACTTTCTTCTCTCCACTGCCGTACCGGATGACATCCTTGCAACTGACAAGGGCGATCTGGTTGTCGAGGTTGGGGTCCGCGACCGGGAAATCCCGTTGCTGACCTTCCGGGACGATGATACCGAGCATGGAACCCTGTTCACGCAGGATCTTGGTCAGTTCGCGCGTGTCTATGCCATAGATGCCGGGGATCTTCTGTTCCCGCAGCCATTGGTCCAGGCTCTTGACGGCCTCCCAGTGGCTGTAGTGCTCCGAGTAATCGGAGATGACGAGTGCCCGTACCCAGATCTTTTCGGATTCGAAATTCTTCGAAATCCCATATTCATCCGTTCCTTCATCCGGAACGCCGTAATTACCTATCAACGGATAAGTTACGCAGAGTATCTGCCCTGAATAGGAAGGGTCGGTCAAGCTTTCCGGGTAGCCGACCATGGCCGTGGAAAAAACCACTTCGCCGTCAGTGGGGCCTTCATAGCCGAAAGACCAACCTTCGAAGGTCTTCCCATTGCTGAGTTTAAGAGTCGCTCGAATTCTCTTCTCCATGTTTCGGTTATAAAAAAAAGACCATCCGTCCGGAGACGAAATGGTCAGTCGTTGTCATTGAAAAAAGGGGCTTGGCCAGTCTTTGCACTGGTATCCGGGGATATGTTCCGAAGTCCGATCATGGCCTTGTCCTTAATTCGTGCAAAATTAAGCAAAAGGATTGGACTGCGCAAATAAAAATGCTTCCCGATTTGCCAAATATATCGTATCTTCGCGACATGAAATTCCGTTCTTCCGATACGATCGCCGCACCGGCCACTGTCCCTGGATCAGGGGCCATCTCCATCGTCCGTATCAGTGGTCCGGACACCTTTCCCGTGTTGGACCGGCTGATACGCTTTAAAGAAAGTAACGCTTCAAGTTCAGGAGGATATCGTATTAAATATGGGGAGATTATAGATTCTTCCAGCGTTCTGGATGAAGTGCTTGTCAGTCTATTCCGGGCGCCTCATTCCTATACGGGAGAAGATATGGCGGAAATCTGCACGCACGCGTCCGGCTTTATTGTCAGCCGTCTGTTGGAGCTGCTCCTGCAGTCCGGTGTCCGGTCCGCAGAGCCCGGCGAGTTCACCCGGCGCGCCTTCATGAACGGCCGGATGGACCTGGCCCAGGCCGAGGCCGTCGCCGATGTGATCGCGGCGGAAAGCGAAGCTGCGCACCGGGTCGCTATGAACCAGATGCGCGGCGGGTTTTCATCCGAACTGATGCAGATGCGCTCCGAGTTGCTGGAGATGACGTCGCTGATGGAACTGGAACTGGATTTCAGCGAAGAGGATGTCGAGTTTGCCGACCGGTCCCGGTTGCGGAACCTGCTGGCGCATCTGGACGGACATCTCGAGCGGCTGATCGCCTCGTTCCGGCTCGGCAATGCGATCCGCAATGGTGTCCCTGTGGCCATCGTCGGTCCGGTAAACGCCGGCAAGAGCACGTTGCTGAATGCCCTGCTCGAAGACGACCGTGCCATCGTTTCCGACATCGCCGGAACGACACGGGATACGATTGAAGAGACTTTGAACATCGACGGTGTCCTCTTCCGCTTCATCGATACCGCAGGCCTCCGTGAAACCTCCGAGAGTATTGAAAAATCCGGTATTGAAAGGAGCCTTCGGAAGCTGTCTGAGGCCTCCGTCGTGCTGGTTGTCCTGGATGCTTCGAGTCCTTCAGATGGTCTCGAAACCGAGCTCAATCAGATTGTCAAAAAAATCAATCCTCCTGCGCAACAGGTCCTGGTTTTATTGAATAAATCCGACAAATCAGGCTGGAACAAAAATGTTATCGATATAAACAACTATGTTTCTCGGATTGGTTTAGATGCAGTTGTGCTCAAAATATCTGCAAAAGATAAAATCGGCATCGATGCATTGAAAAAAGAGCTGGTTTCGAACTGGAAAGTCAATAATAAAAGTTCCGACCAGACCTTGGTCACCAACATCCGCCACCTGGAAGCCCTCCGGAATGCCCGCACTTCCCTGCTCCGCATCCGCGAAGGCCTCGATCAGCAGCGCCCCTCCGACCTCATCGCCCAGGACCTCCGCGACGCCATCGAATCCCTCGGTTCCATCCTCGGCCAATCCATCACCCCCGACGAGGTCCTCGGCAATATTTTCAAGCATTTCTGCATCGGGAAGTAAGTGCTTGATAATCAATTAGTTGCAAGTTCTGCAAAACTGTTATTTTTGTGCCAAAACTAGCTGAAAATGAACTCTTCAAAGAGTCATTTCGGCTAGTTTCGCTTTTTGGGCGTTTAATCTGTTTTCCGGTCATTTAAGAGCGTTTTGTCACAAGGTTTGTCACAAAATCACCTTTTGTGACAGAGTTTTGTCACAAATTTCTGAAAAAGTTACCAAACCCCGTGTTTTATGAAATGTTTTTGGAAAATTCACACGAATAAGTATCGGTTTTAAAACCGATATAAAAGCGACTTAACATAAACTCAATTACTTTGCTTAATTAGTTGAATATAAACTAGTTTATTGTTCAACTATATTTATTCAAAATTTGTTTGAATTTCTTTTGCAATTTCACCTTAAGCTATTATATTTGCGGTGGATTTGTCACGTGGCGCATTTGGAAAGTACGGATTTCCGGCGGCACATTAATGTTGAACACTTTTAAGTATAAGGCCATGAGTAGTAGCGCTGTAGCATCTAAGACAGACCTCGTGAAGTTACGTTCGAGGTCCAGTTCCAACGGTCGGTTGACCCTGTACCTTGATTATGTCCAGTTCGGAGAACGCGTGCGTGAGAGTATAGGTCTTTCTTTGATACCGGGCAAGTCCCCCGAAGTAAAGGAGAAGAACCGCAAGACCATGGCCAAAGCCGAGGCCATGAGGCTCGAAAAGGAGAATAATCTTCTTTCCGATGCCCCAGTCAGGGATAACAATGGCGCCAAGACGCCGTTCCTCGCCTACTACAGGACCATGATGGAGGACAGGAAGCAGAGTGACGGCAACTACGGAAACTGGAAGAGTTGCTATAAGTACCTTCGGGTCTATTGTACCGAGAGCACGACATTCGGCGAAATAACGCCCCGTTGGGTCCAGGGATTCAAGAGCTATCTCGAGACGGTTGAGAAGGACACGACGAAAATGAACCGGAGACCACATGAGGGTTTCAACGGGCTTTCCCAGAACTCGAAGTGTTCATACTTCAACAAGCTCCGCGCTTGCCTGAACCAGGCGTACAAGGAAGGCATCATCGCCTCGAATCCTGCCGATCCAGTCAAGGGATTCAAGGCCGACGAGGCGGAGCGCCAGTATCTTACTATCGATGAGGTCAAGAAGATGGCCGACACCTACTGCAAGTACCCTCATCTGAAGAGAGCGTTCCTCTTCGGTTGCTTCACAGGACTCAGGAAAAGCGACATTGAGAAGCTAACCTGGGGCGAAGTCCAGCGGTTTGGAGATTACACGAGGCTTGTCTTCAAGCAGAAGAAGACTGGTGGTCAGGAATACCTCGACATTCCCAAGGTCGCCGAGCCGTATCTCGGAAAACAAGGGGACAAGACATCTGAGGATCTCGTCTTCCCCCTGTTCAAGTATTCCTCTGAGACCTCTCTCGAACTCCGGAGATGGGCCTTGGCGGCGGGAATCACGAAGGATTTCACCTTCCACTGCAGCCGTCACACCTTCGCGGTGATGCTCCTGAACTCAGGAACGGATATCTACACTGTTTCCAAACTGCTTGGTCACAGGGAGATAGCCACAACCCAGATCTATGCACATCTGGTAGATTCCAGGAAACAGGAGGCGGTCGATAAGATTTCCGACATATTCAATGACCTGTAATCAATAAAAACCGCCGCGTATGGAACTCACAAGACAGGATGCCGCATTTGGTATCGCGGTCATCAACAGGACCTCAAAACTCCTCGCTTCCGCCGTGAGACTCGGAAAGGAAGGCGTCATCAGGGAGGCCCTGGATGAGGAGATCAGCTATTCCCAGCTGGCGAACTCCATTATCGCCTATGTCGAGGAGGATCCTGATCCCCTACTCTTCGAACAGCTGATGATGCTGGCCAATACCGAGCCCATAAGAGATTATCTGTCCGTTCATCGCACCGGCTTGCTGGCTGCGAGGATACGTGAGGTGGCGGATGCTACGGATAAGTTGGTCGCCTTCGGCAATGAGATGTTCCGCAAAGGTTCGGGAGAATATGGCAATCTGGTCCCGTTCTTCGCCAACCCCCAGGCAAAGGAACTTTTTGATCGTGCCGTGAATGCCGGGTTGCTGAAGAAGGACTACCAGCCGGCCCCGGGTGTTGCCAGATTCCAGCTGAAACTGATTGCTATCGCGATCCACACCATCCTGGATTACAGCTACCGTG
>ONQC01000014.1 GCA_900319855.1 uncultured Bacteroidales bacterium
CATCAGGGCAAACAACAGGCAGAAGCCGGCGGCATAGGCGAATCCCATCGGATAGACGCTCAGGTACAGGATGCTGTGGGCGACGGATCCCCAGGGATGTCCGGCCATCGAACTGTGGGTATAGAACAGGCTCAGGGGCAGGCCGATGGCGAGCCCGTGCAGGAAGATGTTTTTCAACAGCGTCCGGTGGGCCTGGATGTCGGCATAAATCCGTTCCCGGCCGACGGCGAAACCGATTAGGAAGAGGCCCATGACCTTGAAATACCGGTGGCTGGAAACGAATTCCCACATCCGTTCGATCCCGCCCTGGTGGAGGAATTGCTGCACCTCCCGGTAACTGCGGGCATCCGACAGCCAGGTCCCGAAATTGGCCTCCGTGATCCCGTACAGTCCGCAGATCTCCCATTGGCGGGTTTCCAGGGGATCGGCCAGGCGCGAGCCCAGCAGGAGCTCGCACAAGACGGGCAGGAGGAGGAAACAGGCCGCACAGGTAAGGATCTTCCGGGTCGGAAGATGGCGGAACAAGGGGAGGACCATGCCGCAGACGGCATAGAGCATCAGGATATCCCCGCTCCAGAGGAATGCGATGTGCAGCAGGCCGATCAGCAGCAGGACGGTCATCCGCCGGTAGAAGGTCTTGAGCTTTCCTTCCGCATTGGCCAGCTGGATGCTGAAGCCCATGCCGAACAGCAGGGAGAATAGCGTGTAGAATTTCCCGTCGACGAACATCGTCTGGAGGGCGCGGGTAATCCTGTCGGTGCCGGTCCAGGTGGAAGGATCGGAGAAGGTCCATAGGGAGAACTCCGGAAAATTCGCGAGGATGATTCCCAGGATGGCGAAGCCCCGCAGGGCGTCCAGGATGACGTATCGTTTCTTGACCATAATATCGTGTCAGCAAAGATACGGATTATTCTTAAACCCCGGCCATTGGAGATGTCGGACATTCTTGTTATTTTTGTAATCCGAAAACATTGATATTGCCATGAATAAAGGTGAACTTGAAATCTGGTGGTCCTCCTTGTCGGTTCCGCAGAAAGAGCGGATCGCCCGGAAAGGCCTCTCGAAAACGGCTCCGGACGGTATCATCGACGAATCCCTTGTCCAGTATCCGGCCTGCACCGGCTGGTGGAACAGCCTCGATGAGGCGGCCCAGGTGAAGATCCATGACCATTGCGTAGGCCGTCACGGCTATCTCCTGAAAGACTGGGACGACGCAAACCCTTACGGAGACTGATCCGGTGGGCAAAGCCCGGATTTTCGATCATTTACTGGCACTCCTGGTCGTTGCGGTCTGGGGTGTCACCTTTGTTTGTACCAAGACCCTGATCGCTGCCGGGATGGACCCTGCGGCGATTTTTGCCGTCCGCTTCTCCCTGGCCTTACGCCCCAGTCCGCCCTGGGCTGCGCAGCCATCCTCGCCGGCGTGATTTGGGCCGGACGGCGATAAAAGCGGCTTTCACCCGTTTGCCCTCAGGTCCGACCTATGGACCGGAGGGCGCACTTTGAGGGGAAAAATGAAACCTCCGGTCCAAAGGGTGGACCGGAGGTTTCACAGCCACAATACTAAATGTTTGGCGTTTCGAATAATTTTGCCGCGTCTTTATAGGTTAATCCTAAGATACGAGAAAGCTGATTAATATCGGCACTGAATCTCCATCTCATCTCTCTCAAGAGCAATACGATTTGCTCAGTGGTCAATTCTTTCGGGCTATTGCGTCTAAAAAGCGTTCGGCATAGATCCAAACTGGCATTGAGCAGACTCTGATCGCGAAAGGATGGAATCGCTTTCCGTTCCAACCGTTGTTGTGCTTTTGATGAACTCATCAGGAAGAAGTTCATGCGTTTGGGTGTTTGGTATAGAGATTCCACAAATGCGGTGTCAACATATGAGCGCGGGAGAATATACCCCTCCTCTCCAAGAATACAACTCTTTTGAATCTCTTTCTTAGAGTGAAGAATCCGTCTTCTTGCACGGTCGGAAAGTTGACAGATCTTAGTCCCTTTAATAGGAGTTTCGTTAAAGTATGCATCGCCAGTTCCCCAGGGATACAATACCGGATGCTGGCAGATATTCGCTGCAACCGGATTCATTAGGACATATGCGATGGCCCTTTCAAGGGATTCGTTATCAGCATCCAGATGCTTGATATCTACTGGGTTCCTCCTGAGGAAATCTTTTTCTCCATATTTGTCCCAGACATACCTGCTATAGCATCCCTTGAAGCGGGTGATGAAAAGCAAGGCTTCTTCTTCTTCGCAAGATAACACAAAATGGACATGATTAGACATGAGAATGAATGCTAATACGTTGACTCTAACCGAATTGGCGACTATTGCAACAAAATTCATCCCTGTATTATAGTCTTGATCGTCTCTAAACCATAGACGGTTTTCCAAGTGTTCGGTGGATACAAGGAAATAGGCCATATCAACTAGGCATTTTTGGGGGCATGACTCCTGGCGGGAAGGTCGTAACGGATCCTCCTTGCCGCTCAAATTCTTTCTTAGCTTCCTGTAAAGTCCTGCATAGTGCCGCAGATTCATCATCAAGCCACTGGATCATCTCTTTCCGATTGACGCTGAGTGCCAGGTCTGCTATGGTCAGTGCCCGGAGCATGGCGAGCACTGACAGTTCATTCCCTCCCCACAATGTCGTCATCATGGTCAAGGCGCTGTTGATAACGACATTTGAAACAATAGAGGGATCGTTAAGGACATCAATATCGGTGTTGAACTTGATTTCCATATCTCCGAATTGGAGAACTTCCAGAATTTTTTTCATATCTCGACGCACAAATCTTTCTTTCTACAAATATATGGATTTGTAGATAATGTCCAAAATATAAATCTACATTTTTGATAAAACTGTAGATTTTTGTATTTTTGGAGTAGGAAATGCTCAAACATAACAGAACGATTATTCATGTGGAGTTGAAAGATACCCACGAGCACTGCTATTTCGGTAGTGTGGCTGCCATGTTCGATGACAGCCGGATGCGCGATTTATTGTCAATCAAGTATCAAACTTTCCGAACCAAACGTTTGGCTGAGAATCATCCTTTTGAAAATGAACATATAATTGTGCGGAAAGGACTCCTTGGAACAATTGACCACTCTTGACAAGCCTGTCTTTAAATTTGCCTAGATAAAAAACATGACAGAATGATGCTTACGTTACGGCAACTGATTGACAATTACGATAACGATCAAGGCTTGGTATATTGGAGCTTTTATGAAGATGATCCCATCCTTCCCTGGAATGTGGCAAGGATGAGTAAAGAAGAATGGTATGATCCGGAGCGGTCTTTTGCCCGGCTGCAGCGATACTTGATCCCAGATGAACTATTTGAAATAAAATGGCGCGATGTCTATAATCGGGTTTTTACGGACCGGACATTGGAAGATATTATCCGAAATCCGCTCTCCGGTTTCCAAGAAGGAATACATGGGAAAGGGTTTGTGGGCGGACATATTTTCGAGAAGGAAACGTACGAGTGCTTACAACAATGCCTTCTGTCGATAGGGGAAGACGAAATAATCATCACGGGAGGGGTCGAAGGTTGGCCTATTCTTCATCTCAGATTACCTGTTCGGTTTTCATGGGAAGATATTTGCCATGAAGGATATGCCCTGATGAGTATCCTAAATACCGAGGATGGTGTGTTTAAAGTATTCGGCTCACGCTGTTGCTGGGGGAAAATATGTGTCAATGAGGCCAATCTTTTAAATGGCGTGCCTTTCTTTGATTATTGCTTTCTTGACGTTATTGGCTTTAAGGATTTCGGGCTTCTTGAGAAATACGAATCACTGTTACCGGAAGATCTGACTGATCCTGATGCCCCTGATGCCCCGTTGATATGATCATCTCCCCGGATAAGAAAGGAGGATCGTGCCCTCCGGTCCGACCTTTGGACCGGAAGTCGCACTTTGAAGAGAAAATTGAAACCTCCGGTCCATACTTTGGACCGGAGGGAGCATTTTTGACGCAGGCGGATTAGAACGTGCGGTCGTATGCCGGCATGGCGCCGTGGCAGGAACAGACGTACGCGGATACCTCGTTGGCGAGACGGTGGCACTCAGCCAGGGTATCGCCACGGAGGTAGGCGCGGATGAAGGCGGCGGTGAAGGAATCGCCGGCACCGACGGTATCGGCAATCTGGACCTTCGGACAGGCGACCGAGAGCACGGCGTCTTCCGTGATGACATTACTGCCGTCCCCGCCTTTGGTGAGGATGACCAGCCGCAGCCCGTAGAGTCGAAGGATGGCTCGGCAGGCCTCTTCCGGCGTGCCGTCCAGGCCGAGCAGCTTGGCGACGACGAGTATCTCCTCATCATTGATCTTCAGGATGTCGGCGACCTTGAGGGAGGTCTCGATGATTTCCTTGGAGAAGAAATGCTGACGGAGGTTGATGTCGTATACCTTCAGGCTGTCCGCCGGCATGTCGGCGATGAAATCCAGGATGGTCTTCCGGGTGACGGTCCCGCGCTGGGCCAGGGTGCCGAAGCAGACGGCGCAGGCCTCGGAAGCCACGGCCTTCATCTCAGGGGTATACGGGACATTGTCCCAGGCTACGCCTTCGATGATGGTATAGGTCGGTACGCCCTTTTCGTCAAGCGTAACGTTTACCACGCCGGTCGGGCAGTCGACTTCCGGCAGGATGGCCTTGAGTCCCTTCTCGGCCAGGATGGTCTTGACCTCTTCGCCAAGCGCGTCCTTCCCGATGGCGCTGACGGCAATCCCGTTGCCGCCGAGCTGATTGACATGATAGGCGAAATTGGCCGGGGCGCCGCCGAGCTGGGCACCTGTGGGGAGAAGGTCGAACAGGATTTCTCCGATACCTACGATGGGTCTTTCCATGATATTACGCTTTTTGTTCTTTCATAAATTTCGCGGCGAGGAAAATCAGGTAGATCACGCCGCAGCTGATGACGATGACCGAGCCGGTCTGGCTGCCGAGTGCGTCGGAGAGGACGCCCATGAGGAGCGGGAAGATCGTTCCGCCGATCAGGCCCATGATCATCAGGCCGGACATCTCGTTCTTCTTGTCAGGCATGAAGAGCAGCGCCTTGGAGAATACCATCGAGAAGATGTTCGAGTTGCCGTAACCGACGCAGGCGATGGCGATGTAGATGCCGATCTTGGTCTGACAGACGAACAGGCCGATCATGGAGATGATCATCAGGGCGACGCTCAGCGCGAAGAACTTCTTGAGATCCCATTTCGCCAGGATGATGGATCCCGTGAAGCAGCCGATCGTACGGAACAGAAAATAGACGCTCGTCGCGATGGCTGCCTCGGTCAGCGGAAGACCGAGCCGTTCGATCAGGATCTTCGGGGCGGCGGTGTTGACGCCGACATCGATGCCGACGTGGGCGACGATACCCAGGAAGAAGAGCAGGACGGACGGAATGCCCAGAAGTTTGATGACATCCAGGAAACTGGATGAATTGGCGGAAGGTTCATCTTCTTCGACTTTGGTCATCCAGAGGTACACGGTGGCGATGACGCCAATCACCAGGAAGATGATATAGAGGATCCGCCAGTTGCCGAACTTGACGGCGGCCCAGCTGGCGATGATCGGGGCGATGAAGGAGGCGATGGCCTTGACGAACTGTCCGAAAGTCAGGGAACTGGCCAGTTTGTCGCCCTTTACCACGCAGGAAATCAGCGGGTTGAGGGATACCTGCATCAGGGTGTTTCCGATACCTAGGAGGCAGAAGGAGACCAGCATCACCGGGTAGTTGTATCCGAAGAGCGGAAGCACCAGGGCCAGTGCGGTGACGAACAAACTGACGATGACGGTGTTCCGTTTCCCGATCTTGTTCATCAGCAGGCTGGTGGGCACGCTGAGGAAGAAGAACCACAGGAACACCATGGACGGCAGGAAGTTCGCCATTGTGTCGCTGAGCTGAAAGTCCGCTTTTACATAATTGGTTGCCGTTCCTACCATGTCCACGAATCCCATTGCGAAGAAGGCGAACATGATCGGGATCAATTTGCCGAGATTATTATTCTTCATAGCCGATTAGTTGAGTTCATATACTTTGACATCCTTGACGGTGAACTTGCATCCTTGCGCTCCGACGCCGAACCGGTTGTAGACCTCGGTCGGGAAGACGCAGTTGGTAAAGACCATATCGCCGTCATTGATAAATAGTTCGGTGGAGAGTTTATCCACGAAGAGCTGGCACTTGTATTCCTTGCGCGGATTCAGTTTGACCTCGACCGGTTTTGCTGCGAAGGACGGGCTGAAACCGACCAATCCGCTCTTGCTCCGGTCGAGCAGGAGTTTATTCCGCTCCAGGTCGAAGGTCCAGACCGTCGTCTCGCCCTTGCTGTTGGACAGATTGAAGGAAAAGACGCCCTTGGCATCCGGAACGACGGTGAAATCAATCTCATAGGCGCCCTTGTTGCCGGCGAGGATCTCCGGAAGTTCGAAGGCATCTGCGCCGGTCGCTCCGTCCACCGCTTTTTCCGCTCCGCGGGCTGCATAGACTTCCGGAGAGGGGACGCTGGCGAGGATGGTGTGGCGGCCGTTGCTCTTAAGGGAAAGATCGCGCGGAAGGGTCATGCCATTCCGGAAGACATGGGTCGGGGTCTGGCCGGTATAGGCCCAATTGCTCATCCAACCCATGAAGACGGTCCGCCCGTCGGGGGCATCGGCGAAGGTGACGCCGGCGTAATTGTCAACGCCCTCATCGACCCAAAGCGGGTAGGGCAGCGGATCGGCCTTGAACCGTTTTCCATCGAACTGGCCGATGAAATACTGGGTGATGCTGCCACCGTTCGGACCGCCCGGGTTGATGCTGACGAAGAGCACCCATTTCTCCTGTCCGCCGTAGTTGAACCTCATCAGGTCCGGGCATTCCCAGACACCTTCGTGGGAACCGTATCCGGTACCGAAGTCACTGAGGAAGTACCATTCTTTCAGATCTTTGGAGCCATAGAAACGGATGACCTGGCCGCAGGCGAGGGCCATGACCCACTGGTCTCCGATCCGATTGACCTTCGGATCGCGGAAGTCTCGTTCGGCCGGATCGGCGAGAACCGGATTGCCCGGGTATTTGTTGAATGTGTAACCGCCGTCCGCGGACCAGGCGATGCTTTGGCGCTGCCCTGCGCCGGCGGAGGTATAGATGGCCACGACGGCATCCTTTCCGAAGCCGGCGGTGTTTTCATGGTCGACGACGGCGCTGCCGGAGAAGATGGAACCCAGTTCGTCCGGGGCGATGATCGCAGGAGCGTCCTCCCAATGGATCAGGTCCTTGGAGATGCTGAGTCCCCAGTGCATGTTGCCGTGGGAAGTCCCGTATGGATTGTACTGGAGGGCCAGGTGCCATTCGCCGTTGACATAGACCATGCCGTTCGGGTCGTTGGTCCAGCCGAAGGCAGGGGAGAAGTGGACCAGGGGCCGGTAGGTCTCATGTGGATCGTTGCCCGGATCGTCGGAGGTGCGGACCGCCCCATAAACGGCGTCAGTGGTCCGGATGCCGGTCAGCTTGACGGTGACATCTTTCCCCGCATATTTCTCCACATTGATCGGGATCCAATACTCGATGTCGGTGGCAGCAGGTCGGGCGCTCTGTGCATTCCCAAGGATGTTGACCCCGTCAACTTCAACGGAAAGGCGGGAGTTGACGCCCGAGTTGGCCCCCGGGATCAGGATGTATTTTTTGTCGGCCTTCAGGGTGACGGCATACTCATCGAAGAAGGACGAGAGCCGTTTCGGCCCTTGCTGGATCTGGTCGACCAGAAGGTAGCCGCGCGGCATGCGGCGCGTCCCGAAGGTGCGGGCCGGAGCGACGTCGATCTTGATGGAGGCCTCTTTGCCGATCAGGTCTTTTACATCCCAGGAGATCCATTCCAGGTTGTTCGGTTCGGCGCTGATGGATGAGGCTGTCCGGACTTCCTGTCCGTCAACGAGCAGACGGATGGCCGTGGAGGGACCGCCGAAACCCAAGGCCCTCGGACCGCCGACCAGCATGTTGATATATGGTTTGGCAATTTTGAAAGGGCTGGAGGTCAGGGATCCGGAGAGGGCATCGTCGTCTACGCTTTTGAGGTAGGCCGCGCCTTGGTATCCGGTTGCGTCTCCGCCTTGGCTGGTCCCTTGGAACACATCTCCTTGCGGAGTCCAGTTGTCCAGGCCATGCTCGAAGTCTTCGATGACGCTGTTGCCGCTGCAAGAGAGCAGGAGGGCCGCGCCGGCCAGACTGGTAAATAGGTGTTGGAGTCTCATGGTGAACGGTTCTAGAATCGGATTTGAAGATAGTGAATTATACCGTAACGACAAAGGGAGCCTTCATAAAACAGAAAAAATTGCTACATTTGTTTTCGTAACATGCGTCTTATGGAAGAAGAGAAGAAATTGTATCCGCTCCGCTTCGCACCGGTTGCCGTGGAGCATGCGTGGGGTACGGAAGTCTATCAGCTGGCGGATTTGGGGGTGATTGATTCGGAGGCGTGCAGCGGCTGGCTGTCGGGAGATTCCCTGAGTGATATCATGGAGACCTATATCGACCGCGTGGTCGGGGATGACGTGTACTATTATTACGGCCGTCAGTTCCCGGTGGCCGTGCGTTCCCTGCAAGTGACCGGCCGGACCCCGGTCTGGGTCTGCCCGGACGACAAGGTGGCAGGGGAGCGGTACGATGCCCTCGGCAAGGCGAAACTCTGGTATGTGACTGCGGTCAGGCCGGGCGCCCGCGTGTACCTGGGCCTGGAGAAGGAGATGACGGCGACGGACCTGTACCGTGCCTGCATGGATGGTTCGCTGGGCGGTTCGCTGCATGCGGAGACGCCTTCCGTGGGACAGTGGTACCTGATCGAACCGGGCGTGCTGCACGGTGCGGAGCAGGTGGACCTGGTCGAGGTATCGGAGGCTTCCCTGCTGGATATCAGCGTCTTTGATTGGGACGCCTTCCTGGATTCCGAGGACCTGGGCGTAGTGGATGCCATGGATTTCATCCGCCTGCAGGCGCATGACGCTTCGGCGGCGGCTCCGGCCCCGCAGCACCACCATCATGACGAAATCCGTCCGGAAGGCCGGCTGACCGATACGCTGGCTGAAATCGAGCCTTTCACGGTGACCCGTGTCCGCCTGTCGGATGCCCTCCATATTTATACCGAGCAGTTTGGGAGTTTCCTGGCCTATTCCTGCCTCGAGGGCGGGGCTTCGGTCCAGGCAACCCTGGATGCCGGGATGGAGCGTTTCCATGTGGGGAAAGGGGAGACCCTGCTGCTCCCGGCCGAGATGCCGGATTTTTTCCTCGTGCCCGAAAACCGCGACACGGTCCTGCTGGAGACGCGCGTGCAGCCGTCCCAGTCGCCGGACTCGTATATCAATACCGATGCGGAACCCTTCCTGGAAGGGGAGGACTACAGCAAAGACGAAGACCTGGATGACCGGATCGACTGGTCCCTGGCTCATCCCGATAACTGATGATATTATGGCAGATGTAACCCGACTCGACAAATTCCTCTGGTCGATCCGCGTGTTCAAGACTCGGACCGACGCGACCGATGCCTGCAAGGGCAACAAGGTCAAGGTCGGCGGCGTACCCGCCAAACCTTCCAAGATGATCAAGGTGGGCGAAGTGCTGGAAGTCCGAAAGGGCGCCGTGCAGTACACCTACCGCGTCAAGGCCCTGACCGAACACCGGCTGGGTGCCAAGCTGGTCTCTGATTATGCGGAGAACCTTACCCCGCAGGCCGAACTGGACAAGCTCAAGGCCCCGGTGGAGACCTTCTTCCTGCGGCGCGACCGCGGTGCCGGCCGTCCCACGAAGAAAGACCGGCGGGAAATGGACGCCGCCTGGGATGCCCTTGATTTCGAGGAAATTCCCGACGACATCGCCGCCCGTTTCGGCATCACCGAAGACGACGATCTCTGATGAAAAAGAGGGTGGCCGCTTGGGCCACCCTCGATTTTTCTACCGCGCAGCCTGCGCTGCTTCTACGTAGGCCTGCATGATCTTTGACGGGCGGTTGTCCGTCCCGAACGCGCCGAGCGCATACCCGCCGCGGGGCCGTGCCTCGGGCGCCCAGTAGAAAATACCTTTGCAGTGACCGTCCGTCAGGTCCCGGGAATCCCGGATGGCCTTGGAGAACTGCCGGTAGCTTTCCTGGGTGACCGCCTCGTCCGTCGCGCTGACCTCGAATCCCGTCTCGACGATCATGGATTCCTTGCCGAACCGTTCGTAGACATGCTTGATGTTGGCGATGCAGTCGTCGATGACGCCGTCCGCATCCGTCCGGCCGCCCTCCTTGGCCGCCCAGTAGGGGTACAGGGACATGCCGACCATGTCGTATTGCGCTCCGTATTGTTCCAGGATCCCTAGGTTCCAGTCGTACATCGCCTGGTCGTAGCCGTTGTCCAGGTGGACGATTGTGATGACATCCGGGAAGACGCTCTTGGCTGCGATATGCCCCTCGTTGATGAAGCCGGCATACTGCTCCGGGTCGAGCACGCTGTGGCCCATGTGTTCCGCCACCGGCACGTTGTTAGGATCTTCCGGTTCGCCCTGCTGCGCGGGGTTCCAGAGCAGGCCGTTGCGGGTCTCGTTGCCGATCTGGACCCACTTGGGCTCGATCCCGTTGTCCTTCAGGTACTGCAGCACTTCTACAGTGTGGTTGTGCAGGTCCCGTTTCATGGTCTCATAATCGTGCCCCATCCAGGCTGCCGGGATGGGCTGTTTCTTCGGATCCGCCCAGGTGTCGGCATAATGGAAGTCAACCATGATGGCCATGCCGAGGGCCTTGGCTTTCAGGCAGTTTTCCAGCAGGTCTACTTTGTCGCACAGACCGGCGTGGGAGGAGATTTCCAACTCCTTATGTTCGACCTGTCCGGGGCGCGGACCCCGCCGGAAAGGCTTCGGGTCGACCCAGACCCGGTAGCGGACGGCGTTGAGGCCGAGTTTGTGCATGAGCTCGGTCAATTCGTAGGTCTCCTCTCCTTCGAAATCCATCAGCCGGTCTCCGCGGGCTTCCATCCCGTTGGCGCTGCTGATGTCGGCACCCAGCCAGTAAGCCGGCTCCTGTTTTTCGGAATGATTGCATCCGGTCAGCAGGGCTCCGGCCAGGACGGTGGCCGCAATCTTGTAAAGCAGTTTCATTTCCTTTGTCGATTTTGTCGAAAGATACGAAAAACCTCCGGGACTTGGTTGCGTTCCGGAGGTTTTTTAAAATCTGATATTCAGGCTATTTGCCGAAGTAGCGCTGGAGGAGACCGTAGAAACCGGCGCCGTGACGGGCCTCGTCCTTTGCCATTTCGTGGACGGTGTCATGGATGGCGTCGTAGCCGAGTTTCTTGGCTCGGGTCGCGATGGCGAGTTTGCCTTCGCAGGCACCGGCCTCTGCCTGGTAGCGTTTCTCGAGGTTGGTCTTGGTATCCCATACGACCTCGCCCAGGAGTTCGGCGAACTTGGAGGCGTGCTCGGCCTCTTCGAAGGCATAGCGCTTGAAGGCGTCGGCAATCTCCGGATATCCTTCGCGTTCGGCCTGGCGGGACATGGCGAGGTACATGCCGACTTCGCTGCATTCGCCGTTGAAGTGGTCGCGGAGGCCCTGCATGATCTCTTCGTCCTCTACCTTTCCGTCGCCGATGTGGTGCTCGCAGGCCCACTGGGGCTTGCCTTCCTCATCCTTGATTTCCACGAATTTGCTGGCAGGGGCCTTGCACTGCGGGCAGCGCTCCGGCGGATTCTCGCCCTCATAGACGTATCCGCATACGAGGCATCTGAATTTCTTTTTCATATCTGTATTCCTTTAATTGTTGTTAATTTGAATTATTCAAATCTATCTTCGCAAAGATAGTCATTTCCCCCGATTCTCCAAATAGAATATGATCGTTCCGGAAAACTTTTCGCGGGCTTTTCCGGGAAAGGATGTATCTTTGCCGGGCAATTTAGGATTTTTGATGGATACGGGCAAAACCGCCGGACATCTGGCCGTCGCCGGCGCCTATACGATCTTCGGCCTCAATATCGTCTTCTGCAAGGATATCGCCAATTCCGATGTCCTGTCTCCGTATGTGCTTTTCACGCTGCGGGCAGCTGGCGCGACGGCGCTTTTCTGGCTCATTTCGCTGTTCATGCCCTCCGAGAAGGTGGAGAGGGGAGACTTCTGGAAGATTGCAGCCGCTTCGTCGATCGGCTTGTTCCTGACGCAGATTTCGTTCCTGATCGCCATCACGATGGCCACTTCGATCGATACGGCCATCATGGGTACCCTGGGCCCGATCTTCACCATGTTCTTCGCCTTTCTCTTTCTGGGTGAGCCGATTACCGGGAAGAAAGCCGGAGGCGTGGCGCTCAGTTTCGCCGGTGTGCTGTATCTGATCTACAACTCCGTCCATTCCGGCGGTGCGGACCATTCGACCCCGTTGGGCATTGTGCTCCTGCTGGTCAACAGCCTGAGCTTTTCGCTGTACCTGGGCCTTTTCCGTCCGCTGATCAGCAAGTACAACGTGGTGACCTTCATGAAGTGGATGTTCCTCTTCTCGCTGCTCCTGTCCCTGCCCCTCTCGTTCCGGGGCTTTCTGGAGACCGACTTTGCCGCCGTCCCGGCCCGCGTCGGCTGGGAAGTCGGCTACCTGGTCTTCTTCGCCACCTTCGTTGCCTACTTCCTGATCCCCTTCGGACAGAAGCGCTTGCGCCCGACCCTGGTCAGCATGTACTCCTACCTCCAGCCCATCCTCGCCACCGCCGTCAGCATCTGGATCGGCCTCGACACCCTCACCTGGCAGAAACTCCTCGCCACCATCCTCATCGTCGGCGGCGTCATCCTTGTCAGCCGCTCCCGCGCCCGCAGTTAGTTTCCGCGTCTGCAGTTAGCTCCTGCGTCCGCAGTTAATTCTCGCGTCCGCAGTTAAGGGAGGCTTTCCCGTCTCTGCCATATCTTTTGTGTCCATCCACCCTCCGGGAACACAGGAGCCCATTTTTGTGCCCGGACGTCCCATCTGCACCGCCTCGGGAACACGGGAACCCATTTTTGTGCCCGGACGTCCTATGCAAAGCGGAGTAGCAACGAGCGACCGGCGCAGGTGTGTTTTTCTCTGGGGTATCTGCGCCGCAAATCTGCATTCTGCGCGCTAAAGCGGCGCAGGTACCACATGTTTTTGCACACCTGCGCCAGGCAACACACAGTGTCCATCGCTTCTCTGCGCTCCGGGACGGGCAATTCAAGATCGGTTATGTTTTTTTCCCCCCCCCTGGACCGGGCAACGCCCGGCGGGCAAGCCGGGCCGCTGGGCCCGAGCCCGGCGAAGCCCGCGGGAACGTAGCCGCCGCGCTTCGTGGTCGCGCGGCGGCGGTGCCAAGCGTAGGCGGACCCTTGGGCATTACCACTGTGGCGGTGCTAAGCATAGGCGGACCCTCGGGCAGGACCCTTTGCGCAAGGGTTTTCGCTACATGTGAAATAGAATCCCGCAACCTACTCCGCCCCTTTCTTCCGAACCACCGCGACGTAGGTCAGCAGGACGATGTTCATCAGGAGGGAGTAGAGGATGGCGGGGATGGCCATCTCGTTGTTGGCGAAGATGAAGGGGCTGGATGCGACGGCGATGGCCTGTGCGGCGTTCTGCATGCCGACTTCGATGACCACGGTGCGGCGTTCCCGGCCGTGGAGGCGGACCAGGCGCGAAAGTCCGGCGGCGCTGCCGGCGGCCAGCAGGATGAGCAGGGTGACGCAGAGGCCGAGCCGGCCGAGGTTGGCCAGAATGGTGCGCCAGTGCTGGGCGAAGAAAATGGACACGAGCAGCAGGAGCAGCGGGAAGGCGGTGCGGGACAGGACGGCGTCGATCTTCTCGGCGGCGCGGGGCCACAGATAGTGGACCGCGATACCGAACAGGACCGGCAACAGCATGAGCAGCAGATTCTGTTTCAGGAGATTACCAACAGGAAGGGTAATGCCGACAGCCTCTCCGGCGTAGCCGGTGGCCCAGCTCATGATGACCGGGACGGTCAGCAAGGTGATCAGGCTGCTGAGGGCTGTGAGCAGAACGGATAGTGCCACGTCGCCGCCCGCCAGTTTGGAGAAGATGTTGGAGGAACTGCCGCCCGGACAACAGGCGATCAGCACCATTCCGATGAAGAAAACGGGCGGCAGCCGGAAAGCCAGCGCCAGTCCCGCGGCCAGGATCGGGAGCAGGACAATCTGCCCGAACAGGGCGATGACAACGGCTTTGGGCCGGCTCAAGACCAGGCGGAAATCTTCCATTTTCAGCGTCAATCCCAGGTCGAACATCAGGACCGTCAGGATCGGCAGTACAATCAGCAGCGTATTCATATCGGCTGCAAAGATAGTGATTCATCGGACAACGGGCAAAAATCCCGTGGCGTCAGTCGACCAGAGGGAGGTGCAGCACGGCGCCGTCTTTACCGCCGAGCCAGAGTGTCTGGTGGGCGACCTTGACATCGGCGTGTTCCGCCCACACGCCGGCCTGGTTGGGATGGACGGCGTATTCAGGGAAGTTGGAGGATTTGATGTCGAGGCGGAGGGCGTTTCCGGCACGGACAGTCCAAACGATGGGCAACGCTACGATTTCAATGCGGACTTTCTCCCCACGGCGATAGGTCTGACGATTGCCAAGAAGGTCGTTCCGGTAGCCGAGGGTGGTGATGGATGTACGCATGTTATAGGTTTTTCCATCGGGCATCACTTCACTGAGCGTGAAGGCGAAAGCGGTATCGTCGACATCCGTGCTGACCGTCAGGACGACTTTGACGTCCCCCGCGATGGTCAGGTCCTCGGACAAAGGCTTGCTGATGAAACTGATCACGTCGTCCCGGTAGCCGGGCTCCGGCTGGAGCTGGCTTCCACGGCGCTGCTGCGAAGTGAAGAGGGTCTCGCCGCCGACCGCGTAGACCGGGTCATCCGGGTCATAGACATATCCCACGTTCCCGCGACGGACCTTGCGGTCCGATAGGGTCAGGACGTTGCCGGAATCGCCGTTCTGTTTGGAAGAGAGGTAGAATGTCTTCTCTTTCGAGGGCTTGACCGGCCATTCGTCCAGGCTGATCCATGCATCGCGTTCGATGGCGTAGACCTTGATTTCCTGCCGGGGCGTCTGATGGCGGACCAAGATGTCATAGAACCATTGGAACTGGTCGGCCTGGGTGTTGAAATCACGGGCATGCTCATGGGGAACATGGGTCGGCGTCGTCTGGAAACTGTGGTTCCATGCGCCGAGGATCAGCCTGCTGTGCCGGCGGACATCGTCCGGAAGGCGTTCGAAGCCGAGCAAGGTTCCTTCTTCATGATGGTCGAACTGGCCTGCGACAATGGTGACCGGGACCCGGCAATTGCGGCTAGCCTGTTTCAGGTCAGCCCAAACGCCTGTGTTCCAATAGGGATCAAGGTAGTCGGTATGGGTGATCCAGTCGCGGTAATACTGCAGTTTCTGGCCCAGGATCGCCTCGTCAGCCTCGACCTGGGGACGGTACAGATAGAAATCATAATAATTCTCCCCGATCGGCTGTCCTTCCTTCCGGGCGGGCCGGGTGATGGCTTCTTCCGCATTGTCGATGGCCCAGCCGCTCATGATGTCCTCGCGGAACAGCCCGGCCCGGAAACAGGAGATGTGTCGGTCCACTCCGTAGTGGCTCAGATACATGGCCTTGACCTTCTCCGGAACCACATCTGCCACCAGCCAGCCTGTCAAGGCCGTGTACGAAGATCCGAAGATGCCGATTTCTCCGCACCATTCCTGTCCTTCCAACCATCGGTACAGGGCGATCCCGTCGGCCCTCTCGTCCACATTCGGACGATAGAAGCCCTCAGAACCGCCCTTCCCGCGGCAGTCCTGCTGGATATAGCCGATACCTCGGCGTGCATACTCGCGTCCCAACGCGTTGTTGTCGCCCCTGCCGCCAAAGACGTAGGGCGTGCGGGTCACGACGACCGGATGCGGTCCCGGCCCTTCCGGGAGGTAGATCCGGGTCAGAAGGTGGACACTGTCGCCGCTTTGGACCATTTCTTCATGGTACGTATAACCGCCGACGACAGGGGCGTTCAGCACAGAAGAATAGTCGCGTACAGGCTGCGCCCAGCCCGCGAGGCTGGTCAATGCAAGAAGGATGAGGGAAAGGAACTGTTTCATGAAGGTGGGATTTCTATTTTCAAAGATAAAAAAACAATCGTTTTTATGTATCTTTGAATGACCAAATTGATGAATGACATGACACTCGAACAACAGATCCAGGAGGCCATCAAGGCCGCCATGAAAGCGAAAGATACCGTCGCCCTCAATGCAACCCGCGCCATCAAGGGCGAAATCCTGCTGGCCAAGACCGCCGAGGGCGGTGCCAAGGAAGTCACCGACGGCGATATCCTCAAGATGATCCAGAAACTGGTCAAGCAGCGCAAGGAAGCGGCCGAGCAGTTCGTCGCCGGCGGCCGTCCGGAGCTGGCTGACAACGAATTGGCCGAAGCGGCCGTCATGGAGAAATACCTCCCGAAGCAACTCTCCGAGGCCGAAGTCGAAGCCAAGGTCCGCGAGATTGTCGCCCGCGTCGGAGCCACTTCGATCAAGGACATGGGCAAGGTTATGGGCACCGCCAACAAAGAGCTCGCCGGCCTCTCCGACGGCCGTACCATTTCCACCATCGTCAAGAAGCTGCTGAGTTAGCGTTTCCGGTAAAACTCGCTGCCCTTACCGAATCGAATCGGCCTCCCAAATACCTGGGAGGCCGATTTTTGTTATTATCCGTTTCCCAACGATGGAAAACGGATCGGGTTTCTGAACTTTGCAGGCGAAAGATAAATGCTTTTTGTTATCGTTTTGTTAGTAATATTACTATCTTTGTGCATGGTTTATGAAATACTCGGAAATCCACCGAAAACTGAGGAAAGCTGGTTGCAAGGTTGTTAAAAACGGGAAGAGACATCCGATTTGGATGAGTCCGATAACCGGACAGTATTTTGAGACCAGTTATCATGAATCCGAAGAAGCGAAGTCCGGAACGATGCGCGATATTGAAAGGCGGTCCGGCGTCATTTTTTAAAAGGTTGAGGGTATGAATATTACAGCATTGATCGAAAGAGGGCGGGATGGCAAGTATTCCATCTATATCGGAACTCCATCCTATCCTTATGGTATTATTGGGACCGGTCCCACTGTCAAGAAGGCCAAGGAAGATTTCATCGCGGGCTACCAAGAAATGAAAAGTTTCATCGAGGAGACAGGAGAGCCCTTTGTGGAAGCAGAGATTTCCTTCAAATACGATGTCCCTTCCTTCCTTCAGGAATATGCCGCTGCCTTCACGCTTGCCGGCCTTGAACGCATCACCGGCGTCAACCAAAAACAGCTTGGCCACTACATCAGCGGCTACCGTCATCCTTCTCCGAAAACTGCCCGCAAAATCGAATCCGGCATCCGCGCCTTCTGCCTGCAACTCAGCGCTGTGGAGTTCATCTAAAAAACCAGGGACCCCGGTGATGGGGTCCCTGGTAAGAGAATTTAGAAGTTCTGGAAGGTTTGCCAGTTGGTGTTGGATTCAGCCGTTTTCTCGATCCCGGAGTTATTATCTCCCGGAAGATTCGTGAAGAGGTCGAAACCTGTCATCTGTTCGATGTAGTCTACGGAACAGGCACCAGTTGTATATGATGTTCCGGAATCATATTCTTTGTGCTCGAACCAGAAGCCGATTGCGCTGGCCGATGTTACTGCTCCTGCGCTGTTCGTCTTCACCTTCAAGATGGCTTTCCAGTAGTAGTTCGGAACCGGGACTTTCTGCGGATTTGTTGACGAACTCGATGCAGTCAACATCTTTACGGTTTCGTTCCCGCCGACCGTCTTGTAGGCTGCTCCGGTCACCACATACACGACATCTGTATTCTGCGTCAGATTCCGTACAGCCGTTTCGAGAGAGCCCCAAATGCTTCCATTAAACTTGTTACCTATCTGCGGAGTCTGGTTAGTCACATAATAGGTCTGGCTGTTAGCGACACTGTTTGACTTCCTGTCGGCATTCGGGATCTGATGCCCCTTGGTGTATGAAGATGCATTGTACATCGTAGGGTAACTGCTCCCCGTCATGTCTATCTGATATCGCTGAGGGATATAGGTTGATGGGTAGTAGCTCCATGATGATGTGCTTGCATTCCCACTGACGTCTGAACTCCGAAGAGGGTAGGCGACCCATAGCGCCCCATAATTATCGTAGCTGTAATTGAATGAGTAATTCCGGTCCGCCTCGTTACCGCTCACCGCTGCGACGCCAGTCGTATACAGCGTCCCCACATAATCCTCATTACCGGTGATAGCAGGTAGCTCCAACCAACCGGAGGGGATATTTGAGGAAGCTGCTGTCGTAGAGAAGGACACCCAGGCGCCGTAGATGGGCGTATAGGAACCATCCTCATAAACGTCAATAGCCGCCCGGAACTCATACTCGGATGAAGCCTCAAGAACTCCATCCAGGATGACGGAATACGTTCCGGCCTCGCTGATTGTGCCGTTATAATAAGCAGTACTGACGGAGGATGAAGATTTCTTTCGATACTCGATCCTCGCATTCTGAACTGCCAGATCAGATGTCAACCCGGAATAAGAGGCGGACAGGGTTGCCCCTGTCGCGCCTATTTCCGTGGCAGCGCCCGTGGTTACTGTGGCATCACTGCCCCCGGAGGTTCCGCCTCCGGATCCGCTTCAGTTGCAGGTAACAGCAATGCTGACGACGTAAATGCTATTCGTTGTCGTGTTTGCCGTCAACTTCAGATATCCAGACTGTTCAGGAACGGTAAATTCTGTCGTGAAAAGGGCAGAAGTCCCATCGTCGCTGCCGGAATAGCCAACTTTGTTGCTGATAGTGGCGTTGTCGCCAATTTTGATGTCGATGGATCCTTGACCTTTATTCTTATTGGTATTGTAGGTAACAACTACCTTGGACACGTTAGAGAACGAAATGGGAGAGGTCGCGTTCGCTCCCGTTACGCCTGTCGTAACCTGTACGCCATTATTTACGAAACCATTGCCGTCTTTCCCGGAGGTCCAGTTTGCTGCGACACCATCCAATGTGGCTTCCCAGGACTTACTCGTAAAATAATAAGTCTTGGTGCCGGTTGTCGGATCCGGATCGTCTCCACCGGGGGTCTCGCCACCTTCATCGGAGATCAGCTCATAAAGCATCGGCATGGCAGCTTTGTCCTGTGCGGAAGCGTACGAACCGTATGAGGTATGAGAGATGGAATACTGCATGTACTTGGATACCGCAATATTCGTAATCGTGACGGTACCATCTGCATTGGCGGCGACGGTAAATACATGGCCGCTGTTCGGAGTCTCCGTGACATTAAAGCTGTTGTATTCCCCTTTCTGATAGAGATAGCGGTTGTCGGGCTGCTTGATGGTGAAGCCGTTCCCTTCAGCGGTGAAAACAAAGACATTGTCCAGGGTCTCCTGGCCGATGTTCCCTTCTTCATTCACCGTAACATCAACGACGTTCAGATAGTCGTAGTTCTTGTCGGCGGCAATCGGGGTCGCAGCCTTCAAGGTTCCGTTCGCATTGGCAACGATGAGATACTGCTTGCCGCTGGTGACGGTAGTGACATTCTTGAACAGGTAGTTGTCAACCGGCTTGGCTTTCTGGTTGACCGTGATGACGACAGCTTCGGCGCCGGTGGCGGACATCGTGATGGTACCGGTACGCTCAGCGCCCGTGTTCTCAGCGATGATCAGATCGATCTGATCCTCCGCAACATCTTCAACAGTAATCCAATCAACGTTTGACTCAACGGTCGGAATGTCGGTCAAGTTCTTTCCAGTGTACTTTAGGATATAGTCAGTACTGCCGGCAGCATCGATCGATATCGTGGTAGTCTCAGGAACGATGGTCGGGGTTGTGTCTTCTACCATGTAGGAATAAGGATAGAAGACAATATCATTCTGCCCACTTGAATAGCAGCTGAAGATTTTATTAGAGGAGTTGAAACGAAGGATGTTGTTATTATCAGATTTTTCGGCTTTGACGGTCCAGACATTATCCACAACCACAATGGACCAAGCAGCATCAACGTCATTCTCGGAAAGAGTTTCTTTTGCTTTCAAAACATTCTTCGTGTTAGATCCCGGCTGTTGTCCGGCAGCATAGAGATACTTTCCATTGGCGTCCTGAATAGTATAATATCCCGCGAGTTCGCCTTCGGTAATCTTCTCAAGGTGCATTTTGAAGTTGCCGATATTCTCTGCAAGAATCTTCTTCTCCGTAGCATTGAATTTAGCTTCAATTGCTTTGACATTGTTGCCCGATTCGTATGCGGCTGCGAGATAGAAGATATCATTGGCGGTACCGGAAATCACCCAGTCGCCCGTGTAATCCTCATCCGGGATCTCGGTCGCGCAGCCTTCGAGATTGACGCCGAAACGAGTGAACTGTCCCTGGGTAAAGGTGATACCCTTGGCGAGTTCTTTCTTGTAGAGGTACTTGTCGGACTGGGCAGAAATAGTAAGCATGACTGCCTCATTCGGTGCGCTTACGAAATAGACCGGGAATTCTCCGGATTCAGGGATTACGATATCATCATAAACGAGTGTGATCTCTTTGGCCTGGTTCTGGGTCTCAATTTTTCCATCCTGATAATAACCTCCTAGTACTACATTTTCACTGGAGATCTTAACTTCCTTAATCTTCTCACCTGCTTCCAATCCCTTAAGGGTCATTTTGCTGATGACGACTTTGCGAGAGAAATTGAGGGCAAGGGCGTCAACTGCATCTATAGCTGAAACATCTTCAGAAATAAGCAGGTCAGCGGCAGGATCGAATGAATTAACAGCCGGATTTTGATTGGCTTTTACCTTCGGCTTCGGATAGGAAGTGGCGGAGGTAGTATATTCGCCTGCGATGGTGGCGCGGAAAGTATAGGAGGCCGCTTCTTCGACCTCTGCGGAGATTGTCATTTCTTTTTCGCTGACAAGTTCGGCTACCGGATTGGCCACCTCGGTCAGTGTCTCCTTTCCCTTATCATCTTTCGTGACAGTAAAAAGCTTCACGTTTGCCAGATCTTCTTCCGTCCAGACGTAGGAGGCTTTGTTTTCACCTTCGATAACGGCGGTCTTGGTGGTCGGTTTCTCTGCGGTGAAATGGAAGGTCACCATGTTTTTGACCGGCTCGGCAGGAGTGGTCTCTTTCTGGCAGGCATTGAAGGAAAGAAGGGCTGCTGCCAGGATACCCAAAGAAAGAATGTGCTTTTTCATAATGGATTCCCTCTTTTAAAAATCACCCTGATCATTGTACTCCTCATTTGGGGGAGTGTTGCTCAGAATACTCTGCTCAATGCGGACATTGAGTTCTTCGCACACGGGGGCGTCATAGCGCTCCTGCGCAGCTGAAATTGTTTTTTTGATCATGATTTGTGTTGTTAATTATTAATTAATCTGTTGCTTTTCTCGCTTGCTTGGCGTGTTCGCATATGCGCACACCGTACAAATGTAACGCTTATTTTACAAAATGTTTTAAAAAAATTTCAACAATTCAATGAACACCATGATTTTGCATGATAAATCATACATTTTGCCAACCGAACCATTGTTTTCCAGGAATCCTTTCCCTATCTTTGTCTTATTCGAAGCGACAGCGCAGAAGGTGGCCGAGGCTGATTGAAAAAACCCGTGTTGCGGGGACCCATCATGGATTACCTTGGGCGGCGACTCCTCTTTTCTCCTGAGGTTTACCGCGCCGACCCCTGGTCCGTCATCTGAGCTGATTCGCGGGACGTTGGGGCAATAGCAACAGGCGCGACAGGATTTCCTGCCGTGATGTTTTATCTTTAACCCCAACGTTCATTATGCGTAAAAAACGTCTTGTTTCCGGATATCCGGTTCCGGAGGAGTGTGCTTCTGTCCTGAATGACCCGCTTATCGACAACATCCCACCTGAGACGCAGGCCCGTTATGCCAACATTATGCTGGATACGGCTTTCAAGATCGTCTTCGGCAGCGCTGCAAACAAATCCTTGCTGATCCAACTATTGGAATGTTTGATCCCCGGGAAGAAAATATCCAGTTTAAAGTATGAAGATAAAGAGATCCCGGGCTTTTTTGTTACGGAGAAAAAAACTATCTTTGACTTGTATTGCAAAACAGATAAGGGCGAGCGTTTCGTCGTCGAAATGCAGTTGCATGAACAGACGCATTATTGCGACCGGGCTCTTTTTTACTCAACTTATCCGATCCGAGAGCAACTGATTACGTCCAAGGAGGAGGAGAAACTGCGGAAGAATAAAAAACAGAAGAAAATCAACAGCTATGAACTGAAGCCGGTCTACATGGTCAGTATATTGGATCACTCGTTGAATCATGTTTCTTCCGATGCCATTCGTGACGGATTGGTCAGTTCGTATGCGATTCGCGCGGACAACGGTGGTGAACTGATGACGGATTCCCTGCATTTCATCTATCTGGAATTAGGAAGGCTCCCTTACCGGGAAGATGAGGCATGGAAGTGCGAAACTTTGGTGGAGAAACTGGCATTCGCCTTCAAATATATGAGTATATTGCATGAGCGTCCGGCGGAGTTCGGCGAGGCGTTTTTCCGCAGGTTGTTTCAAGCGGCTGAATTAGCAACGATGACGCCATTACAACGAAAACAGTATGATATCGATATGTTTACAGAAATAGACAGAAGAGCGCAACTCGCCTTTGCCTCTGAAAAGGGTCTCGCTGAAGGTCGTGAAAAAGGCCTTGCCGAAGGTCGCGAGAGGGGTCTCGCTGAAGGTCGCGAGAAGGGTCTTGCTGAAGGACGCGAGATGGGTCTTCGGGAAGGCCAGGAACAAGGTCTTCGGGAAGCGGCTTACAGCATCGCTAAACGAATGATCGAACGGGGCTTCCCCGCCGTTGACGTCGCGGAGATGACCGGTTTGTCCGAAGATGAAATTCGACAATTGGAATAGAGAATGACCCCATTCCTGCAACAGGTGGCCCGGCATTATTTCGCGGCCGCAGACATAGAGAGACAGTGTTTCATTTTCCCGAACCGCCGTTCGGCCGTTTTCTTCAAGAAGTACTTGCAGGAGGCGGTGGCGGATCCGGCTGCGAATGCCGGCGCTTTTGGCCACGAAGGTGTGGCCCGACCGGTCGTGCTCCCGAGACTCTTGACGATCAATGATTTCTTTCAGCAGCTGTACGGTACGCCGGTGGCGGACCGGGTGACATTGCTGCTGGAACTCTACGAATCGTACCGGGGGCTGAATCCCAAAGCGGAGCCGCTGGATGACTTTATCTTCTGGGGTGACGTGATCCTCGGGGATTTCGGGGATGTGGACAAATACCTCGTCGATCCGAAGCAGTTGTTTACCAATGTGGCGGAGCTGCGCGACATGCAGGACACGCTTTCGTACCTGAGTCCGGAGCAGGAGGCGGCCATCAAAGGTTTCCTCAGCCATTTCCGTACCGGCGTCCGCACCGATGGGGAAGAACCGTCGGTAAAGGCGCGTTTCCTGCAGGTTTGGAACCTGTTGTATCCGCTCTATCAAGACTTTCGTAAACGCCTGGCTGACAAGGGACTTTCCTACGAAGGGATGGTCTATCGGACGGTGGCGGAAAAAGTGGGAGAGACCCCGGTCGCCGACTTGCTGAAGGAGCGTTTCCCGCTGGCGGACGGCTTTGTCTTCGTAGGGCTGAATGCCCTCAATGAATGTGAGAAGACGGTACTCCGGCGGATGCGGGATGCCCGGGTGGCGGAATTCTGCTGGGACTGGTGCAGTCCCATGGTGCGGGATCCCCGGAATCGGTCCTCGCTTTTCATGGCGAAGAATGCGTCTGACTTCAAGATGGCCTGGGCCTTGGAAAAAGAGGAGAAGGTGCCCGAGATCGAGGTGATCAGCGTGCCTTCTTCCGTGGGGCAGGCCAAGCAGCTTCCCCAGATCCTGCAGGAGGCCGGAGCGGGTCTCCAGACGGCGATCGTGCTCCCGGACGAGGCGATGCTGATGCCGGTGCTGAATTCCATCCCGGAGGATGTCCCGGATATCAATGTGACCATGGGCTTCCCGATGACCGGGAGTGAGGTCTATGTGCTCATGGACGAGATCGCGGCGATGCAGCTGCACCTGCGCCAGAGCGGCGGGCAGGCTCATTTTTACCATAAGCAGGTTTGGAACATCCTGTCCAGCAGTATTTTCAGCCGGCTCGCGGGTCCGGAGGGACAAGAGAAAATCCGCACCATCCGTGCAGCGGCACGTTATTATATCCCGCAGTCGGATCTGTCCGGCCTGCCCCTTTTCGATGTCGTTTTCCAGGCCGTCGTGACGAAACCAAAGGAAGCGGATGCCGGCCAGATCGGGGCGCTGCAAGCCTACCAGATACAGGTCCTGCGTTTCCTGGGACCGCTTCTGTGCGAAGATCCGGATATGGTCCAGGAGGCGGAATTCGCGCGCCGGTACCTGGAATGCATCCGCCGGCTTCAGGGGATGTCCCTGGCCGTTCAGCCGGCCACCTATGCCCGGTTGCTGGGCCAGCTCCTATCGGGGGAGTCGGTCCCTTACAATGGCGAGCCACTGGGCGGCCTGCAGATCATGGGACCTTTGGAAACACGTGCATTGGATTTTCGCAATCTGGTGATTCTCAGCTGCAACGAAGGAGTGTTCCCACGTCGCAGCGTCAGTTCGTCGTTCATTCCGCCGGAGCTTCGGAAGGGTTTCGGCCTGCCGACCTATGAATACCAGGATGCCGTCTGGGCCTATTATTTCTACCGGATGATCCAGCGCGCGGATAAGGTCTGGCTCTTGTATGACTCGCGGACCGAGAAAATGAAACCGGGGGAGGAGAGCCGTTATATCAAGCAGCTTCGTTACCATTACCGGCTCCCGTTGAAACAATCGGTGGCCAAGGCCCGGATTTCCCGGGCTGCGGCAGCGGAGGAGTTCCCAAAGCCGGCGGATTTCCCGGAGCGGCTGAAGGCCACGCGCCTGTCCGCCTCTTCGTTGCAGAACTGGCTGGCCTGCCCGGCCAAGTTCTACTATGGCACAATCGAGAAACTGCGCCCCGAAGCGGAGGTCGCCGAGTCGCTGGATGCGGGGATGCTGGGCAATGTCTACCATGCCACGATGCAGGCGCTTTATCTGGGGGACAAAGCGATGGATCCGGCCTTTAAAATGGACCGGGATTCGGTCGCCGAAAGTATCCGGAGCGGCGCGCTGGTCCCTTTGACGGAAGTAACGGAGGCGTACTTGAAAAAATGGCTGGGCCGGAAGGAGGAAATCCGGGCCCGTATCGACAGCCTGGTCCGGGAGGAATTGCACTCGTCCGAGATTGCCGGGCGGAACCTGGTCCTGGCGGACATCATTTCGCAGTATGTCGTCAAGACCCTCGAGCGGGACAGGGCCCTGTTGAAAGAGCGGGGGAAAGACCGGTTCCGGATTCTCGGACTTGAGCTTGCAAGGACTTGGGAATTTGAAGGTTACAAATTCTTTGGCTTTATCGACCGGATGGATTCTTTCGAGAAGGGGGAGGTCCGGATTGTGGATTACAAGACCGGACGGGTCGAGGAAAAGGACGTGCGGATCGACAGCGGCAATGCGGCCGCCGTGACCGACCTGCTTTTCGGCCCGGACAACGGCAAACGCCCGAAGATCGCCCTGCAGTTGTTCCTCTATGACATGTACGTGGCATCGGAGACTCAGGGACAGCGGGTCGTGAATGCCATTTATCCGGCAGCGAAACTGTTCTCGGAAGACATCCGGACCGCCGAAGTCTGCCCGGAGTTCTGCGACCTGGTGCGGGAGCGGCTGAAAGAGCTGCTGGCCCAGATGGCCGATTCATCTGCGGGCGATGATACGGATTTTGAAAGCATCGGCCGGTTCAGGCAAGACGCACAACCTGGCCAAGACCTATATTCAGTTGTTGCTGCGCAGCCAGGAACGCTATGCCTACCGGCACATCCTGGCGGTCACCTTTACCAACAAGGCGACGGACCAGATGAAAAGCCGTATCCTCAAGGAACTGGATATCCTCGCGCATGAGCCCGCGAAGTCTGCCTATATCGAGGAACTCCTGGCGGAATTCCCTTCGATGGAGCAGATCCGCGAGCGGGCGGCGGGCCTGCTGGTAGATATGTTGCATGATTACGGGGCTTTCGCGGTCAGCACGATCGACAAGTTTTTCCAGCAGGCGCTGAAAGCCTTTGCCCGTGAAATCGGGCAGTTCGCCTCCTATCAGGTGGAATTGGACAAGCCTGCCCTGGTCCATGAAAGCGTGGACCGGATCCTGGATGCCTTGACCGGGGAGGATAAGGAACTGCTTCGCTGGCTGACGGACAGTGCGATGGACCAGTTGGAGCAGACCGGCCGTTTCAACCTGGAGCAAGGCTTGTACGAGATGGCTGAGGCGCTCAAGTCCGATGAACATCGCGAAATCGTCGAGCGGAACCGGCTGGACGAGAACCGGATTTATGACAAAACCTATCTTCAGTCGGTGCGGAAGGCCTGCCGGGCGTACCGGTCGGATTTCTGTCGCCAGGTCGAAGCGGCAGCAGGTCAGGCGCTGGACGCCCTTTCTCGGGGCGGCGTGACCACGGACCAGACCAGCTATAAGTTCATGGCGGTTTTGCAGGACACGTATTCGCGGCTGGACCCGAAGGTGGATGTCCCGGCCCCGACGGAGGCCTGGATGCGGCGGGCCGGCGATCCCCAGCAGTGGTTCAGCAAGAAAAACGCCCATCTCCTGCCGCAGGTGGAGGGCCTTCTGGAAGACCCGCTGCAGGCGTTCTGCGCCCTTTTCGACCGTCCGTTCAAGGCCTACAACACGGCCGGCATCCTGCTCCGGCAGATTTACAGCCTGGGGCTTGCCGGAGAGATCTATCGCTCCTTCGACGCCCTGGTCAGGGAGAAGAATGTCATGAGCCTGGACGAATCCTCGGTAACCTTGCGGCGGATCATCGACGGGAGCGACGCTCCTTTTGTCTATGAGAAGCTGGGCGTGCGTTTCGAGGATTTCCTGCTGGACGAATTCCAGGATACCTCTACGGTGCAGTGGGACAATTTCCGCCCGCTGCTGTCCGAGAGCGATGCCAACGGACGGGACAACCTGATTGTCGGCGACGTCAAGCAAAGTATCTACCGGTGGCGTGGGTCGGACTGGAACCTGCTGGCTACCGAAGTAAAACAGGCTTTCCCTCAGGCAAATGACCGGGATCCGCTGCAGGAAAACTGGCGGAGCCTGCGGACCATCGTAACCTTCAATAACGGGTTCTTCCCCTGGGCCGCCGAACAGCTGGACCTGCAATATGGCGGGGAAAAGGGCCTGATCAGTGCGGTTTACGCCGATGTCGAACAGGCGATCCGGACCCGGGACCCGGAGCCGGGAAGCGTTGAGGTGACCTTCTGCGACAAGGACGGGCAGATGGACGCCGTGTTGGAATCCATCCGGACGGCTCGCGGAGCGGGTGCCCGCTACGGACACATCGCCGTGCTGGTGCGGAACAATGCATCTGGGTCCGACATCGCGGGGTTCCTGGTGGACCAGGGTGTCCCGGTGATCTCGGACGATTCGCTCAGGGTCAAATCCTCCGTGACGGTCCGGCGGCTGGTTTCGCTGATGTCCTCCGTCGAAAACCGCTCCGACAAGGTGGCCGGCTATCTGGCCCGGCAACTGGATATTCCCATACCGGAGAGCTACCATTCCCTGGTCGATTTGGCTGAAAGCCTGCTTCGGGCCCTGAACGATCGCGACGAGGCTTTATTCGACGGAGAAGTCCTTTATATCCAGTCGTTTATGGATGAGCTGCAGGATTGGGTTGCAGCCCATGGAAACAACCTGGCGGGCTTCCTGAAAGCCTGGGCGGATGCCGATCCGAAGATCAGTTCCCCGGAGGATCCGGATGCCGTCCGGATCCTGACCATCCATAAGTCCAAGGGCTTGGAGTTCCCCTATGTCATCTTCCCTTATGCCGAGACCGTGGGACTGTACCGGGACGAGACACGCTGGAGCCGCCCGGACCTGACGGGGACGTCGCTGGAAGGCGTCGCCGACGGGGCCTACCGGGTCAGCCTGTCTTCCAAAAAGTCGCCCCAGACCCTGTTCTCCAAAGATTTCGCGCGGGAGAAACTGCTCCAGTACATGGACAATCTCAATACCTTCTATGTCGCCCTGACCCGTGCGGAAAAAGGGCTCCATATCATCGCGGCGGAGCCGTCGGCTTCCTTTGTCCAGTCCTGTGAGAAAGGCAGTCCGTCCTATTCGGACCTGTCCCAGGTATTGTATGCCTGGCTTTTCAAGAAACCTTTACACTTCGGCACCCTGTATGATTTCCATACGCTGAAGGAAAAAGAGGGCCCTGCAGAGCGTCTGGCGCAGTATCCTTCCTATCCGCTCAATCCTTCCGCCGGAGACGGGGACGTGGATGTCCGGGAACGGGGCCGCCTGAAACTGTCGGCGGATGCCGTGGACTATTTCCGGGAAGATGCGCTGGTACGGTCGCCGCGTCTGAAAGGGCTTGTCCTCCATGCCATCCTTGCGGAGACGGTCGTTCCGGAGGATCTGGACGGCGCCGTGGCTGCCGCCCTGGAACGGGGGGATTTCGATGCTGAACAGGCGGGGCGGTACCGTTCGTTCCTGGCTGGGAAAATTGCGTCGGTCGCGGACCGCGGCTGGTTCCCGGAGGACCGGACCGAAGTCCGCAACGAATTGACGCTGATCGGACTGGATGGGCGGGACCATCGCCCGGACCGGGTCGTGGTCGCGCCGGACGAGGTGCGGATCATCGATTTCAAGTTTGGCGAAGAATCGCCCTCCCACCGGAAGCAGGTTGCGCGGTATGCGGCATTGTACCGGGCGATGGGCTACGGAAAGGTCCGCGGCTGGCTCTGGTATATCCGGGAGGAGGGGACGGATAAAATTGTGGAAGTTTAGGTTTTTTCGTATCTTTGTAGTTTGAGATACTATCGATTATGGAAGCCAACGAACATACGATCAAACTGGATTACAATACGGAACGAGTCCGTCTGCGGATGCCGGAATACGGCCGGAACGTCCTGCGGATGGTGGAGATGGTCAAGCACATCGAAGACCGGGACAAACGGACCGCGCAGGCACGCGCCATCGTCAAGGTCATGGAGCGGCTCAATCCTTCGGTCAAGGCCGACGAGCATTGGGAGCAGAAGCTCTGGGACCATCTTTATATCATGGCCGGCTTCGACCTGGATGTGGATTCGCCCTACCCGGTCCCGACCCCGGAACAGCTGGAAGTCAAGCCGATGCCGATTCCGCTGAAAAAGCGGCCGATCAAGGCCTACCATTATGGCCGCAACATCGAAAGCATCATCGACCTGATCGCCTCCGAGCCCGAGGGTGACCGCAAGACGGCGATGCTCCGCCAGCTGGCGATCTACATGCGCCAGCAGTATCTGATCTGGAACAAGGACAGCGTCGCGGATGAGACGATCTTCCAGGATATCGAACGCATGTCCGAAGGACGGATCAAAGTCCCTGAAGGCCTGACCCTCAGCCGGATATCCTCCGACCAGAACTTCTCCCGCCCGGCTTTGATCAACTTTGACATGCAGCGTCGCCAGGGTGGCAATCAGCGACGGGGCAATTTCCAACGCAAAAACAAAGGCAGATAATCCATGAAGTTGCGCAACCCTTTCTCCGGGTGGGAAGCGCTGGACCCCCAGCAACGGACCCGGATCCTGAAGATCTCGGGGCTGGTCGTCGGTGCGTTCGCGCTGTTTACCCTGATATCCATCCTTTCTTATTTGTTCACCTGGACGGCGGACCAGAGCCTGCTGGGTGATCCGGACCGGCTTTCCCTGGATGTGGATGTGCACAATTCCGGCGGCAAGATGGGCCATCAATGGGCCTGGCTGCTGGTCAGCCGCTGGTTTGGCCTGGGCTCGCTGCTGCTGGTGCTGGTGTTGGGAATCCTCGCGGCACGGCTGCTGCTGGGCAGACGCTCCTTTTCGGTCATCAAGGCCGTCCTGCTGAGCCTGACGGCTGCGATTATCGCCTCTTTTATCCTGGCATTCGTTTCTCCTTTGTTCGGACTGGAGCATGCTTTCGGCGGAGGCTTGGGCGGCGATTGCGGCGCCCTGGTCGTGAATTGGTCCAAGAATCTGTTCGGTGCGGCCGTTACGGTCGTGCTGCTGGCCATCCTGGTGGCGAGCTGGTGTTTCTTCGCCAGCAAGCGGTTCACGGAGTGGTTCGCTTCGCTCGGGTCCGGAAAGGATCCGGAACCGGTACGGGACCTTGGCGAGGAGCCGGAGCCCAAAGCGGAAAAGAAACGCCGGGGCTTCCGTTTTGTCCGTCCGCTGGAAGAGGACCTTCCGGATGAGTCCGATGATTCCGGGAAGCAGGAGGAGCCGTCCGCCCCTATCGCTGCGCCCGACCCTGTTGCCGCCGCCCCGGCTCCGGCCGTGGAACCGCCGGCAGATGACCTGTTGACCCGGCTGACTTCCGGCCGGACCCTTTCCGCTCCGGCGACTGTGACGCCTCCAGCTCCGGCCGAACCGGCGGCGCCTGCCGCTCCGGTCGCTCCCGCAGAAGAGGGAAAGACCGATGAAGGGCTGGAAGTGGTTGAAGGAGAAGAACTTTCTACGGAAAATGACGTAGACCTGCCGCGTATCAATGTGCGGGATGAACTGGACAAATTCCGGTTCCCTCCGCTGGAACTGCTGGATGACTACGAAGGTTCGCGCCAGGAAGTTTCGCAGGACGAGCTCCGGCGCAACAATTTCAAGATCCGGGCGACCTTGAAAACCTATAAGATCGAGGTAGACAATGTCAAGGCGGTCGTCGGTCCGACGGTGACCCTGTATAAGGTTTACCCGGCTCCGGGCGTGAAGATCTCTTCGATCCGCAGCCTTCAGGACGACATCGCCATGGCCCTCAAGGCCGACAAGGGCGTCCGCGTCGTAACCCTGGCCGACTCGGTCGGTATCGAGGTGGCGAACGACCACCCTTCGATCGTCCCGCTCAAGGCCATGTTCAACGATCCTGCCTTCCTGGAAAGCAAGGCCGAACTGCCGGTGGCGATCGGTTATACGATCACGCAGAAGGTCAAGGTCTTCGACCTGGCCGATGCCCCGCACCTGCTGGTGGCCGGTGCGACCAAACAGGGTAAGTCCGTGGGCCTGAATGTCCTGATTGCCTCCCTGCTGTATTCCAAGCACCCGGCCGAGCTGAAGTTCGTTTTCATCGACCCGAAGATGGTGGAATTCTCGGCCTATGCCAAGCTCCTGAAGCATTACCTGGCCGTGCTGCCGAACGCTGCCAGCGAGGCGGACGAGATGAACAATGCGATCGTCAAGGATGCCAAGTCCGCCGAGACGATCCTCAAGTCCTTGTGCATGGAGATGGACGAGCGTTACCAGTTGCTGAGCAAGGCGCTGGTCAACAACGTCAAGCTCTATAACGAGAAATTCAAGGACCGCCACCTGCTGCCGACCGAAGGCCACCGTTATATGCCTTACCTGGTCGTGGTGGTGGATGAGTATGCGGACCTGACCATGTCCGTGGGCGGCGGCAGCGATTCCAAGGCGATTGCGCGCAGCATCTCCACGTCGATCATCCGCCTGGCCCAGAAGGGCCGTGCGGCGGGTATCCATGTGGTCCTGGCTACGCAGCGTCCTTCCGTGGATGTCATCACCGGCCTGATCAAGGCCAACTTCCCGACCCGTATCGCTTTCCGTGTGTTCTCCCAGACGGACTCCCGGACCATCCTGGATTCCGGCGGCGCGGAGAAACTGATCGGCAAGGGCGATATGATCTATTACGCCGGTGCCGACGTGGAGCGTGTCCAGTGCGCCTTCATCAGCAACGACGAAATCAATGCGCTGAACGACTTCATCGGCAACCAGAACGGTTACAAGCGGAGTTACAATACGCCTTATTATCTCCCGGCTCCGGAAGCGGATTCCGGCGAGGAAGGCGGCGGAATGATCGACATGAAGAACCTCGACGAACGGTTCGAAGAGGCTGCCCGGCTGGTCGTTACGTCCCAGCGGGGCTCGACTTCCGACCTGCAGCGCCGTCTTGGCATGGGTTATGCAAAGGCAGGTAGGGTGATGGACCAGCTCGAGGCCGCCGGCATCGTAGGACCGCAGCAAGGCTCGAAGCCCAGGGAGGTGCTCGTGACGACCTTCGAGGAACTGGACCGCATCATCGAAGCCTTTAAAAACCAGTAAGATGAAAAAGTTCGCTACGCTCTTGATCCTGCTTGCGACCTGCCTGTCGGCCGGAGCGGCGGAGCCTTTCCGCGCCTTTGCGGAGAAGGTGGCCACGTCGCGGGTGACGTTCGCCTATTCGTATGAGTCCGTACGGGAAGGCGTCAAGTTCAAGGGAGACGGTACGGCGGCGGTACAGGGCGATGCGTTCCGGATGGAGGGCAACGGCCTGGATATCCTTTCCGACGGACAGACCCGCTGGACGGCCGACGCCGAGGCCATGGAGCTGATCGTGGAACCGGTGGACAGCGAGGCGACGGATTTCATTTCCAATCCTGCGCTGCTGGTCAGCGGCGCCGCCAAGGCCTTCAACGTCAAGTCGACGGGGACGGCCACGTTCAAGGGACAGTCCGTCCAGACTTGCGTCCTTGTCCCGAAAAAGGCTTGTGGCATCAAGGAATTGTCGTTGTATTTTTCCGGGGAGACCCTGACCGGCGTGACGGTCTGGCTGACGGACGGAACGAAGACGGATTTCGTGATCAGCAACCTGGCCTTCTCCGAGCCCGGTTCGCTCGATGGATTCCGCTACGACAAGCAGGTCGGGAAAGACTGGATCGTCACGGACCTCAGATAAGGTTGAATCCTTCGGATGCCCAGGTTTTCATCTGGCCGTCCTCTTCATAAATCAGATACCCTTCCAAGTCAGCCCGCCCTTCAATGAAGGCGCGGGCTTCTTGCAGGCCGATGACCATGCAGTAGGTGGCATAGGCGTCCGCATCCATGGCCGTAGGGGCTACAATGGTGGCGCTGAGCAGGTTGTGCTCGACGGGCCGTCCGCTGCGCGGGTCGATGGTATGGGCGTATTTCTTTCCGTCGCGGATGTAGAATTTACGGTAATTCCCGGAGGTGACGACCCCGCAGGGACCGCCGGAGGATTGCCATTTGGCCTGGATCTGCGCGCCGGGATCATTGTTGCCGTCTACGGGTTTGTCCACCGCCAGGGTCCAGGGACGGCCGGAGGGATTGAGGCCGTCGCAGAAGATTTCCCCGATATCGACCAGCATGTCTTTGACGCCGAAGCTGCGCAGGTAGGCGGCCACCTTGTCGCAGGAATAGCCCTGTGCGATGGCATTGTAGTTGAGCCGTTGGCCGTCGGCATGGGTCAGGTCTTCCGGAATCCGGTCGAGATCGCAGGCTTCCATCAGGGCGGCGACGGTCTCGGCGGAGGGGAGGGAATCGTTGGAAAAGCCGAAGCCCCAGGCATCGAACAGGGGAGCGGCGGCTACGTCGAGGGCGCCGCCGGTTTCGTCCCGGTAGGCTTTGGCCGCCAGGAAGATTTCGCGGAACAGGTCGTTGGGGACGATGCTTCCGCCTTGGTTGAACCGGCTGAGCTGCGAGCCTTTGTTATAGCCCGAGAGGGTGGTGTCGATGCGGGTGAGGATGGAGTCGATGCCGTCCCGGAGCGCTTCCGGCCGCGCCGTGACGCCTTTGAGGTTGAGTTTGACCGTATACGTTCCGCCTTGGGCATACCCGCTGATGGCGATGTATCGGTCACGCGGGGTGCAGGCTGAAAGGCCCAGGAAAAGGACGGCCAGGCAGATTATGCGGAATATCGGGCGCATTGGCAAACTATTTGTTTACAAAGGTAAGGTTTTCAGAGAAAAAATGCGCATATTTGCATGATGAACACGATGAAACGACAGATGAAAATATATCGGATTTTCCTGGCTGCTGCCGTGGCGGTCCTTGGTATGGGACTGGTTTCCTGCAAGAAGGACAAGAGTACTGATGAGTCCAAGGAATACCTCACCGGCAGCATGAATTTCTCCATACCGACCTATGTCATGCCCGGTCAGCAGTTCCACCTGGTCCCTACCGGCGTGACCAAGACGGACGGCGGAACTCCCGGCATTTATTGGACGGACTCTCATTTTTCCGTCCGGGATACCACGCGCCGTGAAAACGGTGCCGGTGACGGCGCTTTCGACTTCACGGTCCCGAGTGACGTCACGTCGATGACGTTGACCTGCGCCGCCTTCGCCGACGGATATTACAACATGAGCAAAGTCGTCAGCCTCGTGATCGTTAAGGGGGCCGAGTCCATTACCGGACTGGACCTGCCGGACGATGTCGCCAAACTCGAGGACAAGCGCGACGGCCGTTCCTATCCGTACGTGAAGATCGGCGGCCGCGAGTGGATGGCCCGCAACCTGGCCTTTGGAAGCGGCAAACCGTATTACAATGCGGCGGCGATGCAGGATGTATTCGGCATGTTCTACACCTGGGACGAAGCGAAGGCCGCCTGCCCGGAAGGCTGGCGCCTGCCGGATGCCGCCGACTGGGATGACCTGGCAAAGGCGCATGGCTTGGAAGAGCCGGGTGACGTCTATGCCGGTATCGCGGGCGACATGATGGCGGATGCATACATGAATGAGAATAAGATGTGGGAGTTCTGGCCGGAGATAACGATTACCAATAAACTGAAATTCTGTGCGATTCCTTCCGGTTACGCCATGGAAGACGGTGAGACGGCCTTGTTCCGGGGAAGTTCTCAGTATGCTGTCTTCTGGACGGCCGAAGAGGCGGACGAAGACCAGGCGTGGGCGCGTCAACTCTATCTCCGCAGTGCGGATGTTTTCAAGGCCAGCCTGCATAAGTCTTATTTCCGGGCCAACGTGCGCTGCGTCCGGGATGCGTCGGAGTAACTTTAACCTGTCGATACCATGAAGAAGGGTCTTATTACCATCCTTGTCCTTGCCGTCCTTGCGCTCATTTTGTTCGGCTGGGTAAAAAACACCTACAACGGTCTTGTCCAGAGTGACGAATCGGTCCAGTCCGCCTGGGCCCAGGTGGAGAATGTCTACCAGCGCCGTGCGGACCTGATTCCGAACCTGGTCGCAACGGTCAAAGGGTATGCCGAGCATGAAAGCAGCACCCTGCAGGCCGTGATCGAGGCGCGGGCGAAAGCCACGCAGGTCAAGGTGGATGCCTCCGACCTGACGGACGAGCAGATTGCCAAATACCAGGCTGCCCAAGGCGAACTGAGCCAGGCTCTCGGCCGTCTGATCGCTGTCAGTGAAGCCTATCCGGACCTGAAGGCCAATGAGAATTTCAAGGACCTGCAGGCCCAGCTCGAGGGGACGGAGAACCGGATCACTGTCGAGCGCCAGAAATTCAACGAAACGGCTCAGTCTTACAATACCCAGATCCGTTCCTTCCCGACCAATCTGATCGCCGGCCTTTTCAATTTTGACAAGAAGGGCTATTTCAAGGCAGCGGAAGGTGCGGACGTCGCTCCGAAGGTAGAGTTCTGATCGCATGAGAGCCATCGACTTCCTTTCCCGGGAGGAACGTCGGCGGGTCGAATCTGCCATCCGCGCCGCGGAGCGCAGCACCTCCGGCGAAATCCGGATCCACATCGAAAGAAAATGTGACGCAGACCCGAAAGAACGGGCGCTGCGCACATTCCGTGTCCTGCGGATGGCCCGGACGGCCGCCCGCAACGGGGTGCTGATCTATGTGGCTTGCAATACCCGCAAGTTCGCCGTGCTCGGCGACAAGGGGATCAATGAGGCGGTGCCCCATGGCTTTTGGAATGATGTCTGCGACCTTCTCGGTGCCTCTTTTTCCGCCGGCCGATATGCCGAAGGCCTTGAAAAGGCCGTCGTGCTGATCGGAGAAAAGCTGAAGATGTATTTCCCGTATCAGGCCGATGATGTCAACGAACTCCCGGACGAAATCTCTTTCCATGAAAATGACGGTGAAGATTAGTCGGTGGGGCGTTTGCCTGCTGCTCCTGGCCGCAGCCTTGCTTCCGGCCCGGGCCGGCATCCCGTCCCGTCCGCAGCCGCAACGGCTGGTCAATGACCTGGCCGGGATCTTCACGTCCGGGCAGGTCCGGCACCTGGAAGAGATGCTCGTGGCGTTCGATGATACGACCTCCAACCAGATCGCCGTCGTCACCGTCAATGATTTGGAGGGGTATCCGCCTTCCGAATATGCCGTGCGTATCGGTCTGGGTTGGGGCGTGGGGGACAAAGACTTCAACAATGGCATCGTGGTGCTGGTCAAACCCAAGACGGCCGATTCCTCCGGCCAGGTCTCAATCCAGGTAGGGTATGGCCTGGAAGGGGCGATCCCGGATGTCTATGCGAAGCGGATCATTGACAATCAGATGATCCCGCATTTCCAAAGCGGGGACTATTACGGCGGCGTGCTGGCCGCCTGCGAGAAACTGATGGCCTATGCCAGCGGGGAAATCTCCGAGGAACGGGACCGGGACGAAGAGGGTATGGATGACCTCGTGGCGATGTTGATCCTGATGGGACTGCTTTTCCTGGTCTTCCTCTATCTTTCCAAGCACAGCGGCAATGGCGGCAACGGGAGTAGCGGCGGCGGTGGCGGCCGTTACATCTACATCGGCCCGATCGGCCATTCAGGCGGTTCTATCTTCGGGGGAGGTTCCTCCTGGGGTGGAGGCGGCTCCTTTGGCGGCGGAGGAGGTTTCGGCGGCTTCGGCGGCTTCGGCGGCGGCTCCTTCGGTGGCGGCGGCGCCTCCGGCTCCTGGTAAGTTAAAAAAAAGTAAAAGATATCCCTCTTTTCTTCGACTTCGGCTCCCGAGAAGGGAGGGGACCCGCATTGCGGGGAGGATCGAAGAAAAGAGGGATATCTTTTGCTGTATCGCGCTACTTCACGAACATGACAGCCTGTGCGATGGAATTCAGCTTCGTTTCAGCACTGTCAGCGCGGCTCGCAAGGATACACGGTGCGGTGGTACCCACCAGCATACCGGCCTGCTTGACACCGTCGCAAAGCTTGGAATTCGCCTTCCAGAAAACATTCGCAGACTCGATATTCGGGAAGCAGAGGCAATCGGCATCGCCGGCCACCGGGCTGACGAGCTTCTTAATCTGCACGGCTTCCGCGTCAATGGCGACATCCAGCGCCAGCGGACCATCCGCGATGCAGCCCGGAATCTGGCCGCGGTCGCACATCTTCGCCAGCATCGCGGCCTCCATGCAGGCCGGCATGGAATCCAGCATCTGCTCGGAAGCGGCAATAAACGCCACCTTCGGTTTCGCGATACCGAAAGACTTCGCCACCTTGATGACATAGTTTGCCAGTTTGACCTTCTGGCGGAAGTCCGGCTGAGGGATGACAGCCATGTCCGTCAGGAACATGAGCTTGTGGTATTTCGGATTCTCGATGATGCCGACGTGGCTCAGCACGCCCTTCGGAGGCATCAGCCCGGTCTCCTTGTTGAGGATGGCGCGGAGGAACTTGTCGGTCGAGCACAGGCCCTTCATCAGGACATCGCCCTCTCCGTCATGCACCAGCTGGACGGCACGGGAGACCGCCTTAAGCTCATTGGGCTCGTTGACGATTTCGAACTTCTCGACATCGATATCGTTCTTGGCGCAGACGTCCTTGATCATTTCCTTGTCACCCACGAGGGTGGCGGTAACGATTCCCAGGTCGACAGCCTTGCTGGCCGCCTCGATGGTGTGCTCGTCGACAGCCCACGCTGCGACCATCCGTTTGCATACGTTGCCGGCCTTCAGCTCGGCGAAAACATCAGAGAATTTGGTAATCATGGTATTTATGTGCGTTAGTTTTCAAGGGATTCGACAATGTGCATGGTATCGCGGGCAATGACCAGTTCCTCATTGGTGCAAATCAGGGCCGCCTTGACGGCGGAGTCGGCGGTCGTGATCATGGCATCTTCGCCGAAGGCGGCGGCATTGGCCTCATAATCAAGGGAAAGGCCCATGTAGGAGAAGTTCTCAAGGACACGGCGGCGCAGGCGGCTGTTGTGCTCGCCGATACCGCCGGTAAAGACGATCAGGTCGACGCCGTTCATCTCGGCGACGTACGAGCCGATGAGCTTGATGATGTCGAAGGTGAACTTCTTGAGGGCGAGCTTGGCCTTCGGATCACCGTTGTTGGCCAGTTCGTTGAGCTCGCGTGCATCGGAGGTCTTCTGGGAGACACCCAGGAAACCGGACTTGCGGTTGAGGATGGTCGACATCTCGTCCGGGGTCACGCCCAGCTTGTTTTCCAGGTAGATCACGGCATTGGCGTCGATGTTACCGACACGCGTACCCATGATCATGCCCTCCAGCGGAGAGAAGCCCATGGAGGTATCGACGCATTTGCCGTCCTTGATGGCGCAGATGGAACTGCCCGCACCTAGGTGGCAGGTGATGATCTTGGAATGATCGATGTCCACGCCGCAGAATCTGGCACCCTGCTGGGCGACGAACTGGTGGGACGTGCCGTGGGCGCCGTAGCGGCGGACACGGAATTTCTCATAATACTCGTACGGCAGGCCATACATGTAGGCATAGTCCGGCATCGTCTGGTGGAAGGCGGTGTCGAAGGTAACGACTTGCGGGACCGTCGGGAGGACATGCTGGATGGCTTCGATACCCAGGAGGTGGGCCGGGTTGTGCAACGGGGCGAAATCGCTGCAGAAGGCGATCTTCTTCAGGACATCCTCATTGACGAGGGCGCTGCCGGAGAAGAAATCGCCGCCCTGGACGATGCGGTGTCCCACGGCCTCGATGTCTTCCAGGGACTTCAGTACGCCGGTCTCGGGGTCGGTCAGGGCCTCAAGGATGAGCTGCATGCCGACTTTGTGGTCTGCGATCGGAAGGTCGCGGACGATCTTCGGTTTCCCGGCGGGAGCGTACTGCAGGATTCCTTCCGGCAATCCGATCTTTTCGGCGATACCTTTTGCAATGACATCGAAGATGTCGTCGCTCTTCATGTCCAGCAGCTGGTACTTGATCGAGGAGCTGCCGCAGTTGATGACGAGTAAAATCATATGGATGGAATTATTTTTCGTGTTATCCGCGCAAAGTTAGCAAAGAATCGCTATTTTAGCAAGCAAAAGAGTCTGTAGAGAAGATGGAGGAGAGAGAGATCGTGAGCGTGTCCCTGCCGCTGGCCGGCGGTGTCTTGCTGGGGACGTACCTGATGGGTAATCTGCATGTTCTGGCCGGTGTCTGTGCACTGTTGCCGGCCGCAGCCTTGTTGTACCTGCTTTCCGGGCGGGGCCGGCGCTACGCCGTCATCGCCCTGCTGTTCGGGGCGGTCGGACTGTCCTGCGGAGTGACCCGGCGCATGGACCTTCCGGCGGGAGACGGACCGGCCACCGTATCGAAAGCCTCCGAAACGCTGCGCACCCATGTCCGCCGGATCCCTTTTCCCTCGGAGGAAACCGGATCCCTGGTCCTGGCACTCATGACCGGCGACCGGAGTGGCCTGGACCGCGAGACGATCCAGACATTCCGCCAGAGCGGTGCCTCCCATATCCTGGCCCTGTCCGGCCTGCACCTGGGGATTCTGTACGGGCTGCTTCTATGGCTGACAAAACCATTCGGGAATGGACTGGTAACGAGACGTTTGCGGAGCATGTTCCTGATCCTTGCGGCTGGCGCCTATACCTGGGTTACGGGGGCTTCGCCCTCCCTGGTCCGGGCGTTCCTGTTTATCCTGCTCCGGGAATCGGCCCTGCTGCTGGAGCGGAAGCCCTCCCCGGTGCGGGTGCTCTGCGGGGCGCTGACCTTGCAATTGGCGCTGACCCCTTCCGTCGCCGCCTCCGTCGGCTTCCAGCTTTCCTATCTGGCCATGGCCGGCATCGTCCTGGTCCTGCCGCGCCTGCAGGGGTGGTATCCTTCGGAAGGGCCGCGCAAAGACCGCTGGAACCTGCCCCGCCGCCTGTGGGAGATGATGGCACTGTCGATCTCCTGCCAGCTGTTTACGGGACCGCTGGCCTGGTTGCGTTTCGGGACCTTCCCAAAGTATTTCTTGCTGACCAATCTGCTGGCGATGCCTTTGACTTCCGTCCTGGTCATCCTGTCCGCCGGCTGTACCCTTCTGACGGCCGTGGGGCTCTGTCCGGGATGGCTCGTGACGGCCGACGACGCCGTTGCCCGGCTCCTGTTGCAGGTGCTGGGCATCATTGCATCGATGTAGGCCTATTCGTGGAAGAGGTCCTGCTTGGGGAATTTGTCACCCCAGCCCCGGCGGAGTTCGCTGAAGAGGGAAGCGGTGATGCGGGAGAAGGACGGGCCTTTCCAGGTGCTGGTGTTCGTCACGAAGATCCAGCATTCCCCGTCCGGGAAATATTTGATGAGGGCCGATGTCCCGGAGAACGTGCCGCTCCGCGTCCAGCCGACCGCCGGATTGGTGTCGTTCCAGCCGAAAGAGAAGGTATCCTTGTCGAAATACTCGGTCATGGCGTCGATGCTCTCCTGGGACAGGATGTCCGGAATCTCGGGCCGTCCGTCGATCGAAGCGACGAAGAGCGCCAGTTCCGCAGGGGAAGCGACCCAGGCACCGGCACCGGAAAGGGCGGTGATGTCGTTGCCTCCGTAGCACCGTTCGACCTTGCGGCCGCTGTTGTTGTACTCCGGATAAAGAGGCTCATTGGACGGGACGTAGTTGCGGACTTCGTTCTTGTATTTCTCCTTGTAATAGTTGTGGGCGATGTGCATGTCCCGGCAGCCGGCCGGCCGGAGGATGTTCTCCTGGGTCCAGTCCTCATAGCTCTGTCCGGTAACCTCCTCGATGATCATCGAGAGCAGCAGGTAACCCAGGTTGGAATAGGACTGGGAAGTTCCGGGGACGAAGCCCAGTTTGCGACGCAGGACAAGCCGGAGAAGTGTCTTGTGGTCAGGTGCTTCCTTGAGGTGGTTGTTGGCCATGATCGAGCGCGTGGAGAACATCGGGTCTCCGCCGGTCGTGGTCAAGCCGCCCTTGTGGCGGAGCAGGTCTTCCACCGTGATCCGGTAATAGTTCTTTTCGGTGATGGACTGCAGGTACGTGGAGTCTTTCAGGATGCCTTCCGAGCCGAAGACCTTGTCTTTGATGGAAAGTTTGCCCTGCTCCTGGAGGAGCATGATGCCCGTGGCGGTAATCAGTTTCGAGACCGATGCAATACGCAGGATGTGACCCGGTCCCATTTCCTCTTCTTTCCCCTGGTCGGCCCAGCCGAAACCTTTGGCATAGTACAGGGAGTCTCCCCGCATGACCGCCAGGCTGACGCCCTTAAGCTGCCATTCCTGCATGAAATTGCGGATCTTCCGCTCCATTCCTTTCAGGTCGGCGGTGTCGGACATCGCATTGGTCAGCACCTTGTTGAGGTTGACGGTAGGGCGGTGCTCACGGTTTTCGCGGCCGCCGCAGGAACAGCAGACCAGCAGGGAGAAGGCGGCGGTCAGGCCGCACAGGATCCGGGTGCGGTTTCTCATTTCTTGAAGCGGTCCAGCAGTCCGATGATCAGGTCGGCGGTCTGCTCGATGCCCAGCAGGGAAGAGTCGATGCAGAAGTCGTAGTTGGAAGCCACGCCCCAGTTGCCGAACGTGAAATAATTGTAGTAGGTCTCGCGGGTACGGTCCTTGGTCCGGATCAGCCGCTCGGCCTCTTCGGGAGTGATCCCTTCCCGTTCGGCGACCCGTTTGATACGGACCTCGTCCGAAGCGGTGATAAAGACATCCAGGCAGTGCATGTCGCGGAGGATGTAGTCGGAGCAGCGGCCGATGAAAATGGCGGAGCCATTCTCGGCAATCTTGCGGATCACGTCACTCTGGATACGGAACAACTCGTTGTCACTCATGTAGTTGTCAGCGATTCCGAACCGGGCGTTGGCGAAAAAGCTGGAGATGGAGAACAGGCTCCGGGTTTCGTCGCTCTTGGCAAAGAAATGCTTGCTGAAGCCGCTTTCTTCCGCGGCTTTGGAAATGAGTTCGTTGTCATATACCGGAATGTCCAGTTTCCGGCCGATCGCCTGGGCGACGAGGCGTCCGCCGCTGCCGAACTGCCGTCCGATGTTGATGAGGATCTTTTCTTCCATGGCGGGTTAAATCTTGCTGCCGAGGATGGCAGGGTCGTCTCCGTCCTTCAGACGGGTGAGTTTACGGACGAGGCTGATCAGGAAGATAGCGGTCATGATGCTGGCCAGGCCGTCCGAGATGGGGAAACTGTACCAGACGCCCCGGACTCCGAACCAGAGCGGGAGCAGGTAGACGCAGGGTACAAGGAAGAGCAGTTGCCGCGACAGGGAAAGCAGGATGGATTTCTGGACCATGCCGAGGCACTGGAAGAGGTTGGTGGCGACCATCTGGAAGCCGATGATGGGGAAGACCAGGTTCATCATCCGGAGACCCTTGGTCGCGATTTCCTTCAGTTCGGGATCGTTGGTGAAGATGCTGACGGCAGGTCCCGGCAGGAACATGGAAACGATGAATCCGAAGCAGAGGACGAAGGTGGCCCACTTCGCCGTCAGGAAATAGACTTCCTTGACACGGCTGTACTGGCGGGCGCCGAAGTTATAGCCGGCGATCGGCTGCATGCCTTGGTTCAGGCCCATGACGATCATCACGAAGAGGAAAGAGATCCGGTTGACGATGCCGTAGGCACCGATCGAAAGGTCTCCGCCGTATTTGCGGAGCTGCTGGTTGATGAAAAGGGCGACGATGCAGGCCGCCAGGTTCATCAGGAAGGGCCCCATGCCGATGGCCAGGGATTCCTTGGCGATGCGCCAGTCCAGGGCGAAGACCCGTTTGGGCAGGTGCAGGAATTTCTTCTGGTCCATGAAGTACCACAGGGCATAGCAAAGGGCCATGAGCTGGCAAAGGACGGTCGCCGTCGCCGCGCCTTCGATGCCCATCCCGAGGCCGAAGATGAAGATCGGGTCCAGGATGCTGTTCGAGATGACCGTAAAGAGGGTCAGTCCCATAGCCATCCGCGGATTGCCCGAGGACCGGATGACGCTGTTCAGGCCGAAATACAGGTGCGTGACGACGTTGCCGTAGAGGATGATCCGCATGTAGCCCCGGGCGAAGGGGAGGGTGTTCTCGCTGGCGCCGAAGAAGGTCAGGACCGGGTCCAGCCAGAGGAGCATGAAGGCGGTAAAGAGGAGCCCGATGATGGTGTTGAGGGTGACCTCGTTGGCGAGCACCTTGTTGGCGGACGCGTAGTTTTTCTGCCCCAGCAGGACGGAAATCATGGTGGCTGCGCCGACGCCGACCAAGGTGCCGAGCGCGGCGGAAATGTTCATCAGGGGGAAGGTCACGGCCAGGCCGGAAATGGCATAGGAACCCACGTCGCGGATATGGCCGATGTAGATGCTGTCGACCATATTGTACAAAGAAGATGCAGTCATGGCGATGATGCCGGGGACTGCATACTCTTTCAGCAGGGTGCTGACCTTCTTGGTGCCTAGTTCAGTCGGAATGGATCCTGCACTCATACGCTTACGGCTCGGGTACCAGTTCGATTTCGAAGATCAGGGGACTGTAAGACGGGATGATGTTTCCGGAACCGGAGGAACCGTATCCCTTGCCGGAGATGAAAGCGCCGATGCCTTTCTCTCCGGGATGCATCTGGAACAGCGTCTTGGCGAAACCTTCGATCATGGTGGAACCGCTGGATCCCATGCTCAGGTCGGAGTAGGTCTCTCCCCAGTTGACCTGGGTGGGTTCATAGGTCTTGCTGCTGGAATAGATGCCCGCAATCTTGGCGGTCTTCTCATCCGTCGTGTCAAAGACCTGGCCGTTCAGCAGGCGGCCGGTGTAATTGATGTAGACGGTGGTGTCTGCCGGGATGGCATGGGTGCTCGTGCCGGCGAGTTTCTGGTAGTAAAGTCCGTCCTCTACCTTCGGGATATACGGGTATGCCTCCCAAAGGTACCTGGCGAGGGAGTCGGTCTCCCAGGCGGTCTCATCGGTAAACGTGTCTTCCAACGTGATGGTATAGATGGTGTTGGAATAGTCGGAGGCGCTGGCTTTCTTGTAATACGTCTCGGCATCGTCATACCGTTTGTATCCCATGAGCCAATTGGGGATCAGGGCCGTCCGGGTGCCGCCGACCTTCATGCCTTTCAGCATGTCTTCCACACCGACGTTGAGGGACTGGCCTCCGGCATAGATGACCTCGGGACCATAGAAATAGGTCTTGTCATAGATCCCGAGCTGCTGGGCGGTCTTGGCATCCGTCGTCGTGGAGATATTCCCGTTCAAGTCCTTGGTGGTAAAGCGGATATAGACGTATTCCTGGCCGTTGTAGGCCGTCCCGGTTCCGGCCTTGTCTTCCAGGATATAGATGCCGGTCCCGGAAGCGCTGACGCCAGGATGGTTTTTCGCCAGCCAGGCCTCGATATAGGTCCGGTTGTCCTCGTTGTCGGAGGTGGACACGCTCTTGGCGCATCCCGTAAGGAGTGCCGCTCCGATGAGCAGCCATGCTATCTTGTTTGTTTTCATAATCTTAGTCATTGCTGATGCTTTCCACCCAGAAGTGGTAAGCCAGTGCTGCATTTGCAGGAATCGTGCCTAACGGCTTGTTCGTAAACCCATATTTGCCGGAAAAGAGGACGATGCATTCCTGTCCGTCCTTGACGCCGGTCAGCCCGTCGCGAAGGGCCCCGGCCAGTTCCCCGAGTCCCATGGTGCGGATTGTGAAGGCGTCCGTGTCTTCCGTGTCCCAGCCGGCCTCTTCAGCGACTTCGAGGGAGTTGGTCCCGAAGAGATTGGAGGCGGACAGGGAAGAACCGGTCAGTACATAACCCGCCCAATAAAAGGAGAGGGTACCGTCGCCCTTGAGCTCGTCGCCGCTGCCTTCGGTCAGGACCAGGCGCTGGGTACCGCCTTTACTGATGGTATAGGCCTCCGGATTGGCGGAGAGCTGACTGTTCAGGAAGTTCTCGATCTGGGTCTCCTGATTGGCAAACAGGGCCTCCGTGCTGCTTTTGGAGCACGCCGGCACCAGTACGGCCAATCCGATCAGGAAGAGTATCTTAGCAAAGGTCTTCATGGGTCACTTTCTCAATATAGGCGGCCGCGTCGACCGGGGTCGGGATGTCTTGCGGGAAAAACAGCTTCCCGCCGGCGGCCATTTCATGTCCTCCGCCATGGAACCATTTGCTCGCCATTTGCTTGGCGGAGCAGCCCCGTTTGGAGCGGATGGATACCCGGTAGACGCCTTCTTCTTCGCGGAGGAATATGCTCATGCGGACGTCCCGGATGGCCAGGGGGAGGTTGACGAAACCTTCCGTGTCGCCGTCACCCAGACCGAGCGCGTCGCGTCTTTCCGCAGACAGGATCATGTAGGCGACGCCGTCCGGTGTCAGGGTCATCTCCTGAAGGAGAAGTCCCATGGCGCGCAGGCGCCGTTCATCGTAACTATGGTATATGTCAGCGATCAAGGCGTCCCGGTCCACGCCGAGGTCCAGCATGCGGGCCGCCATTTCCAGGGTGGAAGGGAAGGTGGAATTGGCGAAATTGTTGGTATCCGTCGTCATGCCGGCCATCAGGGCTGTGGCCGCATCCAAGGGCAGTTGCGCCCCGATGGCGTCGAGCACCCAGAAGGCCAGTTCGGACGCGGAAGAGATGTCCGTTTCGGAAAAGCAAAGGTCGAAAGAACCCGTTTCCGGCCCGGGATGGTGGTCGATCAGGATTTTGCAGGCCTTGCTGTCCCGCAGGAAAGGCTCCAGGCCTTCCGCCCGGCGGAACTGCGGGAAATCGAGGCAGACCACCAGGTCCGCGGCCTGCAGGGCTTCGGCGCAGGCGGCAGGGCTCTCCGTGTAAAACAGGCAGGCATTGCGGTCCGCGTCCGTGAACAGGAAATCCAGCGTGGCAGGGACCGGATCCGGAAAGATCGTGGTCACCTGTTTGCCCCGGCTGCGCAGCCAGCGGGCCATCCCGAAACTGCTTCCCACGGCATCCCCGTCGGGGCGCGTGTGGGAAACCGTTACGATCTGCATCGACTTTTGGAAGATGTCGCGCAGTGAGGCGGTCTTGCTGTTGTCAATCCGGTCCATGGCATTTCTAAAATCCGAGCGCAAATTTACAAATTATATTGCATTTGATAAATCATTTTTCTAACTTTGTCGGAGTTTTGAATATTATAAAACACAAACATAATGAACAAAGCAGTTAAGACGATTGTGAGCATCTTGCTCCTTTTTGTGATCGCAGGTCTGGCCTACAAGATCGTGCAGAGCATCCAGGAACCGGTTAAGTTCAACAAGGCCGTCAAGGCCCGTGAGAGCGTGGGTATCCAGCGTATGAAAGATATCCGTGACCTTCAGGTTGCTTACAAGAGCGTGAACGGAAAGTTTGCCTCGACCATCGATTCCCTGATCCTCTTCTACAACACCGGCAAGATGGAAGTCCTTATGCAGGTTGGTTCCAACGATGACTCCCTGGCCGTTGCGCACACCGACGCCATCAAGAAAGCCAACAAGAAAATCACCCCTCAGGACCTCTACAAGATGTACCAGGCCGGTGACAAGAACCTCGTCTTTACCGTCAAGAGCGAAATCCCGGTGCGGGATACCCTCTTCAACAGCCGCAAGGATTTCGTTCCGGATTCCCTCAAGTACATCCCGTTCTCCGGCAAACAGCTGACCGAAATGGAAGCTGCCATCAAGAAGGTTTCCGGTGTGGATGTTCCGCTCTTCGAGGCCCGCATGCCTTACAAGAAGCTCCTCAAGGGACTTGACAACCAGCTGCGCATCAACCTCGATGCCGAAAAGAAGGCCCAGAACCGTTTCGAAGGCCTCCAGGTCGGCAGCATCTCCGCTCCGAACAACAACGCAGGTAACTGGGAGTAGTCCTCTCCGGCTTATCTGTATGACAGAGACATACACAGACAGCAGAATATCCATTCAAGTTTCCTTGAGTGGATATTCTTTTAAGGTTTACCAGGACGGGACCGGCCGATCTTCGGGATGGCTCGGTGCCGACCGTATTTTTACGACGCCGGAATTCCAGCGCCGCTACGACCGGGTCGACATTTCCCTGCTGACCCCGAAATGCACCCTGGTCCCGGTCCATTTCTTCGATCCGCTGACGGCGCGTCAGGCTTTGTCGGAGGTGGTCGCCCTGCGGGATACCGATGCGGTGGATTACGTGGAAGTCCCTTCCCGGGGCGCCATGCTGGTTTTCTCCAACAGCATGGACGAGACCCTGTCCCGGGCCATCAGCCAGACGGTGTATACGACCTCCGGCCACCCGGCCCGCGTCCTGCCGGAGTTGTACTATATCCTGGAAGAGCTCGGCAACTGCCCGGAGTACAATAAGATCCTTTGCTCCTATATGGACGGGTGGCTGCACATGGCGATCGCCCAGGGCGGCAGCCTCCGGCTGGCCAACGTCTTCCAGGCCGCCGATTTTACGACGGCGGAGTATTTCATTTTCCTGGCCCTGAAAAAGCTCCAGCTGAATCCCGAGATCTCTACGGTCTGTTTCCGGACGCCGCTGGCCCAGGAGCAGGAAATGTCCCTGTACCGTTATTTCAAAGCCGTTGAAGTGCTATGAGGATCATCGGCGGCCGTCTGAAAGGCAAAACCATCGATCCTCCTGCCGGCTTCAAGGCCCGTCCGACGACGGATTTCGCCCGGGAGGCCCTGTTTGACATCATCGGGAATGAGTACGAATTCGAAGACCTCAAGGTGCTCGACCTTTTCGGCGGTACCGGGGCGATTTCGTATGAATTCATCTCCCGTGGCGCCGGCCATGTCTGGACGGTTGAGATGAACCCCGTCCATGCCGCCTTCATTTCCCGTACGGCGGCCCAGCTGGGGATTGCGGATCAGCTGACGGTCGTCCGCCACAACGTTTTCGGATTCCTGCCGCTGTGCCAGGAGAAATTCGATATCGTCTTTGCCGATCCGCCCTATGCCCTGGAAGATCTGGCAACCCTTCCGGACAAGGTATTCGCCTCCGATATCCTCCATCCGGACTGCTGGTTCATATTAGAACATGGGGACGAGCACTCTTTCGAGACCCATCCCCATTTCATCAAGGAGAAGAAGTACAGTCGCGTACACTTCTCGTTCTTTCAGTAAACCTGCTATTTGATCAGGTTGCCAAGGATGCTGCGGGTCAGCTCCTTGGTGAGAGTCCGTGTCGCCGCCTGCGCTGCAGAGCTGGCTGCCTTTCCGGCTGCGGACTTGGTCGTAGTTTTCGACTTTGACGAAGTGCTCTTTCCGTTGACGGCTCCGGAAACGGCGCTGCCGACGCTCTTGGCCAGGCTGGCCGCGATGGCCGTAGCAACGGCACCGAGAATCTTGCTGCCCATGCCTTTGCCTTTCTTCTTGGCCTTCTCCTTCTCTTCCTTCTCCTGCTGTTTGGCTTCTTCCGCCGCGGCTTTGGCCTCTTCTTCCTGTGCGGCGGCTTCTTCCGCCTGCTTGAGCAGGATCTCGAAGGCGCTCTCACGGTCGATCGCCTTGTCATAGCGGCCGAACAGACGGGACTTCTTGATCAGGTCCGCCCGCTGGTCCTCCGTGATCGCACCGATCTGGCTGAGAGGGAACAGGATCTTGGCGCGTTCAACCATGCGCGGGGAGCCTTTCTCGTCGAGGAAGGAAACGAGGGCTTCGCCGGTCTCAAGCTCCATGATGGCATCGGCGGTCTTGAAGGCCGGGTTCGGACGGAACGTATCCGCCGCGGTCTTCACGGCCTTCTGGTCCTTCGGGGTAAAGGCACGCAGGGCGTGCTGGACACGGTTGCCGAGCTGGCCGAGGATGGCCTCGGGGATATCGGTCGGGGACTGGGTCACGAAATAGACGCCCACGCCCTTGGAGCGGATGAGGCGGACAACCTGTTCAATCTTGTCGGTCAGGGCCTTGGAGGTGCCGTCGAAGAGCATGTGGGCCTCGTCGAAGAAGAAGACCAGCTTCGGCAGGTCGAGGTCGCCGACTTCGGGCAGGCGGGCATACAGGTCGGACAGGAGCCAGAGGAGGAAGGTGGAATAGAGCTTCGGACGCATCATCAGCTGGTCGGCGGCCAGGACGTTCATGACACCCTTCCCGCCTTCGCACTGCAGCAGGTCGTAGACATCGAATTCCGGCTCTCCGAAGAACTTGTCGGCTCCCTGGTCTTCCAGGGTAAGCAGCGCCCGCTGGATCGCGCCCACGCTGGCCTTGGAGACATTGCCGTATTCCGTCGTAAACTCTTCCGCGTTGCGGCCCACGAAGTCGACCATCGCCCGCAGGTCTTTCATGTCGATCAGCAGCAGGCCCTTGTCGTCGGCGATACGGAAGATTATGCTCAATACGCCGGTCTGTGTCTCATTGAGTTCCAGCAGGCGGGCCAGCAGCTGCGGCCCCATGCCGGAGACCGTGGCGCGCATGGGATGGCCCTGCTCGCCGAAGACGTCGAAGAAACGGACCGGGCAACTTTGGAACTGGGGATCTTCGATGCCGAATTCCGGCAGCCGCTTGCTGATGAAGCCGGACAGTTTACCGACCTGGCTGATACCGGACAGGTCGCCTTTCATGTCGGCCATGAAACAGGGAACGCCTGCCTGGCAGAAGGTTTCGGCCAGGACCTGGAGGGTAACGGTTTTACCGGTACCGGTGGCGCCGGCGATCAGGCCGTGCCGGTTGGCCATCTTGCCCACGATGCTGATCGGGCCGTTTTCGCAGTGGGCTACATACAGCCCTCTTTCTTTGTCTAACATATGCGGGTTATTGTTTGTTTTGCTTTTGGGATTTCCAAATATAAAAAAGAACGGCGGAAAGCGCAAATACGCCGATGCCCAGGGCCTGGTTCCACGACATCGGCAGGTTCAGGCCGATCTTGGCGGTGGCGATATAGGTCGTGCAGACGGCTGTCATGAAACAGGCCGGCAGCAGGGTGATCAGGTAATAGGCACCCTTGTGGCTTTTGCAGAGGTAGACGGTGATGGCCCAGAGCGTGAAGACGGACAGGGTTTGGTTGGCCCATCCGAAGTACCGCCAGATGGTATTGAACCCGTTGACATCGGAGATGTTGTACCAGAGGAGGAGGGCGACGAGCAGGAACATCGGGATGCTGATGGCCAGGCGGTTGCGGCGTGTCTTCTGGTCGAAGTGCAGGGCGTCGGCGATGATCAGGCGCCCGCTGCGCAGGGCCGTGTCGCCGCTGGTGATCGGGGCTGCCACGACGCCGAGCAGGGCGAGGATGGCGCCCAGCGTGCCCAGCCAGCTCTTCGAAACGAGGGTGACGACGGTCGGGGCGGAGGCCGTCATGTCAGCGCCGACCGAGGCCGCGCCTCCGTCAAAGAAGAACCAGGAACTGACGGCCGCCCAGATCAGGGCCACCATGCCTTCGGTGATCATGGCGCCGTAGAACACCGGCCGGCCGAGGCGTTCATTTTTCATGCAGCGCGCCATGAGAGGGCTCTGGGTGGCATGGAAGCCGCTGATCGCTCCGCAGGCGATGGTGATGAAAAGGCAGGGGAAGATGGGCTGTCCGGTCACGCCGACGGACGGTCCCCGGTTGTATAGTCCGTCCCAGAGTTCGGGGAGGGAAGGCCATTTGACAAAGAGCCCGATCATCAGGGCAAGGGCCATGAAAATCAGGGCGATGGCGAAAACCGGGTAAATCTTGCCGATGATCTTGTCGATCGGCATGAGGGTCGCGATGATGTAATAGACGAAGATGACGCCTGCCCAGATCATGAACGACTTCGACGTGCCGTCGCCGGCCATGTCCTTGAGAATCTCCGCAGGGCTGTAGACGAAGACCGCACCGACCAGCAGCAGGAGCAGGACGCAGAAACAGAGCATGACCCGCTGGGTCCCTTTTCCGAGGTAGGTCCCGACCAGGTCCGGCAGGCCGACGCCGCCGTGACGGACCGACAGCATGCCGCTCAGGTAGTCATGGACGGCTCCGGCGAAGATGCATCCGAGGACGATCCAGAGGTAGGAGGCCGGACCGAACTTGGCGCCCATGATGGCACCGAAGATCGGACCGGTTCCCGCAATGTTCAGGAACTGGATCATAAAAACTTTCCAAGTGGGCATCGGGATGAAGTCGATGCCGTCGGCTTTGGTGATCGCCGGGGTGGGCCGGGTTGCATCGGCGCCGAACACTTTTTCGACAAAAGTCCCGTATAGGAGATACCCGATGACAAGGGCAGCCAGACAGAGGAGGAAAGAATACATAAAAACCCTTTGATTTATTCGGTTGTCACACAAAAATAGTAAATTTGTATCAGACGTAAAATATTTCAAACCATGAAACTGAGACTCTCCTTGTCTTTTTGCGCATGCGCCGTGCTTTTGGCCGGGTGTGCCGGTAATTCCGAATCCTTTGACTGGTCGCCGGCCGGAGACCATATCCTGACATCCTTTGCGGAAGATCTCGATCCCGCCGCCGTGCTTCCGGAGTATCCGCGTCCGCAGATGGTCCGCGGGCAGTGGCAGTCCCTGAACGGACTCTGGGACTATGCCATCACGACAAAGGACGCTGAGCCTCAGGCGTTTGATGGAAAGATTCTGGTGCCGTTCGCGGTCGAATCCGCCCTTTCCGGCGTAGGCCGTACATTCACGGCGGAAGATGCGCTCTGGTATGAGACGACATTCTCGGTGCCGAAGAAATGGCGGAAGGGGAGTCTGCTCCTTCATTTCGAGGCCGTCGACTGGCAGACTGATGTCTGGGTCAACGGACAACCCGTCGGTACCCATACGGGCGGCTATACGCATTTCTCCTTCGACATCGCTCCTTACCTGACCGGATCGGGACCGCAGACGCTGCGGGTGCGTGTGCTGGATGCGACCGACAACGACGCCCAGCCGCGTGGCAAACAGGTGTCCCATCCTTCCGGCATCTGGTATACGGCCGTCAGCGGAATCTGGCAGAGCGTGTGGCTGGAACCGGCTCCGAAGTCGTATATCCGCTCCTATACGGCGGAGGGGCATGCGGACGGCAGGGTTGTGCTTTCCGCCGCCGTAGAGGGTTCCCAGGCTGGAGACCAGGTTGTCTTCGCACTGGACGGAGCCGCTGAGGTGGCTGCCGCTCCGGGCGAGCCGGTGACGATGCAGGTGGATGCGCCGCACTGCTGGTCGCCGGATGACCCTTATCTCTACGGATTGAAAGTTAAGTATATCCGGAATGGAAAAGTGCTGGATGAGGTGGAAGGATACACGGCGCTGCGGGACATCTCCATCGTGGAGGATGCCGAGGGACATAAGCGGATGGCTCTCAACGGAAAGCCGCTTTTCCACTTCGGTCCGCTGGACCAGGGCTGGTGGCCGGACGGACTGTACACGGCACCGACGGACGCGGCCCTTCGTTTCGATATCGAGAAGACCAAGGACTTCGGATTCAATATGATCCGCAAGCATATCAAGGTCGAACCGGAGCGCTGGTATTACTGGTGCGACAAGCTGGGTATCCTGGTATGGCAGGATATGCCGTCGATGACCGACAGCCGGCACAACAGCTGGCATAACTACGACTATGACGGTACCGACTGGGAGATTCCCGCGTCGGGCCGGGCGACCTATTATAAGGAATGGGGCGAGATCATCGCCCAGCTGAAAAACCATCCGTCCATCGTTGTCTGGGTACCCTTCAACGAGGGTTGGGCGCAGTTCGACACGCCGGCCGTCGTGGCCTTCACCAAGCAGGCGGATCCGACCCGGCTGGTCAATCCGGCTTCGGGCGGCAACTTCGTCCGCGGACTGGGCGACATCCTGGATGTCCATCATTATCCGAATCCGGAGATGCCGCTGTGGGATCCGGCGCTGGTCAATGTCCTGGGCGAATACGGTGGCATCGGCCTGGCGGTCGAGGGCCATCTGTGGCAGCCGGACCGCAACTGGGGCTATGTGCAGTACAAGAGCGGAGAAGAAGTATTAGCTGAGTATGAGCGTTTTGCCGAGCAGCTCGGCGACCTGGTCCGCCAGGGATGCGCAGCAGCCGTCTACACCCAGACGACCGATGTGGAGATCGAGGTGAACGGCCTGATGACTTACGACCGGAAGGTTATCAAGATGGATGAAGCGGGCCTTCGTGCCGCCAACCAAAAGGTGATCGGCATCTATGACAGCCTGAAATGAATCCTGTTTCCGCCCGCCTGCTGAACCAGCAGCTCATCTGCCCGCAGTTTTCTTCGCCCCACGAGGTGGTCTCGTGGATGGGTGCCATGCAGGCACAGGACTACCGGATGATGCGCTGGGCGGTGGGCATGCGGACGAAGCGACCGTCAGCGAAAGCCTTTGCACGTGATTACGACAGCGGGAAGATCATCCGTACACACCTGCTGCGGACGACCTGGCAGCTGGTGGCGGCGGAGGACTATGCCTGGATGCTTTCCTTGTGCCGGCGCAAGGCCCTTGGCGGGCTGCGCGGCTGGATGCATGCCAACGGGGTCGATATTTCCCCGGAGGAAGAGGCGTGGATCAGCGGCATTTTCGCCGATGTGGTTTCCGGGCGTAATGACGTCTTGAAAGAGGATCTGGCCCGGGCCCTGGCCGAGCGGGATATCCGGATGGATGACCACCGGCTGTCCTATCATATCCGCCTGGCGGAGCTTTCGGGCCTGCTTTGCTCCGGGGTCCTTCACCCGCAGAAACGGACGCTGGCGCTGACGGCGGAGCGGATTCCTTCTTTCGCTCCTTTGCCGCGCGAAGAAGCCTTGGCCCTCCTTGCCCGGAAATACTTCCGCAGCCATTCGCCGGCGACGCTGCAGGACTTTGTCTGGTGGAGCGGGCTCAATATCAGCGACTGTCGCAAGGCGATCGCGTCCCTGGATAAGGAACTTGACACGGTGCGTTGGAAAGGGGAGACCTATTACATTCACTGCGACAGTCGTACACGCGGCTTTCGACAGGGGCGGGTCCACTTGCTTCCCGCGTACGATGAATATCTGATCGGTTACAAAAGCCGGCACGTCGTCTTGCATCCGGACCACCGGCACCATGCCCACGACAACAGCGGTACGTTCTGGAACGTGATGCTGCAGGACGGCCGGGTTGTCGGCAACTGGTCCGATGCCGGAAGCAAGACCACGGTCTCCCTCTTCCATCCGGACAGCGCCCCGGATCCGGATGCCCTGCAGTCCGAGCTCCTGCGTTTCGACCGGTTTAAATGATGGACGAGAAGCTCTGGTAGCGCAAGCCTGTTGTTTCCAGCCTCTTGCGATTGTGTTTGAATCATATTATTCGCTGATACCGTTCCATCGGTGACAGGTAACTTGTCCGGTATGGGTATCTTCGACCTTTACGCCGCCGTACGGATCCCGTTGGAAGATGATGCCTCCATGTTCGGATCGCTGGATCTTCTTTTCGATCGGAGGCAGGGTGCACTCTTCTTCAGGAACGCCCAGGCTGCGCAGCAAATCCCGCAGGTCGGCAGGATGGAAATCCGGATCGGACTTTTTTACGGATCGCAGGCGCTTCTGGTCCTCGGCCTGGATCGCAGTCAGCGCCCTGCTCCGGGAGTGCCAGCCGCTTTGCGGTATCCATTGGTTCCATCCGCACACCGGACAGGCCATTGCCTGGGAGACACTGCCGGACAGAGGTGAGCCGCTATAGGTATAGGCATACGCCCGGTGTCCGTGGGGACATTCGCACGCGAACAGTTCCGGATGTAACAAGGTGTTCCGGACCATTGTTCCGAGATAGTACGGTGGATGGGCGATTTCTGCAATCAGCCCGCTGGACGCGACATAGGCCATATTGAGCCGTAACTCGATGAAATAGAAGGCGTCGTTGTCCTTCCACTCGTCAAAGTGGGCGAACAGGGTTGATGCATGACGGGAATACAGTTTCGTGATGGAAGTGCTGTACTCCAACTGCTGACGGCGCAGTTCCGCCGCCTGAGATGAAATCTGTGACATAGAACAGAGTTGTTTTTGATTGAACAATCCGCATCGCTTTTACCACCGTGGCATCTGGCCTGCTCGGTTGGTGGCCCTCATGGGGCACTCTTGATGCTTTCGAGACAAAGATATGAAGAAAATCCGGAAATACCGCAGTGATCTGCTATTTTGGGTTTGTACATCGGAAACGTCGTACCGGGCTTTTTTTGTGTACAAACCCTGTCGGAATTCGGCCTTTTTCCTTATTTGTGGCGGGTTTGTACATGAAAATGGCGTTTGGTACCCTTTCGTTTGTACAAACCGGGATGTCGCGGTCGAGGACTCGGGGGGGTGCGGAGGTCGAGGGTTGTGGGACCAGCATACAACAAAAAAATCCAACCTTTTCGGGTTGGACTTTTTTGCGGTGCGGAAGGGACTCGAACCCTCGACCTCCGGCGTGACAGGCCGGCATTCTAACCAGCTGAACTACCGCACCAGGCTTTGTTCAGGCGTTTTTGTCGAACGCGGATGCAAAGATAGGGACAATTTCGGATTCTGCAAATTTTTTCTGAAAAATCTTCTGCAAAAAATCCTAAAGGTGGATGAGCGATTTGACCGGGGCGATCGGCTCCAGCTTCACCCGGCCGCACAGGTCGTCGAGTTCCACGAGGAAGACGCAGTCGGTGACGCGGACCGGGTACGTTTTGCCTTCGATGGTGACCACTTGGCTGTTAAGGCTTTGGATAATGCCCTCCGCCGTGCCGCCGGTAGCCAGCACATCGTCGAAGAAGGTGACGTTGATGAATCCGTCTTCCGCAATGCAGGCGACCAGGTCGGACCGGCGGTAGAATACCTGGTCTTTCCCGTATTCCTTGATGATGTCGACGCAGATCAGGTCTCCTTCCGCATGGGGGAGTTTGCCCTTCTTGCGGAGCGGGATCATCCGCTGGATGTTGTCCGTGCCGATGAGCATCGGGGCACCGAACAGGAAACCGCGGGCTTCCGGGGCGAGGATGTTCGGGCTGGCACAAAGGGCCCCCAGGTCCGTGATCAGGCTGCGGAACAGCGCTTTGTCCTGCATCAGCGGGATGATGTCGACGAAATTGACTCCCGGTACCGGGAAGTCGGGATAGAATTTCAAATATTCCTTGTAGTCCATCGTAGTTGGTATATGTGTTTGCAAAGATAAGGATTCCCGATGAAAAAAGCGATCCATTCCATCCCGATTCGGGAGAAACGGACCGCAATATAAGGCAGGACGGCCGGTTATGGCAGACGATAGCTTACGAATGCGATGTGCCGGGAATCCGGGGCCCAGGAATTGACATTGATGGTGCCCTGGCCGCCGAAAAGGGTGTGGATGGTGCGGACCTTCTTGCCCTTGGCCGTCATCATGCGCAGGACCACATTCTTGTTGGCCAGGTGCTCGTTGGGCTTCAAGTCGCCTTTGTGGTAGGCGATGAACACCACTTTCTTTCCGTCGGGAGAGACGTGCGGGAACCAGGAGTTCAGGTCCTCGTCGAAGGTCATCTGCCGCTGGTCGGAGCCGTCGGCACGCATCCGCCAGACCTGCATCAGGCCGCTGCGGACGGAGTTGAACCAGATGTATTTCCCGTCCGGGGAGTACTCCGGTCCGTCATCCAGGTCGTCGGCGGTGGTCAGGCGAGTCTCCTCGCCCCCGGTGGCCGGGATGGTATAGACATCATAATTGCCATTCCTTTCTGCGCAGTAGCAGAGCGTCTGGCCATCCGGGCTCCAGCCATGGAGATAGCTGGGAGACTGGGGCGTGACGAGGCGGGGATCCCCGCCTTCGAGCGGCAGGATGAAAATCCGGGAACCGCGCAGGGATGCGGTCTGGGCGCTGACGGCGATCTGTTTCCCGTCGGCGGACAGGACATGGTCGTTGTTGCAGCCCATGACCTCGCCGGTAGGGATCTGGGTGGACTCGCCGCCATCGGAGGAGATGCGCCAGATCTGGCCGCGGGTGTTATAAATGAGCCATTTCCCGTCGTGGGTCCAGTTCGGGGCCTCGATCAGATAGGGGAATTCCTGGACGACGCGGATCTTTCCGGTCTTGGTGTCCAGCACCTGGAGGATGCTGGTGACCTCTTGGGCCTTCAGGGCGGGGGAGATCAGGGCGGCTGCTAGCAGGGCCATGCGAATGGACTTTTTCATGATCAGAAGTGGTTTCAACCGAGGACCGCGGCATCGATGGCTGCGAGTTCTTCGGGGGTGAATTGGATGTTTTCGAGGGCTTTGAAGTCATCGTCCAGCTGGCGGACGCTGCTGGTGCCGACGATGACGCTGGTAACCCGGTCGTCCTTGAGGCACCAGGCGAGGGCCATCTCGGCGAGGGTCTGGCCGCGCCGGGCGGCGATTTCGTTCAAGCGGACCAGGCGGGCGTGGAGCTCGGGGGTGAGGACGGAGGATTTCAGGAAATGCTCCTTGGCCATGCGGGAATCTGCCGGGATGCCGTTCAGATAGCGGCCGGTCAGCAGGCCCTGGGCGAGCGGGGAGTAGGCGATGAAGCCGCTGCCGGAAGCCTTGGCCTGGTCGAGGACACCGTCCTGCTCCGGCTCACGGTTGAGGATGTTGTAGCGGACCTGGTGGAGCAGGCAGGGGACGTCCCTGTCGCGCAGGTACTTGTAGGCGAATTCCGCGGCCTCATACGGATAGTTCGAAATGCCGGCATAGAGGGCTTTGCCGCTGCGGACGATGTCCACGAGGGCTTGCATGGTCTCCTCCAGCGGGGTCTCGGGGTCGAAGCGGTGGGAATAGAACAGGTCCACGTAGTCGAGGTTCATCCGCTTGAGACTCTGGTCGAGACTGTTCATCAAGTACTTGCGGGATCCCCATTCCCCATAGGGGCCGGGCCACATGTCGAAGCCGGCCTTGGAAGAGATGAAGAGTTCGTGGCGGTAGGGCGCGAAGGATTTGCGCATGATCTGGCCGAAGGTCTCTTCCGCGGAGCCGTAGGACGGGCCGTAGTTGTTGGCCAGGTCGAAGTGGACGATGCCGTGGTCGAAGGCGTAGTGGGCCATTTCGAACGAGCGGGCCAGGGGGTCGACGTCGCCGAAATTGTGCCAGAAACCGAGGGCGATCTCGGGGATGCGGATGCCGCTGCGGCCGCAACGACGATACCGGATGCCGCTTTCATAGCGGTCCGGAGACGGAGAATAGATGGGGTTGATCATATTGGCTTTTCTTGTGTAAGCCCAAGATAAGAATAATCCGTTTGTTTTCAAGAGAATTCTTGCTAATTTTACACTCAAACCGAAATGTATCGACCCCAATGAAGAAAATCCTGATCCTGTGCTGCGCCGCATCGCTGGCCCTTTCCGTTTCCGCCCAGAATTATGCCCCCAAGGTCCAAGAGCTTGACCGCTGGTCTTTCAGCAAGGACGGCTCGACCTGGACCGAAGTTACCGTGCCGCATTCCTACAATGCGGAAGACGGGCATTCCGCCTCCTATTACCGTGGGACGGCGAATTATAAACGCGAAGTCCGTCTTTCCGGGAAGCGCTCCTTCCTGTTGCTGGAAGGCGCCGCCCAGGCTGCCGAGATCCGGCTGGACGGGAAGACCGTCGCGACGCACAAGGGCGGCTATACGCCTTTCACCGTCCGGCTCGAAGGCAAGGGAAAGCATGTGCTGGAAGTGATCTGCGACAACCATGAGGATGTCCAGTTGGCGCCGGTCAGCTCGGATTTCAACAAGAACGGCGGCCTGCACAATCCGGCGCATTTGCTGGAGATGGGTCCGGTGTATTTCTGCCCTGTCCGGCAGGGTATCTACCGGCTGCATGTGCGTACGCCCGAGGTTTCGGATGAAGCCGCCAAGGCACAGTTGTCCGCTACCCTGGTCTCTGCCGGCAAGGAGCGCAAGGTTACGGTCATCTCCTGTTTGAAAGATGCTTCGGGCCGGATTGTCGCGAAAAAATCGGAAAAGGTGACGGTCCCTGCCGGGGAGTCGGTCCAGTATACGGTCGAGCATGACATCGCCCGGCCCCACCTTTGGAACGGGACGAAGGACCCGTACCTGTATACGGCGGAACTCCGGATCAAAGGCGCCCTTTTCCGGACCCTGGACAAGGTCTCGACCGAGGTCGGTTTCCGGTATTTGCGGGCCGATGCGCAGGAGGGTTTCTTCCTGAACGGGCAGCCGTATCCGCTGCGGGGCACGTCGATCCATCAGGACCTCGACGGCAAGGCGACGGCCCTGGATGCATCTGACTACAAGGCTGATTATGAGATCGTTAAGGAATTGGGTGCCAACTTCGTCCGGCTGGCCCACTATCCGCACAACGACCGGGCTTTCCGTGAAGCGGACCGCCTCGGCCTGATCGTGCAGACGGAGATCCCGTGGGTCAATGTCTGCGGCGTGCGGGCTGAACCGGCCTATTTCGACAACCTCCACCAGCAGCTTCGCGAGATGATCGGCAGCCTGTACAACCACCCGTCCATCGTATTCTGGGGGCTGTGGAATGAAGTCGATAATTGGGGCAATAACAACCGTTACCAGGGTGCGTTCGATGCCGCGCGCGCGGTAAAGGAAACCGCCCTGCTGTACGATGAGGCGAAGACGCTGGATCCGGACCGCCTGGTCGGCGTGACCGATGATTCCGTCTACGGCCGCGACGGCTATACGACCCTGAAGGGCGATTTCTTCTCTGAGAACCGCTACCATGGCTGGTACTACGACTTCGGCCGGATGGACAAGCTGACGGAGAACATGACCTGGATCCGGGATACGATGGGCGTGTCCAACATCTCCGAATATGGCGCCGGTGTCAATCCGTTTGCCCACACCTGGGATGAGGCCCGTCTGCAGGCGCCGGAAAACAACTTCCATTTCGAAGAATATGGCAATCGTTTCCACGAGTGCCATGCCCAGCAGATCGCCCGGATGCCTTGGCTGAACTTCACCTCCATCTGGATCCTGTTCGACTTCCCGGTGGCCAACCGCAAGGAAGGTTTCACCGACAGCGCGGATGGCGTGAACTTCACCCCGAACGAGAATCGGATGTATATGAATGACAAGGGTTTGGTGACCCGCGACCGGAAGACGAAGAAGGATTCCTTCTATCTCTATAAGTCCTGGTGGAACCACGATGTCGAGACCGTGTACATCGCCGGTCGTCGTCTGGAAGCCCGCCCGGCCGGCCAGGAATTCATCCTGACGGTCTACAGCAATGCGCCGGGCCTGACCCTTTACAAGAACGGAACGGAGATTGCCCGGCAGTCGGCCAGCGGCGATCCGACCGGCGTGATCTGGTCGTTCCCGGTCAGCATGGACGAAAAAGACACGGTCTTCGAGGCCGTGTCTGAAAAGGGAACCCGTGACCGGGTTTCCTTCAAGGCTTTGTAATCCTTATTGGATTTCGATCAGACGGTTGGTGTCTTCCGCCTTGACTTTCGCGATCTTGGGGATGCTGACGCTCAGCACGCCATGCTCCACCTTTGCGGAAATCTTTTCGCGGTCGGCGTCGTCCGGAAGGAGCATCGTCTGCTGGAACTTGGTGTAGTTCCATTCGCGACGCAGGTAGTGGCCCTTTTCGCCCTCTTCCTTGTTTTCGGCTTTCTTCTCCATCTTGATGACGAGGTCGCCTTCGTTGTCAAGGGTGACGTTGAAGTCTTCCTTGGTCATGCCCGGAGCCGCCAGCTCCAGCTCGTAGCTGCGATCTTTCTCCACCACGTTGATCGCCGGAGCGGTCGTGCTGGTGCGGACCATGAAATTGTCGTCAAAAATGTCGTTGAAGATGTTCGACATCCAGTTCTGGTTTCTTCTTACAGGTACCATAGTGATTACCTCCTATACTTTTAATTGTTTTACTTTCTGTTTCGGTTCCGGGGTCTTGACCGCCGGACGACTTAGGATATGGCAATTCCTGCACCAATGCCATAAATTATTCAAAAGGTAGACATTTTGGCATGCTATGTTGACAAAATGGCATTATTTAGTGTCAAAATGGCGTATTTCCTTTTCCGCGGAATTATGTGTATATTTGCATTCCTTACCTAGATATCAACGATGCCGGCAGAAGGAAACATCATCATAAAAGGAGCGAAGGTCAACAACTTGAAGAACCTGACGGTGAAAATCCCCAGGGGAAAGTTCGTCGTTGTTACGGGCATTTCCGGATCCGGCAAGTCTTCCCTCGCTTTTGACACCCTCTTCGCGGAGGGACAGCGCCGTTTCGCCGAGAGCCTTTCCTCTTATGCGCGGCAGTTCCTCGGTCGGATGACCAAACCCGATGTCGAAGCGATCGAGGGTATTCCTCCGGCCATCGCCATCGAGCAGAAGGTTAATACGCGCAATCCGCGCTCGACCGTTGCCACCACGACGGAAATCTATGATTACCTGCGGATGATCTTCGCCCGGATCGGCCGGACCTTTTCCCCGGTCAGCGGCGTCGAGGTCAAGTGCCACGGCATCAACGATGTGATGGCCTTCCTGCTGGACGGAACGGCGTCGGCGGTCTATCTGCTGGCCGACCTGGACTGGGAAAACCGCGCCGACAAGGTGGAACTGATGCTGGCCCTCAAGGAACAGGGGTATTCCCGTTTCTGGATCGACGGGATCGTCCCGATCGAGGAGGTGATGAAGCGTTCGGAAGCCGGGGATTTCCCGTCCCGGCTCTACTTGCTGGTGGACCGTGCCAAACTGCCCGCCGACCCGGACGAGGACCTGCGCACGCGGTTGCATGCGTCTGTCGAGAATTGCTTCAGCGTCGGCAAGGGCCGGATGCACGTGGTGCGGGACGGCCGCATGGAGACCTTTACGAACCGGTTCGAGGCGGACGGCATGACTTTCCGCGAGCCGGACGAATATATGTTCAGTTTCAACAGTCCGCTGGGGGCCTGCCCGGTCTGCGGCGGCCTGGGAAAGATCATCGGTGTCAGCGAGGACCTCGTCGTCCCGGACAAGTCCAAGACCATCTACGATGGCGCCATCGCCTGCTGGCGCGGTGAGAAGATGGGCTGGTTCAAGGACTTGCTGGTCAAGAATGCCGAGAAATACGGCATCCCGCTGTTTACGCCGTACTGCGAACTGACGGAGGCCCAGCGGGACGTAATCTGGAACACCCGGTACCAGGAGGGGGATGATACGACCTTCGTGGGAATCAACGAATTCTTCGAGTGGGTCGAGTCCAACCGCTACAAGATCCAATACAAATACATGCTCAGCCGTTTCAGCGGCCGGACAACCTGCCATGCCTGCAAAGGCAGCCGCCTGCGCCAGGATGCGCTCTATGTCCGGGTGGGCGGAAAGAACATCCACGAGCTCCTGTCCATGAACGTGGATGAATTGCTCGAATTCTTCCGGACTCTGCAGTTGACGCCCTATGAGGAACGGATCGTGCACAAGGCCGTAGAGGAAGTGACTACGCGGCTGACCTATATCCGGGACGTGGGATTGTCCTACCTGACCCTGAGCCGGGCTTGCAACACCCTGTCCGGCGGCGAGAGCCAGCGGATTAACCTGGTAACGGCCCTGGGCAGCAGCCTGGTAGGCTCGATGTATATCCTCGACGAACCTTCCATCGGCCTGCACCCCAGGGACACCGACCGCCTGATCGATGTGCTCAAGCGCCTGCGGGACATCGGCAACACGGTCATCGTCGTGGAGCATGACGAGGAGATCATGCGGGCCGCGGACGTGCTGATCGATATGGGACCCGAAGCCGGTGTCGCCGGCGGCGAGATCGTCTTCCAGGGAAGGATCGGGGACAAGGTGAGCGAGAAAGTCATGGACCGTTCCCTGACCCTGCAATACCTGACCGGCCGGCGGTTGCGCACGCCGCGCGAGAAACGGACCTGGTCCTATTCCATTACGGTGCAGGGCGCCATGGAACACAACCTGAAGGACGTCGACGTCCAGTTCCCGCTGGGGGTCCTGACCGTCGTCTCCGGGGTCAGCGGCAGCGGCAAATCCTCTTTGGTGGGGGATATCCTGTATCCCGCCTTGTTCCGCAAGATCAATGAGACCGGCAGCCTTCCGGGCACGTTCCGCGGCCTGGCAGGCAACCTGGACCGGATCCGCCAGGTGGAATACGTCGACCAGAATCCGATTGGAAAGAGCTCCCGGAGCAATGCCGTGACCTATCTGAAGGTCTACGATGACATCCGCAAGCTCATGGCCGCCCAGCAATATGCGAAGATCAACGGCTATACGCCTTCCTATTTCTCGTTCAACCAGGACGGCGGCCGCTGCTCGGAATGCCAGGGCGAAGGATTCATCAAGATCGAGATGCAGTTCATGGCGGATGTGACCATGGTCTGCGAGGCTTGCGGCGGCAAGCGCTTCAAGCCGGATATCCTGGAAGTCCGCTACAAGGGAAAGAATATCGATGACATCCTGAACATGAGCGTGGAAGAGGCCATCGCTTTCTTCGGCGCACAGGAAGAACCGGAAGCCAAGGCCATCGCCGCCCGGCTGCAGCCGCTGGTGGATGTGGGGCTTTCATATATCAAGCTCGGCCAGAGCAGCAGTACCCTGTCCGGCGGTGAGAGCCAGCGGATCAAGCTGGCCTATTTCCTCAGCATGACGGGCGGGGACAGCAACAAGAAGATCCTCTTCCTGTTCGATGAGCCGACGACGGGCCTGCATTTCTTCGATGTCGAGAAGTTGCTGAAGGCCTTCGACGTGCTGCTGGCCCACGGGCACAGCATCATCGTCGTGGAGCACAACCTGGATGTCATCCGGGCCGCGGACTGGGTCATCGACCTGGGACCGGATGCGGGCGACCGGGGCGGGGAAGTGGTCTTCGCCGGGACGCCTGAAGACCTGGCCGCCTCCGGCAAAGGCTATACGGCGCGATATTTGCGAGGAGGGAACTGAACCTTTGAAACGTTTTAAGAATATGAAGAGAATCGCCGCAGTCACCATGGTCCGGAACGATGATTTCTATCTCCGGAAATGGGTGCAGTATTACGGTGCACAATTGGGGCGCGACAATCTGTATATCTATTTCGATGGGCTGGACCAGACCATCGCTCCTTTTTGTGAAGGAACCCATGCGGAACTGGTGGAAAAGATCGGAACGCAAGTGGTTGAGGCAGAAAAAGGTCGCTTGAAATTCCTTTCTGAAAAGGCGGCGGCGCTGCTCTCCGGCGGATATGACCTGGTCATCGGCGTGGATGCCGACGAGTTCATCATCCCGGATCCGAAACTGGGGAAGACCCTTGCGGAGTACCTGGACGGGGTGGATGTCAAGAGTTCCATTTCCGCCCTGGGCCTGGATTTCGGCCAGAAACTGGGTGAGGAACCGGATATCACGGAAGATGAACCGTTCCTGCACCAGCGCCATTATGCCCAGGTCGGGACCCGCTATACCAAGCCGTCCATCATCGCCCGTCCCCTTCTGTGGGGAAGTGGCTTCCACCGGATCAAAGGCCATAATTTCCATATCGCCAAGGACTTGTATCTGTTCCACTTCGGCTATTTCGACAAAAAGCGGATTGAGGACCGGTTCAAGGACAAGGACCGCCTGGCGCAGGGCTGGGAGAAGCACATGCACAAACGGGCCCGGACCATCCGGCTGGTGACGGAAAAGAAGGCCCGTGATTTCGACCGCTGCATTCCCTGGGCACGGACCTGCCAGACCCTTGTACGTCCTCCCTATGCCTGGAACAAGCCTTCCATGTTCAACTATCGGTTGATCGTCCGGATCCCGGACCGTTTCAAAGATCTTGTATGACAGCCCCTTTCCCGATTGATGCGCTGGTCCCCTGGGTGGATGGGGACGATCCGGTGCTGCGCGCCAAGCGGCAGCGATTTCTTGATCCTTCAGCCGCCCGGAACGACGACGTTGCGGGCGCGACGCGTTTCAAGAGTATCGGAGAAATCCGGTACTGCGTTGCTTCCATCCTTCGGTTTGCGCCCTTTATCCGGAAGATTTTCATCATGACGGACGGCCAGGACCCGTGCCTGGACGAATTCCTGGACCGGAATTTCCCGGACCGGACGACGCAGGTCGTCATCGTGGACCATACCGTCATTTTCAAGGGCTACGAAGAGGCCCTCCCGGTGTTCAACTCCAATGCGATCGAGGCAGTCATGTGGAACATCCCCGACATGGCGGAGCATATCTTGTATTTCAACGACGATTTCATGCTGACGGCGCCGGTCCGTCCGGAGGATTTCTTCCCGGAGGACGGGCGGGTCGTCTGTTTCGGATCCTGGTTCTGGGCGCCGTTCGCCCGGTTGCTGCGCAAGGTCAAGCCGAAGCATGACGGGCACCGGACCATCGGATTCAAGGATTTGATGCTGAACGCCATGGACTATATGGGCGGCGGCAGCCGTTTCATCAACCTGGGCCATACGCCCCGGCCGCTGCTGAAAAGCTGGTTCGAGCAGTGGGCGGTCCGCCGGCCGGATATGGTCCGGACCAACCTGCAGGGGCGTTTCCGCGAGCCTTTCCATTTCCAGGCGCAGGAACCTTTCTACCTGGATATGGCCCGTCAGGGCCGGCTTCTCCTGGTGCCGGAAGAAAGCAAGACCTTGTATTTCAAGCGCCGTGACAAGAAAGACTACGTGGCCTTGAAACTGGCCTCTTTCGACCGTTCCGACAAGTGCTTCGCGTGTTTTAATTCCTTGGATTACTGCACCCCGGAGGAACAGCAGCAGGTACTCTCCTGGCTCCAGAAGCGGATCGGAGTCCGCTGACTCCCTCTTTATTTCTTCCAGGCCGTCAGTCCGTGGGTCCTCCTTTTGTCCTCGGGCGGGAGTTGCATATAGTCACCGAATTGCTGTTTCAGGAAGGTGTCCCATCCGGTAATCGCCTGGAAGAGATGACCCTCAAACGACAGGTCGGTATACTCCTCAAACAGTCCCTTTTCATAGATTTCGATCAGCCCCATCCCGCCGGATATCGGGCCGGCGTAGGGACTGCCCGTCCTATTGTACTTCGTCAGGTAACCGACGCAGCGGTCCATCCACCAGGAGACCGGATGTTGGTGGGCCTGGATCTTGGGGATCAGGGGATCGTGGAAGGTAAAAGGAAAGAACGGCCGCTGGGACAGGTAGACGCGCCGCCGGAGCCGGCTGACGGTCTCTGAGAATTCCTTGTGGAGTGCCGGATCGGCCGGAGCTGCATCGATGGGGAAGATGTCCAGGTTGAGGCCGAAGCGGTAGATGTTCTTGCGCTTCTCCTCCACGCTGACGGTCCGGCTGTCCATGACCTTGGCATAGCAGGTGATGAACCGTGCCTCCGGCGTATCGGTGTCGTACAGAAGTCGGTAGGGACCGCGGTCATGGTAAAGCGCCACGAAACGTTCAAAATCCGCGCGGGGCATCATGATATCAATGTCGTCATCCCATGGGATGAAACCTTCGTGGCGGACGGCTCCGAGCAAGGAGCCATAGGCGAGGGAATAGCGGATTCCCTGTTGCCGGCAGAAGTTGTCCACATCGATCAGGATATCGAGCAGGACCGCCTGGATTTGTTGCAGATTCAGCTTTTCCATTCATTCAGATTCGTCAGATAGCAAATCTACTCAATAATTGCTACCTTTGCAAACCCCCAACCTGTGAAACGATGATTCCGATGACGCTGGCAGACTTGCAGAATGAGAGTCTGGCAATCCTTCATAAGGTCCACGCTTTCTGTGTGGAGAACGCAATCCCTTATACCCTGGCATACGGGTCCCTGTTGGGGGCTGTGCGCCACGATGGGTTTATCCCCTGGGACGATGACATCGACATCTTCATTCCCCGTCCTGAATACGACCTTTTCTGCCGGATTTTCCGGGCGGAAGGATTGGAGTGTGTCAGTACGGCCACGCATTCCGGCTGCCTGATCGCATTTGCACGGGTCCGGGACCTCTGCCGGACACGGGTCGTGAACCTGTATCCCTGGCTGTTCGAGGAGCAGGAAAAGGGCTGCTGGATCGATGTCTTCCCACTGGACGGGATGCCGGATGACCCGCAGGCTTTCCATGCCCGTTACCAGGAACTGGCTCATTTGTACAAGCAAGTGGCACACCGTCGCCGCTATAAGGGAGATGCGGCTCCGTTTGGCCCGGCTCGTGTCTGCAAACAGTGGTTCCACCGTCTGCAGCATCCGGATTGGTTCCGGGAAGATCCCCGGCCGCATTTGGAGCGGCTGATGGAAGAAATGGTACGGATTCCCTACGGCTCGACCGGCACGGTCTCCCAGCTGGCCTGCCCGGACAATGAGAAGGACCGGTTCCGTACGGAATGGATGACGGACCGGGTCCTGCATAAATTCGGAGACGGCGATTTCTTTATTCCGGCTGCGTACGACGAGATGCTCACCGACATGTACGGCGACTATATGCAGCTGCCTCCGGCCGACTTGCGGCTGCCGCTGCAGATGAACCATGTCAAGTATTATTGGGCGGAAGGCTACGGCTCCAGCCGGTAGCAGGCGACGCTGTGGTAAGGATGTCGCTCGGACTCGGGCGGCAATTGCATGTAATCCCCGTAGAGCTTTTTCAGGAAGGTGTCGTAGTCTTTGACGCAGCGGTACATCCGCCCCTCGAAGGGCAGCCGGATGTATTCGTCGAAGACCGTGGCCGGCATGTGGGTGTCCCATTCCGAGCCGCCCATGATGTGGCCGGCATAGGCGGTCGATCCCATCGGATAGCTCTGATACAACGCCTCCAGTGCCCGGGCGGTTTCTTCACGCGGCGGATAGAAGGGATGGCGGAGCAGGGTTTTCAGGGCCACCAGCGGGCTGTCGGTGCAGTGCCAGAGCGGGGCGCTCTTGTGGAACTGGTTCTTGAGCCGGATGTAGGTGCGGACATAGTCGTCGAAGGCTTTGTCATCCTCCGGTTGTCCGTCCACGGCATAGATGTCCACGAAAATACCGTATTTGTTCACCCGGTTGTGGTCCAGCGCCAGGGTCCGGGTGTCGATCACGCGGGTAAAGGTGTGGGCGAAGTCCGGATCCAGCCGGTAGTTGACGACCTTGAAATGTTCATACGCCCCGTTGAAGACCTGCCAGAACCGGTCGTAATCGGCCCGGGGCATGATGACGTCCATGTCGTCATCCCAGGGAATGAAACCTTTGTGGCGCACGGCTCCGAGCAGCGATCCTCCGTCCAAGGAGTAGGAGATCCCTTCCCTGGTACAGAATTCGTCGATTTTGTCCATAATGCCCAGTTGGGCCTGCCGGACCTCATCGGCCGTCATCCGGATGCGTCTCATATCTTGTAAACGTTTTCGCCCTGCAGGTATTGCTCCTGGACGCGGGTCATGGTCAGGATTTCTTTGCGGGTGAGTTTGGATTGCAGGGTGCGGCCCTCAAGGACGCAGGATACGAATTCCTTGATTTCGTACCGAAGTCCTTCTCCGGCAAAGGGATAGAAGTATTTCTTGTTCTTGTTCTGGTCTTCGTACCGTACTTCAAAGTAGTCGGTCTTCCACCATGGGGCCGGCACGTAGACATAGCCTTTGGTCCCGGAAATCACCATGTTCCCCTCGGTCTTGACGCCCAGTCCGACTTGGAAGGAGGCGACGGCGTGGTCGAAGCGGAAGACGGCCTTGGTGTACATGTCCACGTCGTTCTTCATCTTCGAGTAGAAGTTGATGTTGCGGTAGCCGGTTCCTAGGAGCTGGAGGATCGGCAGCAGCGGAAAACAGCCGTTCTCGTTCATGCTGCCGCCGAGACGTTGGCTGTCCAACTTCTCGGAATGCTCGTCGGTCAGGGTCGTGACGGACGCGTTGACTTCAGCGATTTCTCCGATGACGCCCGATTTCAGAAGGGTGAAGAGGTGTCCGTAGGCCGGGCACCAGGCGGTCTTGTGGGCGGGCATCAGGACGAGTCCTTTCCGGTCTGCCAGGTCGAAGAGTTCTTCCGCTTCCCGGACATTGAAGACGAACGGGATTTCGCAGAGAACGTGTTTCTCGGCCATCAAGGCCTGCCGGGCGTATTCATAGTGGGTATAGTGCGGAGAGGCGATGTAAACGGCATCACAGGCGGCATAGAGTTCCTCCGGGGAATGGGCGACCGTCGGAATCCCGAACCGGGTACAATAGGCCTGGGCTGCCTGCGGGTCGGGATTGTAGGCGGCCACGATGGCGTTGCTGTTGACGAAGGCCGCTTCCGGGACGAACCGGCTCGCGATGCTGCCGGTCCCGATGACCCCGATACGGACCGTCGGGCGCTCCTGCCGGAGCTGGGTGCTGGAAATGCCCTCGGTACGGGGCAGATAGACCACTTCGCAGAATTCCTTCAGGTAATCGAAATAGCCGGTCCAGTCCGATCCGATGGCAAAGATGTCGACGCCGTATTTGCGGATGTCGTCGATTTTCTGGCCTTTGTATTCTTCGATGATGACCTGGTCGACCAGTCCCGTCGCCTTGACGGCTTCGATCCGTTCCATGACGTTCCCGCAGGTGTTCATCTTCCCGCGTTCGAGATCGAAATTATCGGTGGTGACGCCCACGATCAGCCAGTCGCCGAGGGCCTTGGCTCTGCGGAGCAGGTTGATGTGGCCTTGGTGCAGCAGGTCGAAAGTGCCGTACGTGATGACTTTTTTCATGGTCTAGGGTTCGAATTCGTGGATGCGGTCTGCCAGTTCCTCCAGTTCCTGGTCCGTTTGCAGTCCCATGTGGGAGACCCGGTAGAATCCCGGTTTGCCGCCCGGCATGATGTAGGTGTCGTATTTCTCGATCAGGCCTTTGAAAATCTTCCGCTCCGCGGTATCGCGTGTCTGGAAGCCGGTGATGGCATAGGAAGGAACCTCGGCCGGGACGTCCCATCCATATTTCTTGCAGAATTCGCGGAATTTCAGGGCACGGTGGCGGACTTCGGCGATGTTCTTGTCCTCGCCGCCTTCCGCCTTGAGCTGACGGAGCCGGGCGTTGAGCTGGAGGTAGAGGATGGTCGCCGGGCTGAACGGGGTCTGGCCGCGCTTGAGGTTGGAGAAATTGTCATCGAAATCCCAGTAGTAGCCTTTGTGGTTCCAGGCATAGCCGTCCAGTTTCTTGCTGAAGAACAGGATGGACAGGCCTGGAGGGATGTTGAGGCCCTTCTGAGTGCTGGTGATGCAGATGTCGATATCGTACCGGTCCATGCTGAGCGGTTCGGCCAGGAAAGAACTGATGACATCCACGACCAGGGACATGTTGTATTTGTGGCACAGGGCGCTGATTTTGTCCAGGTCGTACAGCTGCCCCGTAGAAGTCTCGTGGTGCTGGCAGAGGAAGACGTCCGGCCGCTCGGCGGCGACGGTCTTCTCGAGGGCATCATAGTCGATATCCGTGGCGAAGGGAACGACGAAATCCACGACGGGCACCTGGTAATACTCGCAGAGCTGGAACCAGCGATGTCCGAAAGATCCTCCGTCGATGACGATGGCTTTCTTCTTGGTCGTCACATAGTTTTCGATGACGGCACTCATGGCGCCGGTCCCGGAACCGGTATAGATGATGGTCCGTCCGCCGGTACAATGGATCAGGTCGAGCAGGATTTGCTCGGACTCTTTGTTGATCTGGGAGAACGCATCCGTTCTCATATATAGGAACGGCTCGGCACCGATGGCCATGATGGCAGGATCGATATCGCCGGGGAATACATAAGATCTCATGCTCAGTATGATATTTCCTACAAAAATAGGAAAAACCGTCCTTTTCTCCCAATTATTTCGCGGCTAATGCACTTCGGTCGACCCGCCAGCTGTCTTCGGTCAGCAGCCCGTCTCCTTTGGGACAGACGGTGAACAGGTAGTGGAAGTTCCGCTGGATATCCCCGTTGCCGTCTCCTTCTCCCAGGCGGAACCGGTAGATCAGGTAACGGCCGGGGCTGGTTACCTGCCTGGGCGATTCGTATTCGATGGCCATTTCGATATAAGACGGATCCTGCGGATCATCTCCCTGCAGGTTCTCCAGCATATAGACGCTGACAGTTTCGCTGATACCCGGAGCCTGGTCGCGGTTTAGTCCGTCGGCCTGGGTGCCGGTCCGTTCAAAACCCCGGGAGAAAACATCCATGTTCCCTTGGGATTTGCTGGGCCCGAAAGCCTGGGCGGACCGGGGAGAGGCCCCCAGGATGACGCTCCGTACGGAAAACCGGATGCCTTCCGAGAGCTCACGTCGGTCAGCCCGCAGCGATATCTTCGCCATCATCCTCTCCAACGGAATGGTCACGGTCCGTTCTTCCGGATCCAGTTCCGCAATCCCGCTCATCGGAATGCCCCGGCTGAATTCATCCGGATAGACCATATAATAGCGGTAGGCACCCAGTTCCTCTCGCGTGTGGATATCACGGATCCGGTACCCGAAATTGACACAGGCATACAGACTGTATCCCAGTCCGCGCGGTAAAGACAGGCTGCAGGTGCTTCCTTCCCGACCGAGCGTGCGGGCATCCAGATACAGGGAGGCTTCGAGGTCCCCGTCTTCACGGAACGCGAACAGGTTCAGGTCGTTGATCCGTTCTTCATCAGGACTTGCGGAGCGGGTGGACATCATGCTCGCATCCCAGCGGACCGTGACCCTGCGCAGGGATGTCTGCTCCTTGCTGCAGGACAGGAGGACCAGGAATACCAAGAAGGGGAGCAGGCGTTTCATGGATTCAGAAATCGATAACGGTATCATTACGTTCGTTCCAAGGCATGACGCTGAGGCTGCATTGTACGGTCCCGGGCTCCAGCGAGATGTCCGGCGTGTCCGCACCCCTGCGGGTCAGTGTGATGTCGAACCGGTAGGTACGTCCGGGAAGGACGCCGGGCGGCGTAACTCCCCATGTGCCCCGCCCGATTTCCAACGGATAGTAGCAGGTTTTCCCTTGCAACTTTCCTTCGATGACCAGGCGTGTCGGCGGAGAGCCCGGACTGCTCTGCGTCGTTGCATTCGGGTAGCAATACAACCGGGTCTCCGGATGACAGATTTGTTTGCCGACGGGTTGCGGCAGGGAGTCGATCAGGATCTCCGGATGGCGGAACCCCTGCTGGTCGGCCGGCCGGAATCCTCCGGCGTGAAGAATTTCGACGGGAGACGGCAAGGTGTCGCAAAACACAGGGACGGCGGCATTGACGTTGGTCAGGTAGATCCGGACATCCTCGAGAGAGGCGTCCCGGTAGTTCCGTTCGCTGAAATCACATTTCAGGCTGCCCACCTCGATGCAGGAAAGCGGGGAGGACAGGGTGACCGGGACGGCGGATCCTGCCATGACAGGCTGCAGGGCGCTCAACTGCGGGTGGCCGGGATCTTCATCCTGCAGCCGGAACATGCGTGCGCGCAAGACCTCGAGCGAGGCGGCTTCCGCCCAGTGGAAGCCTTCCGGCGAATGATTGGCCAGGACCGCCAGGATTTTCCTGCCACTCCGCGAGGCCCCGACGGCAGCGGGCAGGACGCCTCCTTCCAAACGTTGGTAGGCGTCGAGCCGCTGCAACGGATCGTCATTAAAGAAGAAGATGTCGAGGCTTCGGATCCCGGATGGCTCCGCACCATGGGCGGAAACAGAGAATTGAATGGCGGTGCGGGTCCGGAGGCCGTCTTCGGCAAAGGCCGGAGACGGATCCGAACACCCGGGGCAGAAGACCGGCGCGAGCGCGGACATCAGAAGGATGCGAAAGCATAGCGGCGCGAAACTCGTCTGGGCAGATACACGGTCTTCCGGGCAGTTTGAGACTGGGATTGACATAGTCGAATACGTTTTCTTCGCTGCAAAAATAACCGGAAGGGGATTGCTTGCCATGCGGGTCGGTTTCAGCCTGTGCACATTTTCATGAATCTTAGGGAATAAAAAAAGATTTGTGCTGCCCGCGCAATACGGAAAAACCCGGTCCGCAGCGGGCCGGGTTTTATAAGGATTTGACGGATATCTGATTAACCGCCGAAGTTGTCGTAGAGGATGCTCTCCGGAGCCACGCCGAGGCTGTCCAGCAGCGTGTTGACGGAAGCGACCATCATCGGCGGACCGCACATGAAGTACTTGATGTCCTCCGGGGCTTCGTGGTTCTTCAGATAGGTCTCGTTCATCACGTTGTGGACGAATCCCGGGGTGTACTTCACGCCCGCTGCATCGGCTGCCGGATCCGGACGGTCGAGGGCCAGGTGGAAGTGGAAGTTCGGGAATTCGGCCTCCAGTTCGGCGAAGTCTTCCAGGTAGAAGGCTTCGACCAGGGCGCGGGCGCCATAGAAGAAGTGGACCTCCTTCTTGGTGCGGAGCGTCTTGAACAGGTGCATGATGTGGCTTCTGAGCGGGGCCATGCCGGCGCCGCCGCCGACGAAGATGTATTCCTGGCTGTCCGGGTCGTTCTCCGGGAGGAGGAACTCGCCGTAAGGGCCGGAAATCATCACCTTGTCACCCGGCTTGCGGGTAAAGACGTAGGAGGAAGCAACACCCGGAGGGACCGGGAGCATCTTGAAGACGCCGCGCGGCTGGCTCCGGTCGAACGGAGGGGTCGCGATACGGACGTTGAGCTTGATCACGTTCTTCTCGGCCGGATAGGAAGCCATGGAATAGGCACGGATCGTCGGGACGGTGTTCTTGGCCGTGATGCCGAAGAAACCGTACTTCTCCCAGTCACCTCTGTAGATATCGTCGACATCGATGTCGGAGAACTTGATGTCATATTCCGGGATATCGATCTGGATGTACTCGCCGGACTTGAACTCGATGTTCTCGCCTTCGGGGAGACGGACCGTGAATTCCTTGATGAAGGTCGCGACGTTCTTGTTGCTGATGACTTCGCACTCGAGCTTCTTGACGCTGAGGGCGGAATCCGGAACGGCGATCTTGAGGTTGTCCTTGATCTTGACCTGGCAGCCGAGGCGCCAGTTGTCCTTGATCTGCTTGCGGGAGAAGAAGCCGGTCTCGGTGGGGAGGATTTCTCCGCCGCCTTCGAGGACGCGGACCTTGCACTGTCCGCAGTTGGCCTTGCCGCCGCAGGCAGAAGGAAGGAAGATGCCCTGGTCGGCCAGGGTGTGCATCAGGTCACCGCCCTGCGGGACGGAGAGGGTCTTCTTGCCGCTGTTGATGTCGATGGTGACATTGCCGGACGGGGTGAGTTTCGCCTTGATGAAAAGGAGCAGGGCGACGAGGATGAGCGTTACGACGACGATGGTGGCAACGGCTCCGATAATGGTGTTCATCATACTACTGTCTCCTATTCTTTAAAGTGAAATACCCATGAATGTCATGAAGGCGATGGCCATCAGACCGACGGTGATGAAGGTGATGCCGGTACCCTTGAGGGCGGCCGGAACCTTGGAGTACTGCAGGCGCTCGCGGATCGCTGCCAGGCAGACGATGGCGAGGAACCAGCCGATACCGCTGCCGAGGGCATAAACCGTGGCTTCACCGACATTGGCGAAGTCGCGCTGCTGCATGAAGAGGGAACCGCCCAGGATGGCGCAGTTCACGGCGATCAGCGGCAGGTAGATACCCAGGGAGGCGTACAGGGACGGGACGAATTTCTCGACGACCATTTCGACGATCTGGACGAACGCGGCGATGACGGCGATGAAGATGATCAGGCTGAGGAAGCTCAGGTCGGCGCCGAACGGGTTGTTCGTCAGGAACTTGTTGATCAGGTAGTTGATCGGGAGCGTGCACAGCAGCACGAAGATAACAGCAACACCCAGACCGGTAGCCGTCTTCACGTTTTTGGATACTGCCAGGTATGAGCACATACCGAGGAAGTATGCAAAAATCATATTGTCAACGAAGATTGACTTTACGAATAAGCTGATATATTCCATAATCTTGCGGTGTTAGATGTTATTTCTCCTGCAGGTCTTTCTGGAAGCTGCGGTGGACCCAGATGATGCATCCGAGCAGGATCAGGGCCATCGGAGGAAGGATGACAAGGCCGTTGTCCATGTAGCCGGCGGCGTAGAAGGACTCCGGGATGATGCGGAAGCCCAGGAGGGTGCCGCTGCCGAACAGTTCACGGAAGAAGGCGACGATCACCAGGATCAGGCCGTAGCCCAGACCGTTGAAGATACCGTCCAGGAAGGAAGGCCACGGCTTGTTGCCTAGCGCGAAGGCCTCGATACGGCCCATGACGATACAGTTGGTGATGATCAGGCCGATATACACGCTGAGCTGTTTCTCGATCGGGTAGGAATAGGCCTTGAGGATCTGGTCGACCAGGATGACCAGCATGGCCACGACTACGAGCTGCACGATGATACGTACGCGCATCGGGATGGTTTTGCGGAGCAGGGAAAGCACCAGGCAGGACAGACCCGTGACGATGGTCACGGAGAGGGCCATGACGATGGCGCCCTTGAGTTCGACGGTAACCGCCAGTGCGGAGCAGATACCGAGGACGAGGACAGTGATCGGATTCCCTTTGAGAATCGGATTCAGGATGGTTTCTTTGATTTTGGCGTCCATGGTTTACTCCTCCTCTTTCATTTCTTCGTGATCATGTTCATGGTTGCAGGGAACGCCCTCCGCACACTGGCAGTCCGGACGGTCGCAGCATTTCTCCTTCGGAGCGTTGGCCGTGAAATACGGTTTATAGGCGGCCAGCCAGGTGCCGATGGCGGCACCCAGGCCCTTGGAGGTCATGGTGGCGCCGGTGATGGCGTCGACCTGGTTGTCCTGGGCGGCGTTCTTCAGGACGGAGAAGACCGGTTCGGCCGAGAAGTCGGCTTTCTTGCCGACGAACTGGGCGCGGAATTCGGGATCGTCCTTGATCTTGGCGCCGAGGCCCGGGGTCTCGGACTCATGGTCGAAGTAGGCACCGAGGATGGTCTTCAGGTCTTCGTCGAAAGCGACATAGCCCCAGACCGGGCCCCAGAGGCCGGCTCCGTAGACGGGAACGACGGTTACCTTCTTGCCGTCCTTTCCGAAGATATAGACGGGAAGTTCGACATCGCTGCCCTTTTTAAGGTTGGTGTTCTGGGCCTTGAGGCCGTCGGCCAGTTCAAGGGAAGCGCGGTCGGTGGAGAGGTCCTTGACCTTCTCGCCGGCGGCGTTGACGGTGAACGCGGCCTGGATGGTCTCGGCATATTTGTCAAGGACGGCGTCATTGCTGGCCGCTTCGCCCTTGGCCTGGATCTTGGCGGCATCGAGCATCTGGCTGATGGTCTCGGCCTTGATGTTGGCATCCTGTTTCGGCTTGAGGGCCATGGCGGCCCAGGCAAGGATCGCGGCGACCACCACCACGATGATGGTCGAATATACTACTGTATAAAGATTGTTATTCGTATTCATACCTCAATCTGTTTATGCGATCTTTGCTTTTTTTGCGCGGCGGTTCACGGCGGAGGTGGTGACGCACCAGTCGATCAGCGGAGCGAAGGTGTTCATCAGCAGGATGGCGAGCATCATGCCTTCCGGATAGCCCGGATTCCACAGGCGGACCGTCACGCAGAGGGCGCCGATGAGGAAACCGTAAATCCACTTGCCGCACTCGGTCTGGGCGGAGGTCACCGGGTCGGTTGCCATGAAGACGGTACCGAAGGCGAAGCCGCCGAGGACGAGGTGGTAGTAGGCCGGGATGTCGGTGGCGCCGGCGATGTTGCCGAGCCAGCCCACGAGCAGGGCGCCGATGACGGAAGAGCACATGATCTTCCAGCTGGCGACACCCGTCCACAGGAGGATGACAGCGCCGATCAGGATGGCGACCACGGAGGTTTCACCCACGGAACCCGGGATGGTGCCGAGGAAGAAGTCCATGAAACTGGTGCCATACTGGACGCCGGCATTCGTGAGGGCGTCGACACCGTCACCGATGAAGGAGAGCGGGGTGGCGCCGGTCGCACCGTCGATCATCTGGCCCTTTCCGAGGGAGATCCAGGTTTCGGAACCGGACATCTTGGACGGGTAGGAGAAGAAGAGGAAGGCGCGGGTAAGGAGGGCCGGGTTGAGGAAGTTCATACCGGTACCGCCGAAGACTTCCTTGCCGAAGAGCACCGCAAAAGCGACGGCGATGGCGAGGGTCCAGAGCGGGGTGTCCACCGGGACGATGAGCGGGATGAGGAAACCGGATACGAGATAGCCCTCATTGACTTCTTCGCCCTTGATCTGGGCGCCGGCGAATTC
>ONQC01000040.1 GCA_900319855.1 uncultured Bacteroidales bacterium
ACCGGCCCGGTAGACATCCAGCATGTCGGCCATCAGGAAGTCCTTGATGATCTCGTTGAAGGCCGTCTGGTATTTGTGGACACGGACGGTCTGCTCCGTAACCGCCTCGCGGATATACCGGTACAGGGTTTCCTTGTCATAGGATTTGGGATCGAGCGCCACGCCGGCGGTCATGTTCACACCCTTCTCCTGCTTGAAATACCGGCGGGCGGCATCCTGGATCAGCCGGTTCAGGTTGATGGTCATCACAGACTTGGAACCGGTGGCGACGGAGGCCGTTCCCATCGAATACTGGTGGGTCGTATGGTTGTGCTCGGCGTCCTCGAGGTCCTTCAGGGAGTTGCGCAGGCGGCAGCAGCTCGAAAGGCTGTCCGGACTGTTGGACAGGTAGCAGAAGAAGCTGTGCCCTTTCGCCCACATTTCGGCCGTGAAATCCGCGTATTCCTTGTCGGCGAAATCATCGCCGCCGTCGGTCAGCAGCGCCATGGTCTCGACCGGGAAGGTCAGGATATAATGGTTGCGCTCTTCGTTGAACCACTGCATGAAATGTTTCTGGAGCCAGGACAGGGTCTCCCATTTCGGAGCCGTGCCGTCCGGGAAACGGAAGTCCCCGAAAACGCCTTCGAAATAGGGTTTGTCGAAATAGCCGATGTTCCAGAACACGGTCTGGTAGCCACGGTTGCCGGCCGGCATGTTCATGGAATGGACCACCTGCTGGAAGCAGTTGTCGATTACCTTGACAAGGGTACGCTGCTTGGCATTGTTCTCCACCACCTCATCCAGACGGTCCAGGTAGTCGTCCCCATAATCCTTGCGGATGAAGTAGTCCAGGTACATCAGGAATTCCGGTGTCGCCACGGCGCCCATGAACTGGGAAGAGATGGAATACACCAGGTTGATGAACTCGCCGCAGAACGATTTCAGGTCGGTCGGCGCGATGGAGACGCCGCCCAGTTCCCGCAGGCCGGACACCAGGAACGGGTACATGGTGATGGCCACACAGTACGGATAGCCCGGCGTGCCGCTTTCATCATGCTTGTACAGGACATGCGACTCCAGGTCGGCCAGGTACTGCTTGGCCAGGTTCCGGCCGTACAGCGACTTGATCTTATCCTGCATGATATAGCGGTTCTGCTTGATGTTGTTCTCCTTGTAGAGCTCGTGGCCGAGGGTCACGATATTCTTGTTCGTGACATTGGCATTGGAATCGAACTTGGAACCGGTCGCTGCGTTGGAAGCCTTGATGTAGTCGCGGATGAAGTCGTTCTTCTTGCGCAGGTCCATACCCCGGTCGAAAGTTTCGATGTATTCCAGGGCCGCCTTCTTGTTGATGGACATCAGCGAATCCACGACCTGGCGGCGGATTTCCTGGCTGGACATCTTGTCATAGATGAACAGGTTGTCGACCACGGATACCACCACATCCTCCGGGACGGGCTGGCCGGTATGGACGAAGGCCAGGCGGATGCCACTGCTCAGTTTTTCTTTGTCGAACTCTTCGAAAGAGCCATTTGTCTTGCGGACTTCCATTTTATATAACGCTAAATTTCAATTACTTACAAAACTCCGGTTCCGACAGGGGCTGAATAATTACGGACTGCCGTAGGACAATCCGCTTCAGGGTTCCGGTTTTTCTTTACAAATGTAGACAGGAAACTCCGGGTTTCCGCCCGGAGCCTGCAAAAGTTATCCACAGGGTTGTCAACAGGTCACCCCATGATATATTTCCCGACCTTGGGAATCTTTTTCAGCAGGACTGCCACGACGGCGACACACACGAAAGAGCACAGCGCCGTCAGCAGGATCTGCACCGGAGTCGTCCAGACGCCCAGCACGCCGGCATCCCCCAGACCGAGCCGGTCCCGGAAGAAACCCGACCACCGGGACAGGACCAGCATGTGGCACAGGTACATGCCATAACTGGCCAGGGACACCGGCAGCAGCACCTTGCGGAAGAAACCGCCGCTGCGGTTCGGGATCTTGCGGAAAAGCAGGATCCAGCCAATGGTCATCAGCGCGATGCCCAGGTTGTCGTAGTCCCAGGTCGTTTCCCAGACTACAATCCCTTCGAGTCCCCCCTCCACCGGGAAAACCCCGCCCGCTGAAGCCAGGGCACGGCGCAGGAATCCGCCGGCCGTCAGGGCAAACCCGGCCAGCCAGCACGGCAGGCCGGCCGCCAGGGTCTTTTTCCAGGACAGTTCTCCAACGAAACGACGGAAATAAAGGCCGAGCAGCAGGTAACCCGCCACACCGCTTACATAATAAAAAGTCCCGTAGGTATTCCAGCTGGCTTCACCCCACAGCGGATACCGCGCGGCCCGCGGAATCCCGGAAGGACCATAGATCATGGCCATCTGGCCGCCGGACGCCCAGTTGCGGATCAGCGGCAGCAGACACGTGAACAACCACAGTCCCAGCCAGAACTGCAATTCCTTCTTGCCGACCTTCTCCGCCCAGGGCGAAAGCAGCGGCATGACCAGATACAATCCGACCAGCATGTAGACGAACCAGAGATGTCCGGCCGCGTAATTGAAATTCAGCAGCAGATCCTTGATATTCTGTACCGGCTCGCCCCAGGCCAGCGCATACACGACCGACCAGATGACGAACGGGACCAGCACCCGCAACGCGCGGCGGCGGAAGAATTCCCCTGCGGAATAATGCAACGGGAACTGCAGATAACTGGAAGCCACCAGGAAAAGCGGAACGCACGCCCGGACGAAGGAATCCAGGACCGCAGCCCAGAAAGCATCCGCCCGGGTCAGGATCAATGCTCCCGAGCCGCCAATGTAAAAAGGCTCGGTACTGTGCACCACCATGACCATGAAACAGGCCGCCACCCGCAGCCAGTCAATCCATTCCTCCCTTTTCCCGAGGGCGACAACCGCATCCGTCATTCTCTTTTTTTACAAAAGTAAGGAAATAATGCCACTTGTCCATAAGATGCCCTGATTTGTTTTTCAGATGCTTTTTATAACTTTGTATTCAAGTATCGAACGTGTACATGAAAAGAACCATCCTTTCGCTCATCCTGCTGATCAGCGCTTGCCTGGCGCTCCAGGCCATCGACCGCGGCATGGGCAATCCCAAATCCGTCTACATCCAGAAAGGGACTGTGGCCGCCAACCTGACCTTCGGCTATAACCGCTGGAAAGCGACCGGCGAAGACGACGAGACTGGTGTCGTCCTTGCCGGCCTGATCACCGACACCAACGGCGATGTATCCGTTTCGAAAATCTCGCTCGGAGCCGCCTGGTTCTTCAAGGACAACCTGTCCATCGGCTTCCGGCTCGGTGCAGGAACGACCCAGTTGGATATCAACAATATGGAAGTCCTCAGCCTGCTGAGCCTGTCCAACAGCCATGTCCGGCGGGTAAACTACTCCGGAGCGCTCGCCCTGCGGGGCTATCTTCCGCTGTTTGACAGCAAGGTCGTCGCCTTGTTCGGAGAAGGCCGGATCACCGGCACCCTGGGCTATGGGAAAAACTATGAAGAGACCGAAAGAGGCAAAGAAGGAACCTATGCCGATGTCTCTTCCCTTCGGGTGGGTCTATATCCGGGCATCAGCGTCTTCCTGACCAATTCGGTGGCCTTCGAAATCTCCCTTCCGCTGCTGGAAGGCGGACAACAATGGGAAAACCAGATCAAAGGACAGGAACACGAAAGCGAGCTTTCCCGCACTTTCTTCAACTTCAAACCAGGCCTGACCGGCATCAATGCCGGGGTCGTTTTTCACTTCTAGAATCCTATGAAAAAGATACTTATCCTGCTCGCCGTCGCCTTCGCGATCCTTGCCTGCGACCAAAAATGGAACGACCTGGTCCATGAAGAAGTGCCTGCGGAAATCACGGCCTTCGAGGTGGAAGGACAGGTTTCCTCGTCCATCAATAAATCCAAGAAAACCGTAACGGTGGTCCTCCCGGAAGAAACCGACCTCAGCCAACTGACGGTCCAGACCTTCTCCTATACGGAAGGCGCCCAATGCAGCCGTCCCCTGTCGGCAGGGCAGGTCATCGACCTGACGGCTCCCGTCACCCTCACCCTGACCACGTATGACCCGTACCAGTGGACCCTGGCGGCGGAAATCCAGACGACCCCGGTCACCCCGGATCCCGGACCGGACAATCCGGATGACCCGGACAATCCGAACCCGCCTACCCCGCCGGCTCCGAAGGACGGTCCGCAGTTGTATAACATGAGTTTCGACTTCTGGAGCAAATCTTCCAGTCTCGATGTCTGCTATGGCTCCGATGCCACGACGGAAGAGAAGGCGGTCTGGGGATCCGCCAATGCCACCACCGCTCCGCTCGGCCAGCCCACCGTCGGCCCGGAATATGACTTCGTCGCCGTTCCCGGTGAAGGGAAAGCGGCCCTTAAGCTCCAGACCCGCAGCGTGTTGGGCAAACTGGCCGCCGGCAGCCTGTTCAATGGGGAAATGGGCAGCATCAACATCTGGACAATGAGCGCGAGCCTGGACTGGGGCATTCCGTTCAGCGACCGTCCGGCTTCCCTGGAAGGCTACTACTGCTACAAACCGGCCACGATCAACATCGCCCAGAGCCCGTATCAGGGCAAGAAGGGCGAATTGGACAATGCCTCGATCATCGTGTTGCTCACAGACTGGGACAAGCCCTTCACCGTCAATCCGCCTGAATCCCTGGTGGATTACGACAATGACGAGAAGATCATCGGTCTCGGAAAGCTCACCATCGACAAATCGATGGAGAATTACGAAAAATTCCATCTCGATATCAAGTACCGCAGCGACCGGACCCCGAAATACGTAACCATCGTACTGTCATCCAGCGCCTTGGGAGACTATTTCACGGGCGGCGTCGGATCGGTGTTCTATCTGGATGAATTCAAATTCCTCTATTAAAGGGAACGGTCAAGGATGACACCAATATCCATTATCCTTACGATACTCGCCTATTTCGCCGCCATGCTGGTCGTATCCCGCCTGGCGGCGCGGGGCGGTGACAACAGCGCCTTTTTCCGGGGCAAACGCAAAACCAGCTGGTGGGTCGTCGCCTTTGCCATGATCGGATCTTGCATGTCCGGTGTCACCTTCGTCTCCGTGCCCGGGATGGTCGGGGTCAGCGGCATGGGATACCTGCAGATGGGCATCGGCTTTTTCCTGGGCTACCTGGTCATCGCGTTTGTCTTGATTCCCTTGTATTTCCGGCTGAATGTCTACTCCATATACCAGTATCTGGAGCAGCGTTTCGGACTGACCACCTATAAAACCGGCGCCTGGTTCTTCTTCATTTCCAAGATGCTTGGCGCCTCCGTCCGGCTCTACCTGGTATGCCTAACCCTGCAGCTGCTGGTCTTCGGCCCGCTCGGCCTGCCATTCGCACTCAACGTGGCCATCTCGATGCTCATCGTGCTGGCCTACACCTATCGGGGCGGCGTCAATTCCCTGGTCTGGACGGATGTCCTGCGCACCGCCTGCATGATCACGGCCGTCGTCCTGACCCTGGTCTTCATCGCCCGTGACCTTGGGATGGATTTCTCCGGGATGGTCGCGGGGATCAAGGACAGCGGCATGTCCCGCATCTTTTACTTCGATGACGTCAACCATCCGCAGTATTTCTGGAAACAGATGCTGGGCGGCCTGTTCACAGTCGTAGCCATGACCGGCCTGGACCAGGACATGATGCAGCACACCCTCTGTTGCAAGAACCCGAAAGACAGCCAGAAGAACCTGGTTGTCAGCACCTTGTTGCAGAATGCCGTCATCTTCCTCTTCCTTTGTCTCGGCGTCCTGCTCTACCGATATGCCGCCGCCAACGGCATTCCGGAAACCGGTGACAAACTCTTCCCGGCGGTGGCCACGCACAGCGGGCTTCCGATGATCGTCGGTATCCTTTTCATCATCGGCCTGGTCGCCAGCGCCTATGGGGCCGGCGGATCTGCCCTGACGTCCCTGACCACCTCTTTCACCGTCGATATTCTCGGAACGTCCGGGAAAGATGAGGCCTCAGTACGTAGGTCCCGCCAACGCGTCCACCTCGGCATGGCCCTCGGAATGGGTGTGGTCATCCTGGTTTTCTCACGCCTCAACAACACCAGCGCCATCGACGCGGTATACAAACTGGCCAGCTACACCTATGGTCCCATCCTGGGCCTGTTCACCTTCGGGATAACGAACAAGAAACCCATCCGCGACCGCTGGGTACCTTTTGTCGCCATTTTGGCGCCCTTGGCCTGTATTTTGCTGCAAGTCAATTCCCAGCGGTGGTTCGGCGGCTACCGGTTCAGTTATGAACTGTTGCTGGTCAACGCCGCCTTGACCTACGCAGGGCTTTGCCTGCTGATCAAGCGAACTTCACAAACCTCATAAAAAAACACAAACATTATGGCAAGCTTACTAGAAAGCATCCTCAAATCCGCCACCTCCGGTGGCGTGAAGCAAGGGAACCTCGGCGGCCTCGACCTTGGTGACATCATCAAGTCCGTAGGCGGACAGGTGGCCCGGAAACAAAGCCAGGGCGTTGACATCGGCGACATCCTCGGCGGTGTCCTCGGCGCACAGAAACAGCAGACCACCCAGCAGAAGGGCGGCATCGACATCGGCGACGTCCTCGGCAGCGTGCTCGGCGGTCAGAAGCAGACCAAGCAGGCCGGCGGCATCGACCTCGGCAGCGTGTTGGGCAGCGTTCTCGGCGGTGGCGCCCAGGGTGGCGGCATCAGCGACATCGCCAAGAGCGTCATCAACGTATTGGGTATGGCATCAGGATCTTTAAAGAAGTAACACCATGGGAACAGAAGCAATCTCCAAAGTTATCATGCTTGCAGCCAAGACCGGCCTTTTCTTTGCGAAAGCGGACGGCCAGTACGACGTGGCTGAGAAACAGTTCATCGAGTCCTTCATCGACAAACTGGCAGCCATCGGCCCGGTCGACGAGGTAAAAGAAAGCCTCGAAGGCTTGCTCCAGCGGAACATCACCCTCGAGGAAATCGATGCGGATACGGATTCGCTGCTCTCGGAATTCAGCGGCCTTGAAAGGATGCTGGTCCGTGCGACCCTGACCCAGTTCGTCCAGCGTGTCATCCAGGCCGACGGCCAGAAACACGAGAAAGAGGAAGCACTTTTCGAAGCCTGGAAAGCCGCGATCAAAGACTGACCTTGATCGCGACAGGCTCGTCTTTCAGTCCTTTCGGCAGGGTGATCGTCACCCTGCCGTTTTTGATGACCGGACGTACCTTCTTGCCATTGTTCAGGACCGTTACCTTCCCGACAGGCACATTGCCGCCTTCCCAGGAAACAGTGGCCGGCAGGCTTTCACCGTCTTTCAGGGCATAGACCGCATACAGGGTCTTTCCGTCTTTGGAGGCGCTGAACCAAAGCTGGCCGTCGTTGTATTTCTCCGTGATCCGGGTCCCGTAGATGGCTTCCCCGTTACGGCGGAGCCATTCCCCGATCTCCTGCAGGATGACCACGGCCTTGTCCTCGATGATGCCGGACGGGGTCGGGCCGACGCCCAGGACCAGGGAGCCGCCCTTTGCGGTGATCTCCGCCAAGGTGCCGATGACCCGGCGGGCCGTCTTGTAGCGCGGATTGGGCGTCCAGCCCCAATCCGTTCCCAGGGTCATGCAGGACTCCCAGGGATGGGCGATCTGCCGGTCAGGGACCTGCTGTTCAGGCGTCTGGTAGTTCTCATTGGGCCCCTGGATGGTCCGGTCGACGGAAATCAGTCCCGGGCTGACCTTGCGGGCGTCCACCAGGACTTCGTCCAATCCGACCTGGTCACCGGCAATCCAGCCGCCGTCCAGCCAGAAGATATCCAGCTTGCCGTACCGGCCGCCGGTCAGTTCGCGCATCTGGTTCTGGGTAAAGGTCACGTAGTTATTCCACCAGTCCGGATGCATGTCCACCTTATAATTGATGCCGCGCCCCGGAGTCGCATAATATGGATTCCAGAACCACTCGCAATGCCAGTCCGGCTTGGAGAAATAGGCCCCGATCATGAAATCTTTCTGGCGGAAAGCGTCGAAGACATATTTGGCGACATCCTTGCGCGGGTTGCCGGAGAAAGGTCCCTTCGCGATGGAGAAATCGGTGTACTGCGTATCGAACATGCAGAAACCGTCATGATGCTTCGTGGTGAAAATCATGTATTTCATGCCGGCGTCGCTGAAGACCGACGCCCACTGCTCCGGGTTGAAATCCACCGGGTTGAACTCTTTGGACAAGCCCCAATACCACTGTTTGTAGCCCTCGTACGTCGATCCTTCGGGACGGACGATCCAGTCTTCATTGCACAGGTTCCAGGACTCGACGATGCCCGGAACACTGTATAATCCCCAGTGCATCAGCACGCCGAACTTCAGGTCCTGCCACTGATCCAACTTCTGCAGGACCGCCGGATCGGTCGGCCACTGATAGCCGTCCGACTGTTCATGCACATAACTGTTCTGCGCGGAGAGGGAGACTCCCGCCGCCACGGCCAGGGCCGTAAGCATCAGCTTTTTCATCATACTCATTCTCTTTAAGATTGACATAAAATGGGGGCTATTTCTTCAAAACAAGTGACCCGCAGCAAGCGTTCGTGGTCGAATTCCTCGGTCTTTTCCAACTCCCAAAGCACATGGAACGGGATATGGATGCCCCATCCGCCCAGTTCCAGGACAGGCTGGATATCGGATTTGAACGAATTGCCGACGGCCAGGAACTGCTCCGCGGACACGTCCAGTTCTTTCATGAGGCGGCTGTATTCCCGCTTGGATTTGTTCGAGACGACGACCACCCGGTCAAAGAAAGGTTCCAGTCCGGAACGGAGTACCTTGTGTTCCTGATCCAACAAATCCCCTTTCGTCAGCAAGACCATCCGGTAACGGCCGCACGCCCGGATCCGGCGCAGGGTCTCCGTCACCCCGGACATCGGCGCAGCGGGATTGTGCAGCAGACGCCGTCCGATCTTCAGGATTTCCCGGGTCTGGGCGGCGGTCAACTTCCCGTCCGTCACCTGGATGGCCGTTTCGATCAGGCTGAGCGTAAAGGCTTTCGCCCCATAGCCCAGGTCTTCCATATTGGCCACCTCGACCGCATACAGGGCGGCGGAGAGCGTAGGAAGGTCGCCATACTCATGCAGGAGGTCCGCCCATTGCCGTTCTGCCTCGCGGAAAAGCGGTTCGTTTTCCCACAAGGTATCGTCGGCATCAAAAGCAACGACTTGAATCTGGTCCTGAAGTGCCTGCATACGCGGTTTTCTTCGCAATTTATGAATTTTTCCCCGATTTCGCTATATTTGTCGAAAAAGCAACCTGTATGCTGATCATCTTCTTCGCGGCCCTGCTCCCGGCCCTTATCCTGATGGGGTATGTCTACAAGAAAGACCTGGAACCGGAGCCTGTCAACCTGGTCGTCAAAGGTTTTATCTTCGGCGCCATCGCCACCTTCGTTTCGACATTGATTTCCGGGCCGCTGATGAGCCTGGGCCTTTATACCCCCAATCCGACCAACCTGCTCGACTGCATCAAGGTATCCTTCCTGGGTGCGGCCATCCCGGAAGAATGTGCCAAACTCTTCATGCTCTGGCTCTTGCTGAGGAACTGCAAAGAATTCGACGAGCGGTATGACGGCATCGTCTACGCCGTGGCCGTCGGCCTGGGTTTCGCTTCGCTGGAGAACCTGATGTACGTCCTGTCCTCCGGAGTCTCCTGGTTCCAGGTCAGCATCAGCCGGGCCCTGCTCGCCGTGCCCGGACATTTCGCCTTCGCCGTCGCCATGGGCTACTACTATTCCCTGAATCATTTCTATGGGGAATCCGCCCCCGCCGGCACCCGGGCCAACATTCTCGTTATCCCGATCCTGCTGCACGGGGTCTACGACACCCTTGCCTTCTGGAGCGGCGTCAACGAATACATTTCCGGCCTGATCACCCTGGGCCTTCTCTACTTCTGCTTCCGGTTGTTCAAGGCGACCCGCGCCCGCATCCAGGCAGAAGCCACCACCGACAACGACCGCTATAAGATCCTCCGCGACGCCGACTCCCGCGACAACCGTCCGGACGAACAATGACATTTCCCGCCACACTGCGGAGCAGAGACAACGGTCACACAGGTGTGGCCGCCCGCGGCCTCATGAGCGGGTGGACCGAGCTATGCGAGGGACGGGACGAAGGCCCATCGGGCCGGAGCCTGTGCGACCGTTGTCTCTGCTCCGCGCAGGACGTTATCCGGTGATCTGGTTGCCGGTATAGAGCTGGTAGTATTTGCCTTTCAGGTCGAGCAGTTCCTGGTGCTTGCCGCGCTCGATGATGCGGCCTTTCTCCAGGACCATGATATAATCCGCATTCTGGACCGTCGACAGCCGGTGGGCGATCACAAAGGTCGTACGGCCTTTCATCAGGCTGTCCATGCCCGCCTGGATCAAACGTTCCGTACGGGTATCGATGGAGGAGGTCGCCTCATCCAGGATCAGCACCGGAGGATTGGCGACAGCCGCCCGGGCGATGGCCAGCAGCTGTCGCTCACCCTGGCTGAGGTTACCGCCATCCGCTGTCAGAACCGTATCATAGCCCTCCGGCAGACGCCGGATGAAAGAATCCGCATAGACCAGCCGCGCCGCGTCCCGGCACTCCTCGTCCGTCGCATCCAGCCGACCGTACCGGATATTCTCCAGCACCGTCCCGCTGAACAGATGCGTCTCCTGCAGCACGATCCCCAGGCTTCGCCGCAAGGAATCCTTACCGATCTCCCGGATATTGAAGCCGTCATAGGTGATGGTCCCGTCCTGGATCTCATAAAACCGGTTGATCAGGTTCGTAATCGTCGTCTTGCCGGCTCCGGTACCGCCCACAAAAGCGATCTTCTGCCCCGGATAAGCTGTCAGACTGATATCGAAAAGAACTTG
>ONQC01000012.1:0-72429 GCA_900319855.1 uncultured Bacteroidales bacterium
CCGCGGAAAGTAGGTGAACAATCGGTTTCTCGCGCAGATCCACAGCTGCTCTTTCCCGGAGCATTCCAAGGCGCTGACATCGTCGAACTGGCTGTTGGAAATCGTTTCATAGCGGCCGGAAGACTCCCGGAAACAGCCCAGGCCGCGGCTGGTCCCCACCCATACGTTGCCGGCCCCGTCATCCGCAATCGCCGTCACCTTTTCGTGCAGGCCCACCGAAAAGCACAGGCGCAGTTTCTCGTCGGAGCGGCGCAGCTCGAACACGTGGTTGTCCTTGTAAAGCAGCGCGCGTTCCGCTCCGGCGCAGGCAATCTGCAGCCCGTGCGGAGCCGGAGCGTCCCCTTCCATGCGCATCGGCGAAAAACCCTTTCCGTGATGATACAGCCATGAATCTCCCCCCAGGAAACAGAGCGTCCCCCAGGGCAGCTGCATGGCGCGGAGCAGGGACCCGGAATATTTCTCCCGGAGGTCGGTCTCCTTGTCCACTAGGACAAAAGGCGTACGGTGCCCGGTGGTGCCGTCCACCAGATAATAACCGTCCATATAGACCGATACCAGCAGGCGCCGCCGGTCGAACCCGGCAATCGAGAGGATCTTTCCTTCACTGCCGTTGAGCCGCGTAAAACGGCCCTCCGATGCGTTCAGCTTGTGAATGCCGCCCCCGTCCGTTCCCACCCACAGGGTGGAATCCTCCTCCCGGAACAGGAAATAGCGCTGGGTGGGCCGCTCGCTAACGACCAGGGTCGACAAGGCATCCACGGGAGCCATGGCGAGCAACCACCTGAAATCCAGGTTGGACAGGATATCCACGTTATGGATCAGGACGCGGGCCCCGTGCAGCAACGGCTCGGCATACAGGAGTCCCCCGCCGGTATCCCGCAGGAAATCCCGTTCATCGGAGACCCGGACCGGCACGCCCCAGTCCCGGGAAGCAAGATACGAGATGATCTGGTCCGGGAAATGATGGACATTTACGACAGCCTCCGTCAGCCGGTCCGCCTCGCGGCAGGCCAAACTGGAGGTCAGCCGGTCCAGCACATGGCCCAGCAGCGGCTTGCCCGCTACCGGGACCATCGCCTTGGGCATCGTATCCGTCAGCGGACGGAGCCGGGTACCCAATCCCGCAGCGAAGACCAGCGCTTTCATTTACAGTTTCTTGACATCCCAGCCGGAGACGATGTCGCCATACGACCAGAAGGACACCAGGAACTTCGCACCGGAGACGGCGTCCGCCACCTCATAATCCTTGGTCACATTGAATTCATTCACCAGCTTGTACTCGCCCAGCTGCACCGGCGCACCGGCCAGGGAAGCGATCTTCGCCTCAACGAGCTTCATAAGGCCTTCATGGGCGAAAGGATCCGGATCGGCATGGTCCGGAACGGAGACCGCCGGAAGCCGGCCGCCGTTGGCATCCCGCTGGGCCCGCAGGCTGTCGGCATAGGCCTTGAACCGGGCCTGCATTTCGGGGGTACGCAAATTATTGACCGTAAAGATGGCGATGCCCTGGGCGCCACCGGCGAAGGCCAGGTCCATGTTCTTGATCAGCTCGTCCATGACCTCATCCTGCGGACGGCCGCCGAAATTTACGCCCAGGCCGCAATACAGTTCCGTCTTCGGATTCTTGTCCCGGACATTCTCCACCGTGCAGTCATAGGCGAAACTCGGATCGAGCGTATAGAAATCGGTATACACCATCGGGAAAACGATGTCCAGGTCCCACTTGCTCCAATCCTGGCGCACCATGCGGGAAGCCATCTTCGGGGTCGGGAACGGAGAAGCACCCATCTGCTTGCCATAGGAATGGATCGTCTCGGCGAACAGGTTGGCCACCTCGGCGATCTGGTCGCAGCGGAACTGGCGCCACTTCACGTCCATGGTCGGATCTTCCTGCTCCCGCGGGTCATAGCCATACTGGGCCTTGAATTTCTCGATCATCGCCGGATGGTAACCGAAATCCCACTCGGGGTACTCCCGGTCCTGGACCACACCGTAATTCGGCCAGAGGGTCGTTGGCAGGACTACGTCCACGAAACGGTGGTAGTCCAGCGCAATACCGTCCAGGCCGTCCACCTCGCAATAGGCCTTGATCTTGTCATTGAGGTATTCCCGCACCTCGGGAAGCGCCGGGCACAGGAACTTGTAATAATCCACATAAGCCGTCGTGTCGGCCAGGCTGCGACCCAGGCGGTTGACACTCAGCCACTCGGGATGCTCGGAGAGGACCTTCGCCCGGTCGTGTTCGAGGTTCATGGTCCACAGCCAGGCGAACACCTTGATACCATGGGCCTTGGCCACGGGAACGGCGACCCGGTAGTCATCCGGGGTCGGGGCGTTCAGCATCACGCCGTCGATGCCGGACTGGTTCATCACCGTACAGACGGAGTCGAAATTCATTCCGGCCCGGTAATCCAGCCAGGTCCAGAACATGGGTTCAGCGTGCTGTTTGGGTCCGCAGGCGGACAGGCAGAGGGTCAGGACGGCGACGGCCGTCAGGATAAGATTCTTTTTCATAGATTCTTCACTTCGTTCAGAATGACAATTATGGATTCCGGAGGGCTATATTCAATTTGACAGGGGGCATTACATAATCTTTTCAATATCCAGCTCGCGGTGGTACACCGTAATGCGCACGTCGAAACGGCGCCGCAGATGTTCGGCGAGGTGCTCCGCGCAATAGACGGAACGGTGCTGGCCGCCTGTGCAGCCGAACGCCACCTGCAAATGCGTAAACTTCCGCTCGATGAACCGCTTCACATGCGGATCCACCAGCGCATAGGCATGCTCCAGGAACTGCAGGATACCGCCGTCATCCTCCAGGAACTTGATGACTTCCGCATCCATGCCGTTGAACTGGCGGTAATATTCAAATTTACCCGGATTGTTGATCGCCCGGCAGTCGAAGACATAACCTCCGCCGTTGCCGCTGCGGTCCACCGGAATACCTTTCTTGTAGGCGAAACTGAAGATACTGACTTCCAGGCGCCGGTCATCGGCCGTCTCATAGAACTGGGACATGGTGGTCAGTTTCGTCAGGATCCCGTTCAGGTACGGATAGGCCGTAAACGGTGTGCGGACCAGGGCGCGCAGATTGTCCATGGCGAAGGGTACGCTGGCCAGGAAATGGGGCTTCTTCTCAAAGTACCCCCGGAAACCGTAGGTACCCAGCACCTGCAGCGTCCGGAAAAGCACGAAGAGGCGGAGTTTCTCCCGGAAAGCCTCTTCATCCACATCCGGGACATAGGCTTTCAGGGCCTTCAGATAGGCCGCGATCATCTCCTGGCGGAGCGTCTCGGGATACCGGGCGCGTGCCTGCCAGACAAAAGAGGCCACGTCATAGTAAATCGGCCCCCGGCGACCGCCCTGGAAATCAATGAAATACAATTCATCATCCCGGACCATCACGTTGCGGGCCTGGAAATCCCGGTAGAGGAATGTCTGCCCCATGTCTTCCAGCAGGTCGGCGCGGAAACGGTCGAAATCATCCTGCAGCCGGGCCTCGTTGAATTCCAGGCCCGTCGCCTTCAGGAAACAGTATTTGAAATAGTTCAGGTCGAAATTGACCATCCGTTCCCCGAACGCCGGTTCCGGATAACAGACGGACCAGTCCAGGCCTGCCCCGCCCTCGAACTGGATCTTCGGCAGGGCCGCCATCGCCCGGCAAAGGAGCGCCCGCTCCTGCGGATCGTATTCCCCGCTCTCACGGCCATGCGCCACCCGGTCGTACAGGAGTTCCATACCCAGGTCTTCCTGCAGGTAGCACATGCCGTCGCCGCTGACGGCCAGCACCTGGGGGACCCGGATCCCTTTCGAAGCAAAATGATTATCCAGGGCCAGGAAAGCCCGGTTTTCATCGGCATCGGTACCGACGACTCCGACGGCGGTACATTCTCCGGCCGTCAGGCGGAAATATTGGCGGTGGCTTCCGGAACCGGTCATGGCGACCGCTTCTTCCGGCTCACGGCCGAAGACGCTCCGGAACAAAGGGTAGAGCAGTTTTTCCATCCATTCAGAATATTGTCCAAAGGTAGCAAAAAAGTCTGAAATAATCCTTACATTTGCCCCAATCAACACTTGAAACCATGCCAATGCTCAGTCCCGCTTATTGCAGCGACAAATACCAGTACACCATGGGCAAGTCCTTCTACGAAACCGGACGCGCCCAACAGATTGCCGTGTTCAACATGTTCTACCGCAAGGCCCCCGAGAACAACAACTGGGCGGTCGTCAGCGGTACCCGCGAAGTCATCGAGATGGTGCAGAACATCGGTAAGATGCCCGCGGATTTCTATGAGAAATTCCTGCCGGGCGAGGATTATGCCGAATTCCGCAACTACCTCAGCACCATGAAGTTTACCGGCAATGTGTACGCCATGCGCGAAGGCGAGATTGTCTTCCCCAACCAGCCGGTCATCACCGTTGAAGGCCCGCTCATCGAAGCCCAGATCCTCGAGACCCCGATCCTGTGCATCATGAACCACCAGATGGCGGTCGCCACCAAGGCCTCCCGCGTCTGCCGTGCCACCAACCGGCCTGTCAGCGAATTCGGTTCCCGCCGGGCCCACGGTCCCTGGGCCGCCCAGTTCGGCGCCAAGGCTGCGATTATCGCCGGCTGCGCCAGCACCTCCAACATCCTGACCGGCGTGGCCAACGTAGTCCCTTCGACCGGCACCATGGCCCACAGCTACGTCACGTCCTACGGCAGCAGCGTCGAAGGCGAGCACAAGGCCTTCTGCGACTACATCAACACCCACCGTGGCGAGAACCTGATCCTGCTGATCGACACCTATGACACCCTTAAGTGCGGCATCCTCAACGCCATCCGCGCCTTCCGGGAAAACGGCATCGATGACAATTATCCGTATGGCTACGGCATCCGCCTGGACAGCGGCGACCTCGCCTACCTGTCCATCAAGGTCCGCAAGATCCTCGACGAGCACGGCATGACCGGCTGCAAGATCTTCGCCACCAACTCCCTCGACGAATACCTGATCACCGACCTGGAACGCCAGGGTGCCCAGATCGACTCCTACGGCGTGGGCGACGCCATCGCCACCAGCAAGGCGGCCCCGTGCTTCGGCAACGTCTACAAACTGGTCCAGATCAACGGCGAACCCGTGCTCAAACGCTCCGAGGATACCATCAAGCTCATCAACCCGGGCTTCCAGATCACCTACCGGATCATCAAGAAAGACCCGGACCTGGGCGAGGTTTACAAGGCGGACGTCACCTGCCTCCGCGGAGACGCCACGGCCCAGGCCATCGAGGCCGGACAGACGTTCACCATCTATGACGAGCAGGACCGTTATAAATACAAGACCTTTGAGGCCGGCACCTATTCCTGGCGCCACCTCCAGGACCCGGTCATCCAGAACGGTGAACCCTGCTTCGTCGAGCACACCCTGCTCGAGAAGAAGGCTTTCTACAACGATACCCTCCATCATTTCAGCCCGTCCGAGCGCCGTCTGATCAACCCGCACTATTACAAAGTCGACATTTCGGAAGAGCTCCGCGCCGTCAAGCTGGAGATCCTGGAACGGATCAACCGGCAGATTGCGGATTTCCACATCGACTGATGTTGGCAAGCTTTTTGCAGAATCCATTTACAAAAAGATCATAACCATGAAAAAGACCGTATTGTTTTTCCTCGCCGCATGCCTGACCGCCCTGATGGCGGCCGCCATGCCCGCCTCCGCCCGGACCGTCCGGGTCGCAGAGGATGCCGTTACCGTTGCCCAGGACGAGGAGACCTTCGATGTATACCTGAAAGAAGTCGGTGTCAATAAAGTCAAGGTCGTCAAGATCCTCCGTACCCACCTCGAGGTCGACCTGAAGGTCGCCTATGAAATGGTGCAGGAAGCCCCGACCGTCGTCGGTGAAGGCCTCACCGCCGAGAAGGCCAAGGCCCTTGAGAAGGAACTCAAGGAAGCCGGCGCGACCGTCGAGCTGAAGGCGCCGAAAGTCAAGAAATAATAGATTGTAACATGCTTATGCGGGGACCGGTCCTTTTTAAGGGGCCGGTCCTCTTGCGTGTATGGGGAAAATTCGATACATTTGCACGTAATGAAGGCACGTTTCAAACTTTCTGTGCTGGCAGTCCTGGCACTGCTGGCCGGCTGCAAGGGAGAAGACGCCGTGGAAGAGCCGGTCGACTTCACCCAGGCAACCTATACGCTCTATAACGGCGGACAGGTCAGCGTGGGGCTGGCCGTCGTCAATCCGGTTTCCCAAAACCTGACCATTCCCCTGGAAATCGAGGGACCGGCATCGGATGTCACCATCATCCCGCAGGAGATCACCATTCCGGCCGGAGAGATTTCCGGCGGGACTGTCATTACGGACAAATCCCTTACCGAAGGAGCACGGCTGATCCTTTCCGTCAACCCGCCCCAGGGATACATGGGTGGGAAACGCGGGACCACGACGGTCATTTATGACCCGCGGGAAGCCCTGGATTGCTCCATTCCCGGAACCGAGTATTCATTCACGGAAGGGATGGAACTGGCCGTCGTCCTGACCGGAGCGCGCAGCAACGCGGACTTCAAGGCGGAAGCCGACCTGCTCATCCCCGTTTACTACACCGGTGACGGCGGACAGACGGACGGCAGCAACGAAATCATCTTCAAGGAAGGCGGTTTTGTCGTCAAGAAAGGCAGCAACATCGGCTACGGACACCTGATTCGCAGCCACACCACCGATATCGAACGGCCGCTGACCGCCCGCATCGGCATCGCGGATTTCGCTGACACGCGGATCCGTTCCGCCGGACAGCAGGTGACCGTCAACATCCCGAAAACTGAGAAAAAAGACAAATAACGGCATGAAAGACTGTGCATTGGTTGTCGTGGACATGCTCTACGATTTTATCGACGGATCCATGGCCTGCGCCCACGCCGAGGAGGCGGTGCAGCGTTCCCTGGACTTCATCCGCGAGAAGACCTCCGAGCCGCAGGAGACCGAAGAGGTCATCCGGGGCGCTTTCCCCATCCTCTTCGTCCGGGATTTCCACCCCGCCGACCACTGTTCTTTCAAAGAGCAGGGCGGTCCCTGGCCGCCGCACTGCGTGCAAGGCACCCATGGCGCCGAAGTGCACGAGGCCCTCGTCCCGTATACCGACGAAGCCCTGACCTTCTACAAGGGCTACGACCGGGCCGTCGAGCAGTATTCCGGTTTCGAAGGCATCAATGAGGCCGGCCAGAGCCTGCATGACGTACTGGACATCATGGACATCAAGAATGTCTACGTCTGCGGCATCGCCACCGAGTATTGCGTGCGCAACACCTGCGAAGACCTGCTGAAAGCCGGATACAATGTCTACCTGCTGCAGGACGCCATCGGCTATGTCGAGGAAGAGGGGCACCGCAAAGCCCTTCCCGAAATGGAAGCGGAAGGCATCCACCTGGTCTAGGCCATGCGCTTCCTGGAGGACCTGAACAGCCGGCAGCGGGAGGCGGTTACCGCCACCGAAGGACGCGTGCGCGTCATCGCCGGTGCCGGAACCGGCAAAACCAAGGCCCTCACCTACCGGTACGCCTACCTGGTCAACGTGCTGGGCATCGACCCGGCCAACATCCTCTGCCTGACCTTTACCAACAAAGCGGCCGCCGAGATGCGCAGCCGCATCGCCCTGATGGTCCACAGCGGTGATTACAACGACTTTGTCTGCACCCTGCACGGGTTCTGCGTGAAATTCCTCCGCAAGGAAATCTACCGGCTCGGCTTCCCGAAATCCTTCACGATCCTCGACGAAGAAGACGCCAAGGCCCTGGCCAAGGAATGCATGGACGAACTCGGGATCAAACGCACCGAAAAGACCGTCAAGAAGTTCCTGGACGGCATCGCGGCGGAAAAAGCCCTGAACGGATACATCGAAGGCTATATGCTCCCGGGCAACGTCATCACCGATGCGATGCGACGCACCGGCAACCTGGCCTGTTTCGTGAGCCGCCAGCTGAAGGGCTGGGCCCTGGATTTCGACGACCTGATGAATTTCACCCTCTTCATCCTCGACCGCTTCCCCGATGCGCGGGAATACTGGCAGGAGCAGCTGAACTACATCATGGTCGACGAGGCGCAGGACTGCAACACCGACGACTGGAACCTGATCGAGAAACTGGGTGCGAAACACCGGAACATCTTCGTGGTCGGCGACCCGGACCAGTGCATCTACGAATGGCGCGGGGCCAAACCGGCCCGCTTCGTGCAGTTCGCTTCGGACAAAGACATCGTGCTGGATGAGAATTACCGCAGCACACCCAAGATCCTGGACATCGCCAACTGCGTGATAGCCAATAATAAAAACCGCATTCCAAAGGACCTTTTCACCCGGAGGGCCGAGGGCCGGGCCGTCATCCATTTCCATGGGAAAACCGAAAAGGAAGAGACGGACTGGATCGTCAGCCAGATCCGGCTGCTCCTGGACGGAGGCGCCTCCCCGCAGGACATCGCCATTCTCTACCGGTCTTCCTGGCAGTCCCGGGCGCTGGAGCAAGCCCTTCTCTCCGAGCAGCTTGCCTATGTCATCTGGGGCGGCATCCGGTTCTTTGAACGCAAAGAGATCAAAGATACGATCGCCTACCTGCGGCTGCTGGCCAACCCGGATGACGACCTTTCCTTCCTCCGCATCATCAATATGCCCTCTCGGAAACTGGGCCGGGCCTTCCTGGACCGGTTGCGCGACCTGGCAGCCGCGGAAGGGGCATCCTTGTTCCGGACCCTGGAGAAGCACGCTCCCGAGCTGGGAAAACCGAGTGCAGAAGCCTTCGTCCAGCTGATTACCGAAGGCAGGGAGAGGGTCGGCCAGGTTACGGTTTCGGACCTGATGAACCAGATGCTGGAGGCATCGGGCCTGAAACGGGTCATCCGCGAGGACCAGGACGAGGACCGGCTGGAGAACCTGGACGAGTTGCTGCGTTCGGTGCGGTTCTATGAGCAGGCCCATGCCGAAGAAGAGCCGACCCTGACCGACTGGCTGCAGGATATCGCCCTGTATACCAATGCCGACTATCGCAAGGAGACCCGGGTCATCAAGCTGATGACCATCCACCAGGCCAAGGGGCTGGAGTTCCCCTATGTGTTCATCACCGGCCTGTCGGAAGGGACGTTCCCGAACATGCGCACCATCCGGGAATACAAGAAAAACGGCGAGGAAGAAGAACGCCGGCTCATGTATGTCGCCATCACGCGGGCGGAAAAGGCCCTTTTCCTGACCGAGAGCGAGGGATATAACGTCGCCACGAAAATGAGCAAATACCCTTCCCGGTTCCTGGCAGAAATCAAGAAGAACATGGTCGTTGTCGAAGGGACCATCCCCGAAGAACTGTGGCGCGGGACCCGGAACCTGGTGCATGTGCTGGACGAGGAGAATTTCGTGCCGGAGGTCCTGGGAGCGGCCGTGGCCGCCCGCACCGGGGCGGACGGTTTCGCCGGAGACCGGGCCGAGTACAACAGTCCGTTCCAAGTCGGACAGACGGTCAGCCACGCCATCTTCGGAATCGGAACCATCTTGTCGGCCAGCAGCGATTTTTCCACCTTCCAAGTCCGCTTTTCCGATGGGGCGACCCGGCATCTGAGGGCCTCTTTCCTGTCTTTGCCCGACATGCCGGAGTAAAACGGTTTTGGTTTTAAATCGAAAGTTATTCTATCCGTTTGCCGTATTTTTAAAAGTTTATCGTAATTTTTCGTTACTATTTTTGCGGCCGGTTCTTGCATATCCCGAAAAAAATCCCGACCTTGTAGCAGATTATGAAAAACATGTTATGAGCGTCATCGGAACCATCAACGGCAAAGCCCCCCAGGGTATCGTCCTGGTCGTCAACACCGGGTCCATCACCACCAAATTCGCAGTCTATCGTGACGGAGAACCCATCCTTGACCAGAAACTCGAGCATTCCGTCGAGGAGCTGTCGCAATTCGCCGACGTCATGGACCAGGACCAGATGCGGACGGACAAGATCCTGGGCGCCCTCCGCGAAAAGGGCATCCGCTTGGAAGACATCGACATCGTCATGGCCCGCGGCGGCCTTTTCACCCCCTGCATCACCGGCGTATACAACGTCAACGCCGACATGCGGGAAGTCCTCGCCACCAGCCGGGACGGCAACCATGCCTGCAACCTCAGCGCCCTGATCGGCGACAACATCGCCCATGAGATCAACGAGCTGCGGGAGAAGGAAGGCCTCACGCCCCGCTTCGGCGCCTGCGTAGCCTATGTCGCCGATCCGCCGATGGCCGACGAGATGCTCCCGGAATGCCACGTCGGTGGCATCCCGGAATTCCCCCGCAAAACCCTTTTCCACGCCCTGAACACCCGCGCCATCATGCGCCAGTTCCTGCGTGACTCCGGCCGCAAGGCCGAAGACACGACGGCCGTCATCTGCCACATGGGCGGTGGCGTGACCATCTCGCTGCACCGCGGCGGAAGGGTCATCGATACTTCCCACGGTCTGGGCGGAGACGGGCCGATCACCCCGGAACGCGCCGGCTGCTGCCCGCCTTACCCGCTGATTGACATGTGTTTCAGCGGAAAATATACCAAGGAAGAAATCAAGAAGAAACTCATCGGACACGGAGGTGCGGTCGCTTATTTCGGCACCAATGACATGCGCGTCGTCGTCCAGCGGGCGAAGGAAGGCATTCCGGAATATGTCGTTTTCATGAAGGCCTTCGTCCTGAACATCGCCAAATACATCGTCGCCCAGGCGGCGGTCGTCGACGGCAAGGTCGACGTGATCATCCTCACCGGCGGCGTCGCCTACAGCAAGGACATCACCGACGCCATCACGCGCAAGGTGGAGTGGGTCGCCCCCGTCAAGGTCTATCCGGGCGAAAACGAACTGAACTCCCTCGCCGAGAACGGCTACATCATCCTGGCCGGCGCGACGAAGATCCATACCTACGACAAGAATCGAATCATCGAAGACTAAAACTGATAATCAATCATGGCCAACAACATTGATTACTCCAAGCGCTCGTTCAGCTACTATCCCACGAACGCGATTGTATTCTCCAAATGCATCGACGGCAAATGGACCGAGCCCGAGGTGACGGACAATTTCCATTTCAACCTGCACTGCTTCGCCGGCGTATTCCACTACGCCCCCTCCTGCTTCGAAGGATTGAAAGCATTCGAAGGCGTCGACGGAAAAGTCCGCCTGTTCCGCCCGGACGAGAATGCCAAGCGCATGATCAGCAGCGCCAAATACCTGGACATGCCGGCCCCGTCGGTCGAGATGTTCGTCGACCTGTGCGTCCGCTGCGTCCAGGCCAACTGGGAGTTCATTCCCCCGTATGAGAGCGGCGCCTCCCTGTACCTGCGCCCGGTCCTGTTCGGCATCAACCCGCAGCTGGGTATCAAGTCCGCCAATGACGTGATGTTCGCCGTCATGGCTTCCGGCGTCGGCACCTATTCCGGCGCGAAGGCCCTGCTCCCGGGCACGGCCGTCATCTCCCGCAACTATGACCGCGCCGCCACCTACGGCTCCGGCGGCTACAAGCTCGGCGCCAACTACGCCCAGTCCCTGCACGCCTACAACCTGGCCCACAACCTGGGCTACCGCGAGCTCCTCTTCCTCGACACCGCCACCCATACCCACATCGAGGAATTCGGATCCTCCAACTTCTTCGCCATCAAGGACAACACCTATATCACCCCGGATTCGCACAGCGTCCTTCCGTCCATCACCAACAAGAGCCTCCGCACCGTGGCCGAGGAGTTCGGCCTGAAGGTCGAGCGCCGCAAGGTCTTCGTCGAGGAACTGGCCGGATTTGAAGAAGTCAACTCCTGCGGCACGGCGGTCGTAATCACCCCGATCTGCAGCATCGACGACAAGGAGACCCTCGAGGGCGACAAGATCCTGCACACCTACAAGATCGGTAATCCGGAGCAGTGCGGCCCCGTCAGCGAAAAGCTCTACCGCCGCATCATCGGCATCCAGAAAGGCATGGAAGAGGACACCTACGGCTGGTGCCTGTTCGTAGACCGGAAATAGTCCATGGAGGAGAAGGTCAGAGGGCTGCTGGCCCAAAGCAAGGCCGACGAGGCCATCGACCTGCTGACCCGCTACCAGGCGGACGGCGGGGTGATGGATGACACCTTGTTCTACCTGCTCGGCAACGCGTGGCGGAAGAAGGGCAACTGGCAGATGGCCATGAACAACTACCTGGAGGCCATCCACCGCAATCCCGAAAGCCCGGCCGTACAGGCCCTGGAGATCGCCAACGAAATCCTCGCCTTCTACAACAAGGACATGTACAACCAATAGATTATTTGGTTATCTTTGACATAACAACTAAAACGGACACTATATGGCTAAAATGAAAGGCGCGACAGTTGTCGACATCGAACGCTGCAAAGGCTGCCGCCTGTGCGTGGTCGCCTGCCCCCTGAACGTTCTTGCCCTGACCACCAAGACCGTCAACCAGAAGGGCTACAACTATGCTGAAGCCGTCCTGGAAGACACCTGCACGGGCTGCTCGTCCTGTGCGATCGTCTGCCCGGACGGATGTATCACCGTTTATCGTAAAAAGGAGGCTTAACCATGGCTGAGAAAGAAATCACCTTGATGAAAGGCAATGAGGCCATTGCCCATGCCGCCATCCGCTGCGGTTGCGACGGATATTTCGGCTACCCGATCACCCCGCAGTCCGAGGTCCTCGAGACCCTCGCCGCGGAGAAACCCTGGGAGACCACCGGCATGGTCGTCCTCCAGGCGGAAAGCGAGGTCGCTTCCATCAACATGGTCTATGGCGGCGCCGCTTCCGGCAAACGCGTCATGACCTCCTCTTCCTCCCCGGGCATCAGCCTGATGCAGGAAGGCATTTCCTACATGGCAGGCGCCGAACTCCCGGCCCTGATCGTCAACGTCTCCCGCGGCGGCCCGGGCCTCGGCACAATCCAGCCCAGCCAGGCGGACTATTTCCAGACCGTCAAGGGCGGCGGTCACGGCGACTACCGGCTGATCACCCTCGCCCCGGCATCCGTCCAGGAAATGGCGGACTTCGTGGACCTGGCCTTCGAGCTGGCCTTCAAGTACCGCAACCCGGCCATGATCCTGTCCGACGGCGCCATCGGCCAGATGATGGAAAAAGTCGTCCTCCCGGACTTCAAGCCGCGCCGCACCGAGGCTGAAATCGCCGAGCAGTGCCCCTGGGCCACCACCGGCCGCATCGGCATGCGCAAGCCCAACATCATCACCTCCCTGGAACTCCGTTCCGAGGAAATGGAAATCATCAACCTCCGTCTCCAGGCCAAATACCGCGAGATCGAAGAGAAGGAAGTCCGTTTCGAAGAGTACATGACCGAAGATGCCGAATACCTGATCGTGGCATTCGGTTCCGCAGCCCGTATCTCCAAGAAAGTCATCGCCCTCGCCCGTGAGCAGGGCATCAAGGTCGGTCTGCTCCGTCCGATCACCCTGTGGCCGTTCCCGACCAAACGCATCGCCGAGCTGGGCAAGCAGGTGAAGGGTATCCTTTCCCTGGAAATCAACGCCGGCCAGATGGTCGAGGACATCAAGCTCGCCGTCGAGTGCAACATCCCGGTCAAGTGGTACGGCCGCCTGGGCGGCATCATCCCGGAACCGGAAGAGGTAGTCGAAGAAATCAAGAAAATGACCCGCTAAACGAAGACGCCTTATGACAAGAGAAGAAATCATCCAGCCGGAGAACCTGGTATACAAGAAACCGGAACTGCTCAACGACGTTCCGATGCATTATTGCCCGGGCTGCAGCCATGGCGTCGTCCATAAACTCGTGGCCGAAGTCGTTGCCGAGATGGGCATGCAGGAAAAGACGATCGCCATCTCCCCCGTGGGATGCGCCGTATTCGCCTACAAATATATCGACGTAGACTGGCAGGAAGCCGCCCACGGACGTGCCCCGGCACTGGCCTCCGCGGTCAAGCGCCTGTGGCCGGACCGCCTGGTATTCACCTACCAGGGCGACGGCGACCTCGCCTGCATCGGCACCGGTGAGACCATCCATGCCCTCAACCGCGGCGAGAACATCACCATCATCTTCATCAACAATGCGATCTACGGCATGACCGGCGGCCAGATGGCCCCGACCACCCTGCTCGGCATGAAGACCGTGACCTGCCCCTACGGCCGCGACCCGAAACTCCACGGTTACCCGCTGAAGATGGCGGACATCGCCGCCAGCCTCGAAGGTACCTGCTATGTCACCCGCCAGAGCGTCCAGAATGTGGCGGCCATCCTCAAGGCCAAGAAGGCCATCCGCAAGGCGTTCGAGTATTCGATGCAAGGCAAGGGCTCCAACCTCGTGGAGATCGTTTCCACCTGCAACACCAACTGGCGCATGAGCCCGGAAAAGGCCAACAAGTGGATGGAAGAGAACATGGTCCCGTTCTACCCGCTCGGCGACCTCAAGGACAAAGGTTAATAATACGCAAGGCACTATGACACACGAAATTATCATTTCCGGATTCGGAGGACAGGGCGTCCTCTCGATGGGCAAGATCCTCGCCTATTCCGGCCTTATGGAAGACAAGGAGGTGACCTGGATGCCGGCGTACGGACCGGAGCAGCGCGGCGGTACCGCCAACGTGACCGTCATCGTCAGCGATGAGCCGGTTTCCTCTCCGATCCTGAGTTCCTATGACACGGCGATCGTCCTCAACCAGCCTTCCCTCGAGAAGTTCGAAGGCAAGGTCAAGCCGGGTGGTACCCTCATCTACGACGGCTACGGCATTAACGTCCCGCCGACCCGCAAGGACATCAACGTCTACCGGATCGACGCGATGGACAAGGCGGCCGAAATGAACATGATCAAGGTCTTCAACATGATTGTGCTCGGCGGCCTGCTGAAAGTGCATCCGATCGTTTCCATCGAGAGCGTGCTCAAGGCCCTCCGCAAGACCCTGCCGGAGCGCCACCACCACCTCATTCCGATGAACGAAGAGGCCATCCGCCTGGGCATGGACATCATCGAGCAGCAGTAACTCCCTTATTTATTCCCATTTAAAAGCGGTTCCGGTTTCCTGCCTGGACCGCTTTTTTGGCGTTGTCCGGAAAAGTGCGTAAATTTGTAGGTTTATTGCCGGTAACGCTTCATTATGAAGAATTTTTGGAGAAAAGCAGCCTTCCCGCTGGCCGTGGTCATCTTAGCCGCGGCCCAGACGTTCGGAATGGACATCGCGCGCCGGGGCGTATCGTGGAGCGAGCTCATCGGTCCGGTTTTTACGCCGGACACGGTCACCTATGACAACTCCAAGGTATTCACGAAGTTCCGCACGGGCGCAGACAAGGCGACCGGCGATTCGGCCGCTTTGCTGGGCGAGTTGTCTCCGGAGGATACCCTCCCCCGCCTGACCGCCCGCGACACGATCATCCCGCCGGATTCCCTCAAACTGACCGACCCGTTCCGCTACCGGTATTATGTCGCCCTCAAGGACTCCCTGACCCATAAACAGACCATCGACTCGCTCAAGGCAGCCGGGGATTCCCTCGACTGGCCCCGCCTGGACTCGCTGTATTATGCCGATTCCACCATCGAGGCCAAGCGCAAGTTCGATGAGTGGTATGCCGGACTGGACAAGGCCGCCCGCAAGCGCTACGACGCCGACCAGAAATTCAAGCGCCAGCAGAAAGAGATGGACAGCCTGTTTGCCATCAAAGACAGCCTGAAGGCCATCAAGGACAGCATCCGGGAGAATACGCCCCGCATCCTCGAGACCTTCGCCCTGCCCGACAGCCTGTTCTACAAGCGGCTGGTCACCTGGAACCGGGATCCGCTCTTCGCCAAGGCGACGGCCATCCCGAAGGATACGAGTTTCAACTACACCTTCAACGACTATCCTTTCCAGCGCAACGATGTGGGTGCCAGCTATCTGGGTATCATCGGATCCCCCGTGCAGACCTATGATTTCTTCAAGCGGGCGTCCGTCGACAGGATCTCTTTCTACGAGCCCTACGAAGTCTACAGCTACAGCCCGTCGACCCTGCCGATGTACAATACCAAGACCCCGTACACCGAACTGGCCTACTGGGGCACCAACTTCGCCAACACCGAACGGGAAGAGTCCGAGCTGCACATCCTGACGACCCAGAACATCTTCCCGCAGCTCAACCTCATGCTGGAGTATGACCGATTCGGCGCCAACGGCATGTTCGAAAGCGAGAATGCCGACAACCGCACCTTCGTGGCGGCGGCCAACTGGATTGGCAAGCGGTACCAGGCCCATGGCGGTTACATCTTCAACAAGATCGAGAAGGCCGAGAACGGCGGTATCACCGACAATTTCTGGATCCGGGATACCACGGTCAATTCCCGCGAAATCGCCGTCAACCTGACCGATGCGGACACCAAGGTCGTCAAGAACACCGTGTTCCTCGACCAGACCTACCGCATCCCGCTGACCTTCATCAAAGACCTCTTCCACAAGAAGGACACGACCCAGGCCGGAAAGACGGAAACCCTGGATACGGATGTCACGACCTTCTTCATCGGCCACAGCAGCGAGTTCTCCACGTTCCGGAAGATTTATACCGACAACATCGCCACGACCGACGAGGTCGGCCGCGCCTTCTACAACGGCAATTTCTTCCTCAACCCGACACACAGCAACGACTCCCTCCGGGTCATGCGCCTGGAGAACCGCATCTTCGCCAAATTGCAGCCCTGGTCGGCCGACGCCTTCGTTTCCACCCTCGACGTCGGTATCGGCAACCGGATCCAGAAGCACTACCTCTTTACTCCGGACACCTACCTGACCGGCCCGTCCAATACGGTTTGGAATTCCACCTACCTGTACGGCGGAGTCGGCGGCCAGCTGCGGAACGCCGTCCACTGGAACGCCCAGGGTGACTTTACCTTCCTGGGGCAGGAAATCGGAGACATGGGCATCCGCGCCGACGCCCGGCTGGACTTGTATCCGTTCCGGCGCCACCGCAAGAGCCCGATCAGCCTGAGTGCCCATTTCGAAACCAGCCTCCGCGAACCGGACTTCTATGTCCAGCACATGCATGCCAACCACTATCGGTGGGACAATGATTTCGGCAAGATTTCCACGACCCAGGTCGAAGGCAAACTGGCCATCCCGCACCTGGACTTCGAGCTGGCCGCAGGATATGCCCTGTTGGACAAGAATATCTATTACGGCACAGACGGCATCGTCCGGCAGAATACGACGCCGATGAGCGTGGCTAAGGTCTCGCTGATGAAGAATTTCCGGCTCTGGTTGTTCCATTTCGACAACCGCGTCCTGTTCCAGGTCTCCTCCAACGAGGATGTCATGCCGCTGCCGATGGTCGCAGCCAACCTGCGCTGGTACCTCCAGTTTAACATCGTCAGCAAGGATGTCATGAAGATGCAGATCGGTGCCAACGTGACCGGAACGACGCAGTGGTACGCTCCTGCCTACAGTCCGGCCCTCGGGCAGTTCCATAACCAGACCGAGGAGAAATACGGCATGAGCCCGTATATCGACGCCTTCGTCAATGTCCAGTGGAAACGCGCCACCATCTTCGTCAAGCTGGTCAACGCCGGCATGGGCTGGCCGCTGGAATCCGCCGATTATTTCAGCGCCCACCATTTCATCCGGCCGCAGCGCGCCCTCAAGTTCGGCATCTGGTGGCCCTTCTATCTCCAGCCGCACAAGAACCAGAGCGCCAGCAGCCGCGCCGGATCGGGCGGCGGATCTTCCGCCAATGGCAGTCCCCGCAGCAGCGGCGGCGGGCTCGGCAACTTCGGTGGCGGACTGGGCGGCATGACCCAAGGCATGGGCGGCGGTTTCTAAATTCCGGCACCATGTCCCCCCGGCAATTCGCAAGATACTTGATACTCAGCTTAGTGGCGCTTCCCGTCACGGGTTTTCTGCAGCCCCGGCAACCGGAACGCACCCCGCCGGCCGAAGAAGAATTCGTCCGTTGTGCCCTGGCCCTGCGAGGCTGGTCCTCCCCCGTCATGACCTATAGCGCCGGATTCAATTATGAATTGCTGGAAAACCTTGGAGAAGAGACCCCCTGCACCCCGGATATTTTCCTGACCCGACATGACTATCCGCTGGACAGCCTGATGGCCGACAGTGTCGATATGGTCATCCTTCCCTTCACGGATTCCCTCGACATTCCCGAGACTTTTTTCTCCACGCCGGTCCTGCCCGACAGTACGGTCTGGATTATCCGGGACAGCCGGGAAAACCTGATCCGCACCGTCAATGTCTGGCTCGGACAATTCCAGGGGACGAAGGCTTTCAGCAGCATCCAGCAGCGGTTCAAGCCCTCCTATGAGCCGTTTAAACGGGTAGAGAATGAGCGCATCGGAACACCCCTCAGCCCGTATGACGAATTGCTCCGCCAATATGCCAAAGGGATCGGCTGGGACTGGCGCATGCTGACCGCCCTGGTCTGGAACGAATCCAAGTTCCACATCGAACTGCGCTCCCCCCGCGGAGCCGAAGGCCTGATGCAGATGATGCCCCACACGGCCCGGAAACACCATACGGACGACATGCTCAATCCGGAGGAGAACCTGCGCGCCGCCTGCGAATACCTGCAGCGGTTGCAGAACATGTTTGACGACGACGCAGCGGATCCGCAGGAACTGATGCGCTTTACCCTGGCCGCTTACAACGCCGGCGAGGGCCGTTTGCAAGACATCCTCAACTACGCCGCCTATGCCGGCAAACCCCACGCCCGGTGGTCGGAGCTGCTCGAGGTCATCCCGGATATGCGGGAAGAATCGATCCTGCAGGTTGATACGGTCAAACTGGGCATCTTCCAAGGCTTCGAGACCATCAAGTACATCGAAGACATCGAAGCGCTCTACCAGGCCTTCTGCACGCTGGCGCCGTAATTATTGGGCCCGGACGGTCTTGGCCGGGTCGACGCGGGAAATAAACAAGCTCGGAAGCAACAAGAACAGCAGGATGACCAGGAACGAGGCCAGGTCGGCCCCGATAATCAGCCACGGGTTCACGTGCACCGGTACGAAAGAAACGAAATAATTGTCCGGATTGAGCCGGATGAAATGGGTGGTCCCCTGCACCAGACACAGCAGCAGGGCGATGGCGTTGCCGATCAGCATCCCTTTGAGCACCAGGTTCGCCGCCACGCGGACGAAGACTTCGGAAATGGCCCGGTCGGTCATGCCCATGGATTTGAGCGTACCGATGGTGGAAATGTTGCGGAACAGCAGGATCAGCAGGCCGGAAATCATGTTGAACCCGGCCACGATGGTCATCAGGACCAGGATCATCACGACATTCAGGTCGATCAGGTCCAGCCACGAAAAAATCGAAGGGTATTTGTTCTGGGCGGAAGAGGCCAGCGGGGCTTCCTCCTCCTGCGGAGTGGACAGCAGGACCAGGGTTCCGACCCGGTTGGTCATGTCCTCCAGGGCGGCGTTGCTCTTATCGGTCAGGGAGTATTCCACGGCCGAGACCTCGTCGGAAGACCAGCCGTTGAGCCGCTGCATGTCGGACAGGCCCGCGAAAACGACCAGGTTTTCGTCGCCGGACAGGATGCTCGGATAGACTTCCGTGACATGGAAATTCCTGACCTTCACCCGTTCCCCGACAAAATACGCCAGCAGCCGGTCTCCTTCGGACAGGTTCAGCATCCGGGCCAGGCGGGACGGGACCCGCACCCCCAGGCTGTCCGGTCCGTCCGGGACGCCCTTGAACAGCACCCCGTGGATATTGTCGCCGCTGCGCACGATTCCCGCACGGTAGACGGCGGGAATCACCGCCTCGATCCCCGGAAGCGCGGCCGTGGATTCCATCCAGGACGCCTCAAGGGAGATCGGATCGGTTTCGCCCACATAATTCAGGTCCGGGGGCGTGAGCTGGATATCCCCGGAGATGGCCGTAATCCCCTTGCGGAGTTCCTTCCGGAAACCGCCGGAAATGGCGACGGCCAAAATCATGACAAGAAAGGAGATCGCGATCGAAATGACCGCGATCTTCCCTTCAAAACGGATTCTGCGCGATATGAACCGCGGAGCGTTCATTACCAGATATGGACGCGTTCCTCTTCGGGCCGCCACATCGGATCCCCTTCCTTGATGCCGAAGGCATCGAAGAATTCACCGAAGTTGCGGATGGAAACATTGACACGGTTCACGGCCAGGGAGTGGACATCCATGTTGGTCAGGCGCTCCTTCTCCTGGTCGGTGATGTTCTGGGCCCAGATGGCACCATAGGACAGCCAGAAACGCTGCTCCGGCGTGAAGCCGTCGATCAGGCCCGGACGGTTGTCCTTGATAGCGTTCTGCATGGCGGTCCAGGCGATGCTGATGCCACCGTGGTCACCGATGTTCTCGCCCATGGTATAGGCACCGTTGGCATGGAGGCCCGGGAGGATCTCCACCGCGTCGAACTGGGCGCCGAGCTTGGCAGCCTTCTCGTTGAACTTGGCCTTGTCCTCGTCGGTCCACCAGTTGACCATGTTGCCTTCCGCGTCGAACATGCTGCCCTGATCGTCGAAACCATGGCTCATCTCATGACCGATCACCACGCCGATACCACCGTAGTTGACGGCCTCGTCGGCCTCCGGATCGAAGAACGGCTTCTGGAGAATAGCGGCCGGGAAGCAGATCTCGTTGGTCGTCGGGTTGTAGTAGGCGTTGACCGTCTGCGGGGTCATGCCCCATTCGGTCTTGTCGGTCGGTTCGCCGAGCTTGGACAGGTTGTCGGCGGTATACCAGGCGCTGGCTGCACGTAGGTTCTCATAATAGGTCTTGGACGGATCGATGTCCAGGGTGCTGTAATCCTTCCACTTGTCCGGATAGCCGATCTTGACGGTAAAGGCCGCCAGTTTCTCGCGGGCGCGGGCCTTGGTGGCATCGCTCATCCAATCCAGGCTGTCGATATGCTCGCCCAGGGCGGTGCGGAGGTTCTCCACCAGCTTGACCATCTTCTCCTTGGAGGAAGCCGGGAAATACTTCTGGACATACATTTCGCCGACGGCTTCGCCGAGCAGGCTGTTCGGAACGGACATGGCACGCTTCCAACGCGGGCGCTGCTCCTGGGCACCGGCCATCTGGTGGCTGAAGAACTCCCAGCTGGCGGTGTAGAAATCATCGCTCAGGGAACCGCAGGAACCGCTGATGAAATTCGCCAGCAGATAAGCCTTCAGGCCCTCAAGGTCGCAATTCTTGAAGATCTGGTCCAGGCCGTCGAAATAGGAAGGCTGCTGGACGATCACTTTCTCCTGGGCCGGGATGCCCAGTTCCTGCATGGTCAGGTCAATGTGCAGGTTCGGCCAGTTCTTGAAGATCTGGTCGGTAGACATCGGGTTGTAGATTGCCGCCATGTCGCGGTTCTTCTCGCGCGTCCAGGAGACCTGGGCCATCGCATCCTCGACAGCGAGGTCCTTGGTGGCCAGTTCTTCGGCATTCTCCAGACCGGCAAGTTCGAAGACCTTGACAAGGAAGTTCTTGTATCCGGCCTTGAGCTCGGCGTTCTTCGGGTCGAGGTAGTAGTCACGGTCGCCCATGCCCAGGCCGCCCTGGCCCAGGTAGAAGATCTGCATGTTGCTGTCCATCAGGTCAGCGTCCACGCCGCCGCCATAGAAACCGCCTTCACCGACCTTGTTCATGCGGCCCAGCAGGCGGGCCAGGTCCTCCTTGGAGGAAACGGCCTGGATCTCGGCGATGTAAGGCTTGATCGGCTCGGCACCCAGCTGGTTGCGGGTCAGGGAGTCAAGGGCCATCTTATAGAGGTCGGAGATTTTCTGGTCCACGGAGCCTTTCTCGGCCGTCATCTTCGCCATCTCGGCAAAGAGGTCGTTCAGCTGTTTCTGGGTGTTCTCGCCGATGGCGTCGAAGGAGCCGTAACGGGAATACTCGGCCGGAAGCGGATGGGCTTTCTGCCAACCGCCGGTGGCATACTGGTAAAAATCCTGGCCCGGGCTCACGGACGTATCCAGGGAGGCCAGGTCGAGGGCAGGAAGTTTCTCCTGCTTCTGGCCGCAGGCGCTTGCCAGCACGGCAGCGGCCATCATCATGATCATCGTTTTTTTCATATCGAAAAATTATGAGTTTCAATTCACTGCTTCCGCCGCTCACGCGCGGGCGAGAGCGAAAACCTTGCGAAGATAGGAATTTTTGCGATATTTGCATCCTAATAACCTGGCAAATATGGCCAAAAAGACCTTGAAGAATATCATAATCCGCTACGGTGTCGCCACTTTCGGCCTGATCCTGGTCGCGATTGGCGTAGCCCTTTCCCTGAAATCCAACCTCGGCACCGCCCCGGTTTCCTGCCCGCCGGCCGTCCTCAACCTCAAATGGGGCGCCATCAGCGTGGGTACCTTCACCTGGATGATGCATATCATTTTCATCCTGACGCAGATGATCCTGCTCGGCCGTAAGTTCAAGGCCGAATACCTCATGCAGATCCCGGCCGCCTTTGTCTTCGGCTACCTCTGCGATGCGGCCATCTGGGCCTGCCAGGGTATCCCGGCCGCAACCTACGCCGCCCGGATGGCGCTCTGCCTGGCCAGCGTCCTGCTGACTGCCGTGGGTATCCACATCGAAGTCGTCGCCGGCGCCTGGATCCTAGCCGGCGACAAGCTGACCGATGTCATCGCCCAGGTAACCGGGACCAAGTTCAGCAATGTCAAGATTGTCATCGACGTTGTCCTGGTGCTGCTGTCCGCAGGGTTCGCCTGGCTGTCGTTCCGCAGTTTCTTCGGAGACGGCGCGGACATCGTCATCCGCGAAGGCACCCTGATCCTGGCCCTGCTGACGGGGCTTTGCATGAAACTGACCGACCCCATCGTGGACCGGCTGTTCTTCCCTATCCTAAAGAAAGCCGATGAATAAGGCCGTCCGGTTCCTCAAGGAATGGATGCTGCCCGTGGCCATGGTCACCGGCGCAACCCTCTACCTGCTCTATTACTTCATCCCGGCCCTGAAGCCGCTGGGACCCGTGCTGGGGCCAATCGCCTCGGAAGGCCAGCGCTGGGTCATCGCCATCCTGCTGTTCTTCCAGTTCGTCAAGACCTCTCCGCACGACCTGAAACTCCGCCGCTGGCACCTGTGGGTCCTGCTCTTCCAATGCCTGGCCTTCGTGGCCTTCGGCCTGGCGGCCGCCTTCACCGAACCCGGAGACATCCGCATCCTGCTGGAATGCGCCATGCTCTGCCTGATATGTCCCACCGCTTCGGCGGCGGGGGTCATCACGGACAAGCTGGGCGGAGACCTGCACGGGACCGTGACCTACCTGCTGCTGATCAATTCGGCCGCGACCCTGTTGATCCCGACCGTCATCCCGATGGTCAATCCCCACGCCTCCCTGGGTTTCTGGGAATACGTGTTCTCGCTGGCCCTGCGGATCTTCCCGCTGCTAATCGGACCCTGCATCCTGGCCTGGATCATCCGCTATACCACGAAAAAACTCCAGCGCACGCTGATGCGCTGGAGCAGCAACTCTTTCTATGTCTGGGGAATCGGGCTTACCCTGGCGATCCTGCTGTCCACCAAGGCTTTGCTGCACAGCCACCTGGGAATCGGCACCATCCTCTGCATCATCCTCGTCTCCCTCGCCTGCACCGCCGTCCAGTTCCTCTTCGGCCGCAAGTCCGCCAAGGGACACGTGGACAAGATCACGGCCGGACAGGCCCTCGGCCAAAAGAACACCGGCTTCCTGATCTGGCTCGGCTATACCTACATGACCCCGGTCACCTCCATCGCCGGCGGCCTCTACGCCATCTTCCAGAACCTCTTCAACTCCTGGGAGTTATACCAGCACAGCCACGGCCGGGAAGTATAGGGGTTATTTCTTCTTGCCGCTGAGGAATTCCAGACGGGCACGAGCCGCGGCCTTGTCGGTCTCTGTCTCGGCGTACTGGGCCAGCATCGGCAGGTATTTCTTTTCGAGCTTGGTATCCTTGCTGTTGCGGGCCAGCAGGACGCAGTTGCGGATGGCCGTGATGTCATCCTTCTTGATTTTCAGGACTTTGTTGTAGTACTTGAGCGCGTTCTTGTCATCCCGCTTGGCCACCAGGTAATAGGAACCCAGGTTATCCAGGAAAAGCGTGTTGTTCGGCTCGTAGTCCAGCATTTTCTGCGACAGGTCGCGGAAAGCGTCGTAGCAGCGCGGGGTCGCATACTTGAAGAACACAAAGCAGTACTCCTGGATGGCGGCGTCGAAATAGTCCTTGTCAACCGTAATACCCGGATACTGCCACTTCGGCTTCTGCGAAGCGTTGTAGTCGATCAGTGACTTCAGGTCGGAAAGGGCCATGTCCGGGCTCTCCTTTTCATAGCCGACCAGGGCCGCGACCTTGTTGAACCGAAGGTCCAGCCGCTCCGGCGCCAGCTGGATGGCCTTCTCAATGTAACGGATACCTTGTCCGAACAACTCGTCATCGTAGAAGGTCTCCTGGAAATAGTTGACATCCTTGCCCAGGCTGTCCTTCAGCGCCAGGGTCGGCGCCTGGCCCAGGAACCGGGCCTGTTCGCGGGCGACCATCTGCACGCTTTGGGATTTGTCGAAACAGAACAGGAACCGGGCCTGGAGCATGTCCAGGTCTTCCGGCCAGTCAGCCTCCCACTTGTCCAGCAGGGTCTCGACACCCAGGCCGGATGTTCCGACACGGGAGACCAGGTTCTCATAGCGTTTCATGTATTCTTCCGCCGTCTGGCTCTGGGCCAGTGCCGGGAAAACGGCCAGGACGAGGGCGGCCGTCAGAAGGATTTTCTTCATAATTTGATATCCATTTTAATTCTGCGCTCCCTGGGATACAGGTTGTTGCACCGAATTCCCAGGTTTTTGGCGGGTCCGAGCGGATGGCCCTGATACGTCAGGATCAACATTCCTTTCGGAGCATCCTCCGGCAGAAGCAACGCATCGCCATGCAAGTACCGGAGCGCCGTGGGACGGTCTACTTCAAAATGCGGACCGGGCAGGGTCACCACCGGGAAATCCACCCGGTACTCCTGCACGAAATCTCCTTTATAAGGTCTCGATGCCGGCGCCGTCTTCCGCAGGGCGGCAGCATACTGGCCCTCGCCCGGGACCAGCCCCGGCAGGAGCGCGTAGCCATGCTCGGTGCGAAGAACGCCCGCAATATCCCCGGAATCAAGGATTTCCGCACCCAGTTCTTCAGCGATCCAGGCAACATTTTCGTCGTTCTCGCGACGGTTGAAGGTACAGGTCGAATAAATCAGCAATCCGCCTTCTTTCAGGCTCGGCCAGACATCGGCCAGGATCCGCCGCTGCCGGGCCGCACAGAAATCCACGGTCTGGAGCGACCAGTCCGCAACGGCCTTGGCATCCTTGCGGAACATGCCCTCGCCGGAGCAAGGAACGTCCGCTACGATGGCGTCGAAAACCGGATGTCCGGGGAAAGCGGCGGGATCCCGGGACAGGACGCCGACCCAGGGATCGCCCCAGACGCTCACGTTCTGCCGCAGGACTTTGCAGCGTCCCCGCATCACCTCGTTGGCAATCAGCGTGAAGGGTTCGTCGCTGAGTTCCCGCAGGCTGGCGGCCAGGTCGGTGGTCTTCCCGCCGGGAGCCGCACACAGGTCCAGCACCATCCGCACGTCGGGTCCAGCCGTCCGGCGGAACAGTTCGCCTACGAACATGGCCGAGGAATCCTGCACATAATAGCAACCGGCATGGAACAGCGGATCCATCGTGAAAGAAGGACGCTCAGCCAGCAGCCAACCATAGGGGCTCCAGGGAACAGGCCGGGCTCCGGAGAAGGGACAATCTTTGATTTTCAACGGGTTGAGACGGATCGACACGGAAGGATCCCGGCCCAGGGCATCCAAGACGATGCGGGCCTTCTCCTCGCCGACAGCCTCCGTCAGCAGCGCAATGAAATCCGGACTAAACATGCATGTCCTTGAACATCTCCGGATCGAAGCCTTCCGGCATACGGCCTTCGGAAGCGGCCGCCATGCCATCCACCATCTTGTCGAGGGCTTCCTTGATCTTGCCGCCGATCAGCATCTTCATCATGAAATTCAGGTCCGCGGCGACATTGATGTGGAACTCGGTCTTATTGGGGTCGCCGCCGGCCGCGTCGAAAAAGAAATCGACGTTGAATCGGAACGGCGCCCCGTCGTCGACCAGGGATATCCGGGAGTACGGGAGCCGGGTAGCCACCCGCACGCCGATGTTGAAGCCCTGCACGGTGGCATGGAGGGTATCGTAATCAGCCACGATGTCTTTCCGTTTGTCTTCCGGCAGGTACTGCAGGAAGTTCCGCATGTCCACGAAGGCCATGTAGAGCTGATAGGGCGGCCGGCTCACGACCGCGGTCTTGCTTTGGTATTCAGTCATTTCTTCTTTCCTATTTATTCCAGGTGGACGGGGATTCCCGCCACGCCTGCAGGGTCTTGAACCCCTCTTGGTCTATATAGCCCCGGTCCCGGGCCTCCTCGGCCAGCACGCTGTAGCAGGACAGGGTCGTCAGGCGCACGCCAGCCTTCTCAAAGGCTTCCCGGGCCACGTCGAAGCCATAGGTAAATATCGCAACCATACCCAGTACGTCCGCTCCGGCCTTCCGCAGGGCATCCACGGCCGCCAGGCTGCTCATGCCGGTCGAAATCAGGTCCTCGATGACCACGACCTTGCGGCCGGGTTCCAGGACGCCCTCGATCTGCGATCCGGTGCCATGGTCCTTCGGCTTCGGACGGACATAGACAAAAGGCTTGCCAAGCCGGTCGGCCGCCAGCACGCCATGGGCGATCGCCCCCGTCGCCACGCCGGCGACGCCCTCCGCCTCCGGATACAGCCGGGCCGCCTCATCGGCGAGGGCCTGCGCGACGAAAGAGCGGACCTCGGGAGAGGACAGGATCCGGCGGTTGTCGCAATAGATCGGGGAATGCCAGCCGGAAGCCCAGGTAAACGGGGCCGAAGGCCGCAGCAAGACGGCGCCGAGGTCCATCAGGGACCGGGCCAGCAATCTGTCAACTTGTCCTGTCATAATCGGGATTTTTGCGTTATCTTTGCAAAGATAAGCGATTTTTGCCGAAGTCATGCACAAGATCTATTTCGAAAAGCGCAGCATCGCCATCTGCACCCCGCGCGAAGCGGCGCTGGCCGATCCGAACTCCGTGGAATTCCACCTCGGGAACAAACTCGACATCCACGCCCTGGTCGGCCTGTTCGAGGCCTCCGCAACCCTGAGCCGCATCTATATCCCCTCGGATGACGTCCATGCCACCTACCGGCGGATCTGCGGCGAATTCAAGGAGGTCAACGCCGCCGGCGGACTGGTTTCCAACCGGCGCGGCGACTATCTGCTCATCAAGCGGGACGGCCTGTGGGACCTGCCGAAAGGACATCAGGAGCCCGGCGAGGACATTCGGGTCACGGCCATCCGGGAGGTCCAGGAAGAGACCGGCGTGGATGCCCTGCAGCTGCGCGAGCTGATCTGCATCACCGACCACTGCTACCGCCGGGGCGGCGTTTGGCACCTCAAGCACACCTGGTGGTACGACATGCTCTACACCGACCCCGTCGACCTGACCCCGCAGACTGAGGAAGACATCTCCAAGGCGGCCTGGGTGGCCAAATCCAGCCTCCCTCCTTTTCTGAAGAACACGTATCCTTCCATCGCTGAAGTTTTCCGGGAAGCCAAAGTATAAGTTTTTCTGCACGTTTTCAGGCTGCCGGTGAAACAAAATCCATCGGCAGCCGTATAATATTTAGTTGTCGCCTTTTTGACAACCCCTATAGACGTTATGAAACTTTCCCAGTTCAACTTCAACCTGACCAAGGACAAGATCGCCTCCGAACCCCCGAGATGGCGAGATGAATGCCGCCTGATGGTCCTCCACAAGAAGACCGGCGAAATCGAGCACAAGCTTTTCAAGGACATCATCCAGTATTTCGGCAAGGATGACACCTTCGTCCTCAACGATACCAAGGTCTTCCCGGCCCGCCTGTACGGCAACAAGGAGAAGACGGGCGCCGACATCGAGGTCTTCCTGCTGCGTGAACTCAACAAGGAGCAGCGCCTGTGGGACGTCATCGTGGACCCGGCCCGCAAGATCCGCATCGGCAACAAACTCTACTTCGGAGAAGACGAGAGCCTGGTCGCCGAAGTGATCGACAACACGACCTCCCGCGGCCGCACCCTCCGTTTCCTGTTCGACGGCAGCTATGAGGAGTTCAAGCAGGCCCTGTTCGCCCTCGGCGAGACGCCGATCCTTCCCTGGGTCAAGGAGAAAGTGACACCGGAAGACCGGGAGAATTTCCAGACCATCTTCGCCAAGCATGAAGGCGCCGTCTCCGCCCCGGCAGCCGGACTCCACTTCAGCCGCGAACTGTTCAACCGAATGATCCTCAAGGATATCAACAAGACCTTCATCACCGTGCACATGGGCCTCGGCCATTTCCGCAAGGTCGATGTCGAGGACCTGTCCAAGCACAAGATGGACTCCGAGCGGCTCATCATCAGCCAGGAGAGCGCGGACCTGATCAACAAGACCAAGCGCAGCGGCCACCAGGTACTGGCCGTCGGCGCGACCGTCATGCGCGGCCTCGAGACCTATGTCACCACCAACGACGAGGTCAATGCCTACGACGGATGGACCAACAAGTTCATCTTCCCGCCGTACCGTTTCGCCATCCCGACGGCCATCGTCTCGAACTTCCACCTTCCCTGCTCGACCATGCTGATGTCCGTGGCGGCCTTCGGCGGCTACGAGGCCGTCATGCACGCCTACAACGTAGCGCTCGAAGAAGGGTACAAGTTCGGTCCCTACGGCGACGCCCTCCTCATATTGTAGGTCCCAGGCAATAAAAAGACATTCCCTCCATAAGATTTATGGAAAAGTGGCCGGTCCCGAGCAAGTCCGGCCGCTTTTTTTGTCTGCGTTTCCTTATTTTCGCGGACAAAAATGGCAGATGCATTCGAAGAGAAGGCGGCCTGGTGCGCCTTGAATACGGTTTTCGGTTTCGAGCCCCAGACGGGGCACCGGCTGGCGGAAGCCCTGGAGGGTCCGGGCGCCGTTTTCCACCTGACGGTCCAGGAGCGCAGGCAGCTCCTCGGCCCTTCCAAATTCCTCCCGCAGCTCTCGCTCCGGACCCTGGACGAGGCCGCGGAAAGCCTCCGGCGGCTTCAGGCGGACGGCTATCGGTTTGTCGGATATGGCGAGCCGGAGTACCCCGGACTGCTCCGTGAATGCGAAGACCCGCCGCTGGGCCTGTATATCCGCAGCGAGTCCCCGCTTCCGGAATTGTTCGACGCGCAGCCGGCGGTCGCCGTCGTCGGCACCCGGGACATCAGTCCCTATGGGAAAGAGTGGTGCCAGCGCATCGTCATGGCCCTGGCCCGGGCGGCACAGAAGCCGCGGATCGTCAGCGGGCTGGCCCTCGGGACGGACGGTATCGCCCATCAGACCGCCCTGGAATGCGGACTCCCGACCATCGGGGTCATGGCCACCGGCATCGACCGCGTCTACCCTTTCCGGCACGAAGCCCTGGCCGATACCATCGCACGCACACCCCGGAGCGGACTGGTCACCGACTATCCGCCCGGCACCGCACCGCTGGCCATCCATTTCATCCGCCGCAACCGGATCATCGCCGGCCTGTGCGGTGCCACCATCCTGGTCGAATCCAAAAGCAAAGGCGGCGGAATGATCACCGCCCGTCTGGCCGCTTCTTACGACCGGACCGTCCTGGCCCTGCCCGGCCGGATCGACGACCGCCGGTCCGCCGGCTGCAACCACCTGATCCGGGAACAGATCGCAGAACCGCTGACAGACCTGGACCGGCTGGCGGAACAGCTGGGGCTCGGAGCTGGCAAACCATTGAGAAAAAGAGACCTATACCAGGAAGTGCTCGATTTCTACGGGGCCTCGTGTCCGGAGGAGGAAGTCCGCCGGATGGCCGGGGTAGCCCGTCTGATCCAGCAGAACCGGGGCATCGCCCTCGAAGAGATTGCCCGGCGCGCGGGGATCTCCTGGCCCGAGGCCGCCGCCGGAGCCGGCATCCTCGAAAGCGACGGTTTTATTTGCATGGACCTGCTCGGGAACTGTACAATCAAGCCGAAAAATATGTAAATTTGTCCGACATGCTCCGTTTCATCGACACCCATACCCATTTTTACGATGAAGCTTTCGCCCAGGACGCGGAGGCTGCCATCGGACGGGCCCGGGAAGCAGGGGTATTCAAAATGATCCAGCCGGATGTGGACAGCCGGGAGCGGCAGGCCCTGTTCGACCTTACCGCCCGGTATCCCGGCGAGTTGTATCCGATGCTCGGGCTCTACCCCGGCTCGGTGGACGCAGGCTGGGAAAAAGAGGTGGAAGCGCTGGAAGGCTGGCTGGACCGAAACCCCGTCGCCATCGGCGAGATCGGCCTGGATTACCACTGGTCGACGGAATACACCAAGGAGCAGAAACGGGCCTTGAAAGTCCAGCTGGAAATGGCCGACCGGCTCGCCCTGCCGGTCAACATCCACCTGCGGGATGCCACGGAGGACTTCCTGGGCGTCCTGCACGAATGCCGCCACCTGTCCCTGCGGGGCAACATGCACGCCTATAGCGGCAGTTATGAGACCTTCCTGCGCCTGCAGGATTACGGAGAGTGGTCGCTGGGGATCGGCGGGGTCGTGACCTACAAGAACGCCAAACTCGCCGAAGTCGTCCGGAAGGTCCCGCTGGAGCGGATCCTGCTGGAAACCGACTCACCGTATCTCCCGCCGGTCCCCCACCGCGGGGAACGCAACGAAAGCGCCTATATCCCCCTGATCGCGGCCAAGATCGCCCAGGTCAAGGATATTACCATAGAAGAGGTTGCCCTGGCAACCACCCAGAACGCAGAGAAACTGTTCCGCCTATGAACCCGAACGACCTGACCAAATCGTCCTTGCTGCTGATCTACACCGGCGGCACCATCGGCATGAAGGAAGATCCCCAGGACCAGACCCTCAAGCCTTTCGACTTCAGCCAGATCCTCGACGAAGTGCCGGAGATCCGGAAATTCGCCTTCCGCATCGACTCCTATACCTTCGACCCGCTGATTGACTCCTCGGATGTCGAACCCAGCCTGTGGCAGCGCCTGGCCGAACTCATCTACCAGCGGTATGACGAGTATGACGGCTTCATCATCCTGCACGGCACGGACACCATGTCCTACTCCGCCTCGGCCCTGAGTTTCATGCTGGACGGCCTGACCAAACCGGTGGTCTTCACCGGCAGCCAGCTGCCGATCGGCGTACCGCGGACCGACGGGAAGGAGAACCTGATCTCCGCCGTGGAGATCGCCTCGGCCAAGGATGCCGAAGGCCACGCCCTGGTCCCGGAAGTCTGCGTCTGCTTCGATTCGCTGCTGATGCGGGGCAACCGTACGACCAAGGTCAATGCAGAAGTGTTCCGGGCTTTCCAAAGCCCGAACCTGCCGCCTCTGGCCGAGGCGGGCATCAGCATCCGCTACAACAAGGACATCATCCGCAAGCCCCTCGACTGGTACCAGAACCTGTCAATCAACACGAAACTCGACACGCGCGTTTCCATCCTGAAGATCCATCCCGGCATCACGGCTCCGCTCGTACGGGCCATCCTCTGCGCTCCGGAGACCCGCGCCGTCATCCTGGAGACCTACGGGGCCGGGAACGCCCCGACGGCTCCCTGGTTCACCGACATCGTCCGGGAAGCCTGTGCGGCCGGCAAGGTGGTGGTCAACGTTACCCAGTGCCTGGCCGGTTCGGTCAACATGGGCCTGTATGCCACCGGGAAGGCGCTGCAGGACGCGGGGGTTATCAACGGGTATGATTCCACCACGGAAAGCGCGCTGGCGAAACTGTTTTTCCTGATGGGGAAGAGCAGCGACAACCGCTGGGTCGCCGCCATGATGGGACGGAACCTCAAAGGAGAAATCAGCAAATAATTATTGCCGTTTGAAAATAATTTGCTAAATTGCACCGAATTTGACGGTGTACCATAAACGCCTCCGAATCCGTAAACAATTATATTAAACTTTAATACAATTTATTATTTCAAACACACAAAAACAATTATGAAAAAGTTTTTCATGTTTTTGGCAGTTGCAGGTCTTATGACCCTCTCTGCAAGCATTGCTTCCGCACAGGATGCCGCTGAGGCTGCTCCTGCCGCTACTGAAGTAGCTACTCCTTCCAATCCGCAGGATCTTTTCGCCGGTTCCGGTGAGGAAGTTCCGCTGCACCAGGCCCTCAAGACCAAGTTCATCGAAGGTGGCGCCGGCTTCATGTCCCTGATTATCATCTGCTTGATCATCGGTCTCGCCCTCGCTATCGAGCGCATCCTCTACCTGACCTTTGCCAAGACCAACACCAAGAAGCTCCTCGCCGCTGTCGAGAAAGCCCTTGAGGAAGGTGGCATCGAGAAAGCCAAGGAAGTCTGCCGCAACACCCGCGGTCCTGTCGCCAGCATCTTCTATCAGGGTCTCCTCCGTTACGACCAGGGCCTTGACACCGTTGAGAAGAGCATCGTTTCCTACGGCTCCGTCCAGATGAGCAACATGGAGAGCGGCCTGAGCTGGATCTCCCTGTTCATCGCCATCGCCCCGTCCCTCGGATTCCTCGGTACCGTTATCGGTATGATCCAGGCCTTCGACGCCATCCAGGCTGCCGGTGATATCTCCCCGAACGTCGTTGCTGGCGGTATGAAGGTCGCCCTTATCACCACCGTCGCGGGTCTTATCGTCGCTATGATCCTCCAGGTTTTCTACAACTATATCCTTGCGAAGATCGACTCCCTCTCCATCGATATGGAGGACGCTTCCATCTCCCTCGTTGACATCCTGACCAAATACAACAAGAAATAATTGACCCTTTAGCCAACCTTTGAATAATGAAAAATCTCAATAAAATATTCAAATGGCTCATGTTGGCGCTGATCCTCATCGGTGTTGCTATCCTCGTATGGGGTTTCATGAAGGGTTATCCGGGAACTCCTGCCGCCGATAACGGCACGGTCGATCCCCTCCTGTATTGGGCTTACGCGCTTGTCGGCATCGCGATCTTCTGCATCGTGGTGTTCGGAGTCGCCATCGCCGCCGTCAACAATCCCAAGAGCCTTGTGAAGCTCGGCATCGGCCTCGTAGCGGTCGCCGCCATCTGCTTCGTTGTGTACCTTGTTTCCCCGGGTGCCCCGGCCGTCGGTCTGCTGACCGAGCAGCCTTCCGCATCCACCCTCAAACTTACGGACACCATCCTGAATCTCACCTACCTCGCCGGTGGTCTCGCGATCCTGGCCATCATCGTCGGTGAAATCCTCAGTGCCGTCCGTAACAAATAACATCGGATATGGCTAAGAGATCAACACCAGCGTTAAATACAAGTTCCACGGCGGACATCGCGTTCCTCCTGCTCTGCTACTTCCTCATGACTACGACCATGGGGTCCCAGACAGGTCTGTCGCGCCGTCTTCCGCCGATGCCTGACCAGAATCAGAAGCAGGTGGACCAGAAGGTCAATCGTCGCAATATCATCATTGTGAAGATCAACTCCGCTGACAGGATTCTCGCCGGTAGTGAGCCTATCGAAGTTAGCCAGCTTAAGGACAAGATCAAGGAATTCCTTTCCAACCCTGCCGACGATCCGAATCTCCCGGAAAAGGAGAACCAGGAAATCGAAGGTTTCGGTCAGTATCCGGTCTCCAAGGGCGTTATCTCCCTACAGAATGACCGTGGTACCAGTTACCGGGCGTACATCGCCGTTCAGAACGAGCTCGTCAAGGCCGTCAACGAACTGCGTGATGAATTCTCCCGGAACAATTATGGAAAACCGTTTGCCAGTCTCAGCGAGGACAAGCAGGACATCGTAAAGAAAGCGATCCCGCAGAACATCTCCGAAGCCGAGCCTAAGGACGTATCCAAGAAATAAATAGGAGGATAGAATTATGTCAAAATTCGGAAAAAGTGGTAAAAAAGAGACGCCGGGAATCACTTCCGGTTCCCTCTCCGACATCGTGTTCATGCTTCTGTTCTTCTTCATGGTTACGACCCAGATGCGCGACACTGAGAACAAGGTTATGGTCAAGCTTCCTGAAGCTTCAGAAGTTGTGAAATTGGATAGAAAAGACCTCGCTTCTTACATCAACATCGGCCCGCCTACCCGCATGCTGCAGGCCCAGTACGGTACCGATGCCCGTATCCAGCTGAACGATTCTTTCAAGACCGTCGACGACATCCGCGACTTCATCGCCGCCGAGCGTGATGCGATGAGCGAAGGTGACCGCGCATTCATGACGACTGTTATCAAGGGTGACTCCGAAGTCCGTATGGGTATCATCACGGATGTGAAGCAGGAGCTCCGTCGTTGCTCCGCACTCAAGATCATGTACCAGGCCAGAAGGGCAGAAGAATAAGCTGCCTCGCCATATGAGAAAAGCAGTTCCTCCGGGGACTGCTTTTTTTGTGTATTCAGCGGGGTGCATGGGGGATTTCGGAGGAAAATGACTATATTTGCACGATATAGAATCTATCTCCGTAAGAACCGATACAAACATGGACAAACTCGTCAGAACGAAGGTCAAGGACCTGCTCGCCGGAGAGCCGGGTCAGGAAGTGCTCGCCAAAGGTTGGGTGAGAACAAAAAGAGGTAACAAACAGGTCAAATTCATCGCCCTTAACGACGGTTCGACCGTAAACAATATCCAGGTCGTCGCAGAAACCTCCCTCTTCGATGAGGAACTGATCAAGAAGATCACCACCGGCGCCAGCATCGGCGTGACCGGCACTCTGGTCGCCTCCGTCGGCAGCGGACAGGCTGTCGAGATCCAGGCCAAAGCCATCGAAGTCTACGGTGAATGCGATCCGATGCGCTTCCCGCTCCAGAAGAAAGACACATCCCTGGAGTACCTGCGCACCGTCGCCCACATGCGTCTGCGCACCAATACCTTCGGCGCCGTGCTCCGCATCCGCCATGCCATGGCTTTCGCCATCCACAAATTCTTCAACGACAAGGGATTCGTCTATCTGCACACTCCGCTGATCACGGAATCCGATGCGGAAGGCGCTGGCGACATGTTCCAGGTCACGACGATGGACCTCAAGAACATCCCGCTCGACAAGAAGGGCAACGTGGATTTCTCCCGTGATTTCTTCGGCAAGAAGACCAGCCTGACCGTGAGCGGCCAGCTCGAAGGCGAACTCGGTGCGACAGCCGTCGGCGAAATCTATACCTTCGGACCGACGTTCCGGGCTGAGAATTCCAACACCCCGCGTCACCTGGCCGAATTCTGGATGATCGAGCCGGAAATGGCCTTCTATGACATCAACGACAACATGGTCCTCGCCGAGGAATTCGTCAAGTATCTGGTCCAGTATGCCCTGGATCACTGCATGGACGACCTGAAGTTCCTCAACGACAAATATGATGACGGCCTGATCGCCCGCCTGCAGAGCGTGCTGGGCATCGCATTCGAACGCGTCACTTACACCCAGGCCGTCGAGATCCTCGAAAAGGCCATCGCCGAAGGCCAGCAGTTCGAGTACCCCGTACACTGGGGCACGGACTTCCAGAGCGAGCATGAGCGTTACCTGGTCGAGAAACATTTCGGCAAACCGGTCATCCTCATCGACTTCCCGAAGGAAATCAAGGCGTTCTACATGAAGCAGAACGAGGACGGCAGAACGGTCCGCGGCATGGACGTCCTCTTCCCGAAGATCGGCGAGATCATCGGCGGCAGCGAGCGTGAGGCCTCCTTGGAGAAACTCGAGAAACGCATCGAGGAACTGGGTATGAGCCGCAAGAACCTGGAATGGTACATTGACACCCGCCGCTATGGCACCGTGCCGCACAGCGGTTTCGGCCTGGGCTTCGAGCGCCTGCTGCTCTTCGTGACCGGCATGGCCAACATCCGGGACGTCATCCCGTTCCCGAGAACTCCGAAGAACGCTGAATTTTAATCACCCCATATCATGTTAGTCATCGGCATCGCCGGCGGATCCGGCTCTGGAAAAACCACGGTCGTCAAGGCCATCACCAAACAGTTGGACGGCAGGGTCGTCGTCATCCCGCAGGACTCCTACTACAAGGACAGCAGCCATCTGCCGATGGAAGAGCGCCTGAAGATCAATTTCGACCACCCGGATGCCATTGACTGGAAACTGCTCTGCCAGCAGATTCGCGAGCTCAAGCAAGGCAAGACGGTCCAGCAGCCGGTCTATTCTTACCTGACCTGCTCCCGTTCCAAGACGGAGACCGTGACGGTCGAGCCGGCGGACGTGATCATCGTGGAAGGCATCCTGATCTTCACCTGCAAGGAATTGCGCGACCAGATGAACATGAAGGTCTTCGTGGATGCCGATGATGATGACCGCCTGATGCGCATCATCGTACGGGACATCGCCGAACGCGGCCGTACCATCGAGACGGCGATCGACCATTATACCGAGACCGTCAAGCCGATGCACCTGCAGTTCATCGAGCCGAGCAAGCGGTACGCCGACATCATCGTCCCGCAGGGCGGACACAACAAGGTGGCGATCGAAGTCATGTCCGCGACCATCGAGCGCTATCTGGGGCCCAGGAAATAACCACAGATGAAACTGTCGGGCGAAGATAAGGCAGGACTGTATATCACCGTGATCGTCCATCTCACGGTGATTATTGTTTTGCTGCTGGCGCAGATCGGGACGCTCCTCCAGCGGGAGAACTCGTTCGTGCTGGACTTTACACGGCAGGAAGAGGAAGAGCGGCTGGCCGAGATCGAACGGCAGCAGCAAGAAGAAGAGAATTTCGAGGGCGAGATCAACCGCCGGGTCATGGAACTGCTGGCCGGCCAGTCCGGGACGACTTTCCGGAGCATTGTCACCGACCGGGGACAGCTTAAGGATGACCGCGGGACGGACGCCGCCCAGTTGTACGAAGATGCGGAGCGGCTCGCCCAGGAACTTAAGGACGGCATCGTCCCGGAGGAGCCGGACCAGGATTATGTGGCGGTCAGCAAGCCGTCAGAGCCGGTCAAGAAAGTAGTCCGCGAGTATAGCGGTCCCTCCGTCGTCTCTTATTATCTGGAAGGCCGTAAGGCTAGCAAATTGCCGATTCCGGCGTATCGCTGCTACGGTGGCGGGATGGTCACGGTGCTGATCAGTGTGGACAATGCCGGAAACGTCATGGCAGCCAAGATCCAGGAGGAGGCATCGACCGATGACCGGTGCCTGCGAGAATTCGCAGTCCGGGCGGCCCGGATGTCCAAATTCTCCTCCGACCCGAAGGCCCCGGCCCGTCAGGCAGGCAACATCGTCTATCAGTTCATCGCCCAGCGATAAACTGACATCTTTCCTTTTCTAAAAAGCTACAGATCGACTTTGGAGGGCGCGTCGAGGGCGATGCGGACGGTCTCGTCGACCGGGAGGTAGAGCTTGTAGAAAGCATTGTCACCCAACTTGCTGTAACGACCGACCAGGGCGCGGAGCTGAGGCTCCAGGTAAGGGGCCGTTTCCGCCCACTCGCCCGGCTTGGCCTTGATCCCGTCCTTGACGGCAGCGAACTGCAGGAAGCGCTGAGGCAGGTTCAATCTGTCGAGATAGGTAACCAGCCGGTCATAATCATCGATTTCCAGAAGGTCAGCCTTGAACTGGTCAAACACGGCGGAAGCGAAACGCATCTGCGTCGCCTTGCGGTTGCACGCAATGAAGAAATCCGTGGCACGGGTCGTATCCATCGGGACGAAGACGTCCGGGATGATACCGCCGCCACCATAGACTTTCCGGCCGCCGGCCGTACTGAAAACGGCGGATGTATCAATCTTGACCGAATCCTTCTCAAACATTTCACCGTCGGAATAACGGCGGAGGATATCATATTGGTAGTCCTCTTCCGAATTACCGTAAGGTTTCTGGATACAGCGGCCGGAAGGGGTATAGAACCGGGCCACCGTCAGCCGGATGGCGGAACCGTCCGTAAAATAACGCGGTTCCTGTACCAGGCCTTTGCCAAAGGAGCGGCGGCCGACGATCACGCCACGGTCGTTGTCCTGGATGGCGCCGGCGAAAATCTCGCTGGAAGAGGCGCTGGCCTCATTGATCAGCACGGAGAGGGCGACATCCCGGAGCAGACCCTTTCCATCGGCGGTATAATTCTCTCGTTTGTGATGGAGTCCTTCCAGATAGACGATTTCATCGCCACGGTCGAGGAAGAGATTGGAGAGCAGGAGGGCCTGGTCGAAATAACCGCCGGAATTGTCCCGCAAATCAAAGATGAGGCGCGTCATCCCCTTCCCCAGCAGTTCCAGGGCGGCCATGCTGACTTCCTGGAAGGTCGTACGGGAGAATTTGGTCAGGCGGATGTAACCCGTCGTATCATTGACCATGAAAGAGGCGTCCACGCTATGGACCGGAATCTTTCCGCGGGTGATTTCAAACTTCGTATCTTCCCCATTGCGACGGACCGTCACATTGACTTTCGTCCCGGCAGGACCTTTCAGCCGGCGCACCATGCTGTCCTGCGGAAACTGGACGCCCGCGATGACTTTGTCATTCACCTTGATGAGCCGGTCTCCCGGCTGAAGCCCGACTTTCTCGGAAGGACCGCCGGGAATGACTTCCAGCACGATGGCCGTATCATTCGGGACATTGAACTGGATGCCGATACCGTCGAAATTCCCGGCCAGCTCGGTTTCGGACTCTTCGAGCTCTACAGGGGGAAGATAAATGGAATGCGGATCCAGCTTGGCCAAAGCCGCCACGACGGCCGCATCGGTCATGCCCTTGACATCGATGGTATCGACATAGTTCTTCTGGACCTCATCCAGGATCAAGTTGAGTTTCTGCCAGTTGGCATACCCTGCCCTGACACGTCCCGCCTCGCAGCTCCGGACCAGGAACAACGCCAGCAGTAGGCCGATCACCACGCCCAGCAGGGCGGCGACGAGACCGCTCCGATCCATCCGCTCCATGGCTCAATCGACTTTTTCCACCTCGATACCAGCCCGGCGGAGCAGGTCGATCCCATCCGTCAGCCGGTATTCATCCCGATAAACAACCCGGCGGATCCCGGACTGGATGATCAGTTTGGCACATTCCAGGCAAGGGGACGCGGTCACGTAAAGGGTGGCCCCTTCGCTGCTGTTTCCGGATTTTGCAACCTTGGAGATGGCGTTGGCTTCGGCATGGAGGACATAGGGTTTGGTCGCCCCACTCTCATCCTCGCAGATGTTCTCAAACCCGGACGGCGTACCGTTGTAGCCGTCCGAGATGATCATCCGGTCCTTGACGAGCAATGCACCGACCTGACGCCGCTTGCAGTAAGAATTGCGGGCCCAGACCGTCGCCATGTCCAGATAGCTCTGATCGAATTTCTGCATATTAGTTGCGCTGATAGAGGTAACGTTTGATGCTGCGCTTCGGCGTACGTTCGAAGTCCTCGGGAAGGAATTCGATCTTCTTGATCTGCGCGTAGTTCGGAATCTCCTTGTTGATCTCCGGCAACGTGCCGGAAATACGGGCTTCGAGGGCGGCGCGGTTCATCCCGTCCAGTTCGCCCTGATGGTAATCCGGATAGACGAGGGCCGTCAGGCCGCCGCCATCTTCGATGACCAGGGAATCGACCACGTAGTTGACGTTATTGATGACCGCCTCCAGCTCTTCCGGATAGATGTTCTGGCCGGAAGGACCGAGGATCATGCACTTGGAACGGCCGCGCAGGAAGAGATAGCCATCGCTGTCCATGATGCCCATGTCGCCGGTACGGAACCAACCGTCATCCGTAAAGGACTGGCGGGTCGCCTCCTCATTCTTGTAATAGCCCAGGAAGACATTGGCGCCGCGTACCTGGACCTCACCCGGAATCCGCTCGGGATCGGTAGAATCGATGCGGATTTCAATGTTCGGGGCCGCCTTTCCGCAGGAACCCAGTTTCACCGTATTCCAGTGGGCATATCCGATAATCGGGGCACATTCGGTCATGCCATAACCGACCGTATACGGGAACCCGATCTTCTTGAAGAAAGCCTCGACCTCCGGATTGAAGGCAGCGCCGCCGAGGATGACTTCCTCGAACTTGCCGCCGAAGGTATTGACGAGTTCTTCGCGGAATTTCTTCATGATCACCTTGTCCAGTCCCGGGATCTTGAAAAAGAGCTTGTTCTTGTCAATGATGGGCTTGAGCTTGTTCTTGTAGATTTTCTCAATGATCAGCGGAACGGCGATGATGATGCTCGGATGGATCTCGGAGAAGGCCTTCATGATGATCTTCGGACTCGGGACGCGGGTCAGGAAATGGACATGGGCGCCGAGGGTCATCTCAAACAAGAACTCGAACATCATGCCGTACATGTGCGCGGAAGGAAGCATGGAGACGACCTCCGCTTCGCAATCCATCTGCGGCTCGGCATACCAGGCCAGTTCGAAATTGGAATACAGGGCACGGTACGGGATCATGACGCCTTTCGAGAAGCCTGAGGTTCCGGAGGTGTAGTTGATCATGGCCAGTTCGTCCGCGGAATCCTCGTAGTAATCCAGGTCTTCCGGACCGAAATGGTTCGGATACTTGTGGCCGAAGCTCTCGTTGAGATGCTCGCGGACATCCCACAGTTCCTTGCTGCGGGCATAGAGGAACTTGAAGGTATTGATCTGGACGACCACATGGAGGTCCGGCATCTCGTCTGCGGAAAGACCTTCCCAGATGACCTCGTCCACGAAAAGGACCTTGGCCTCGGAATGGTTGACCAGGTAATGGATGTTGCCGGGCTTGAACTCGTGGAGGATCGGGACCGGAACGGCGCCATAGGTCATGGCCGCCAGGAAACTGACGCCCCAGTTGGCCTGGTTACGGGAGCAAATGGCAACCTTGTCGCCCTTCTGTAGTCCGCACTGTTCAAAGGCGATATGGAGTTTGGCCATCCGCCGGGCCACATCGCTGTATTTCAGGGTCGCGCCCTGGTAATTGGACAGCGCCGGGCGGTCCCAGTGCTTCCGGATACTCTCTTCGAGGATCTTGTTAACCGATTTGAATTGCATGGTTATCAATACACGTTTTATATTCTACTTATCCAGGGCCTTCAAGACCTTGCGCGACTCGCCCTTGCCCACCGGTTCCCCACCATAGAAACCGTAGACAACGGACTGACCCGCCGTCTTGATGACCCAATATTTCTTACCCTCCGCCGTAACGAGTTGCGGAAGGGCGGTAATTTGCGTTTCCGGGGAAATCCCCTGCCAGCCTTCGCGGACTTTCCCGTGAAGGTCGTACATTCCGATGGTATTGTCCTTGTGCAGGATCATGGCCGTGTAGCCATGGGCGCCCGTAAAATCATACACCCCCGGTCCCAGGAGGACTTCCTTGCCCAATTCAGCCGGAAAACCGGATACCATCCGGCCAAGACGGTCGACCAGATACAGCTTGGAACCGGCGGCAAAAAGAAACTGGATCTTGCCGTTGGCGTAATAATCAATATCTTCGACATAGCCGCAAAGGGCGTCTTTGAACGGAAGGCTCCAAAGCGTCTTTCCCTTTTCATCCCGCAGCTGCAGCGCCAGGTTCGGTGCCTGTGAGAAAGTATTGTCCTTGCCGGTGCCGCTGTTCCGGACCTGGAACGGGCCTTGCGGAACCGCAATGTCAACCGGGGTTTCCGCGACAACCGCGGATTCCGCGGCACGGCCGTTGCGACGGCTGCGGACCTTGGCCCGGTCGACGGTCAACAGGCCGCTTCCGGCGGACAGGTTCAGGATTGCAGGTTCGAACGCGATGCCTTCAAGGGTCTGCTTCCAGGCTGAAGACACCTCGGGACGGAACACTTCGTCGCTCAGGGACGGCGTCATGGAAACATAAACGGTCAGACCCCGCTCCGGCAGCCGGCCGTCCAGTCCGTAATCGGAAAGGTAGGAACGAAGGTCCTGTCCGGGCAAGGTCCCGGAAACAACGGCGGCGACAGCCTTCTCGTCACCGATTACCATCCAGCCATCCTTCCAGGTGAACATGCTGTCATCCGGCAGGTTGAAGAGTCCACCGAACAGCAGGGACGGGATGCCTTTCCAGGCGAAAGGCAGTACGGCATCCTTATACTCTTTGAAAGAAGTCAGTCCGGTCCCGCGAAGGATCAGGTCGGCGTCCGCCTTGCCGGGACGGATATACAGCAGCGGATGACGCGTCTCCCCGTCAAGCACGACGGCTTTGGCGACTTCCTTGAGATCCAGCCGCTGGGCCCATTGTTCCGCAGTCATGCCGACGGATTTCTGGAAATTGCTGTTCCCGGACTTGTAACGGCCCAGCTTCTTATTGGCATCCAGGTATTTCCGGTAGGATTCCATCCATGCGCCGATATCCGCGACCGGAAGGTCTACGACAAAGGAGGTCGATGCCGGAAGGACAGAAGCGGCCTTGGTTTCACCCGTAGTCGGGACATGGAAATAGTAGGCGGTACTTCCGCCATGGATAGCGGCCGCCTTCATCTTCACCGCTTCGCCGGCCGACGGGAGGGTAAAAGCGGACCATTGGGCCAGCGTAGAGAAAAACCCGGAAGTCTGGCTATAGGTCCGGTTCAGCCAAGCGGAGAAAAGTTTCCCGGCATAGACATTCGAGAAGAAGAGCGCATCCTCTCCGCCCAGGTTCTCCAGGGCATCTGAAAAGCCATCCTTGTCCAGGATGGACAGACCCCCGTCCAGATGACGGGCAGCTGTCTTGACCAGGGTTTCAGAGGGCGAGACCAGCAAGACGGAAGACAGGAAACGGCTGCTCATGCGGGCGGAATCCGCCGCCGCGAGCAAATTCTTCACATCCGCCGTCGTATCGGAAGGGGCGGACAGAACCATCAAAGGGACAAGGTCTCCGCTAAAATGCAGGGAGACGGTCATGGGTGATTTTTCCAGGGAGCGGAACCGGCCGGAAACCAGCCGGTCAAGGAACGGACGGAATCCGCGTTTCGCTGCGCCTTCCACCAAGGTCCCGAAAACCTTCGTCGTATCGGAGAACAGGCGGACGCCATCGTCCATACTGTTGAAATACAACAACATTGCCGCATCGGAAGGGACGGCGCCCAATAAGGGATAACGCTGCTGGGCCGACAAATGGCCGTCCGGCGTGTTGGTCCTGCCGCTTCCCGAACCCGAGTAGAGGAGACCCACAGATGTCGCAATTCCCGCCACCAGAAGGATCAGCAGGACGATACAGGCAATTAAGGTTTTTTTATTCATCGATGCACACTTCGACAAAGTATGCAAATATAGTCAGAAAACAGGAAAAGGTCAATATCTAACCAGTTTATCTTCGATGCCCGGCAAGAAGCGGGAAAGCGTAGTCAGCAAGGCCGCCTCGCCCGTATCCTGACGGAGGATCAGCAGAAGGGTATCATCGCCGGCAATCGTTCCCATGACGCCGGCTCCCACCGAGGCATCCACGACGGCGCCCAGCATGTTGGCATAACCCGGGCGGGTACGGATGACGGCCATCTGGCCGGAGATTTCAAGGGAAACGATTCCGGAAACCGAATGGACGGCATCCGGCACGACATGCATCGATTCGACCGGAAGAGAGAAAAAATAACCGCCGTCCGGCCGGTGCAGCTTGACCACCCGCATCTCCTTCAGATCGCGGGAGAGGGTCGCCTGGGTGGTTGCAATGCCATCCTCTGCCAGCAGATTCAACAATTCATCTTGATTTTGGACCTGTCTCTTGCTGAGGATCTTACGAATGGTCCGTTGTCTGATTTCCTTCATATGGCGTATAAAAATCCAATTACGCGAATATAAATGAAATTTATGATTATTCAAATAAAAATCAATTATCCCTCTTATTTATTCAACGAACTGGTTTTTTCTTCATCGTATTTGCGGTCCCATTCCCGGTAATAGGCCATCTTGGGATCTTCGAAAAGGGACAGCTGCTCATAAGGGTCATGCGTCAGTTTCGACACGCCCAGACCGACCTGCCGGATGGGTGTCCGTCCATCCCAGACATCCGGAAGCAGCCCCCGTGCAGCATTGAGAATCACGGCCGTCACATCGGTCGGCTCGGCAAGGCTGCACTGTCGTTGGGATGTAGAAAAATCCCGATATTTAACAAAAACGGATACACAACTGGCACGGAACTTCTCCCTTCGGATCCGATGGGCGACAATACAGGCGACCCGAAACAACGCCCGGTCGATATCCTTCGGGTCAGAAAGGTCTTTCTCGAAAGTACGTTCCGCACTGCAGCTTTTGGCCTCCTGAAATTCAGTCTCCACCGGAGAGTCATCGCGTCCGTTGGCATTTTCATGCAGCCCTGCCGCATACTTCTTCCCCACCAGACGGGCCAGGACCGCCGGATCCAGCTGCGCCAGGTCCCCGATGGTCCGGATTCCGTACATCACCAGGCGTTCTTCCGTTTTCTTCCCGACCCAGAGCAGGTCCCGCACGCCCAACGGCCACATCTTTTCCGGCACCTCTTCGAGCCAGAGCGTATGGACCTTGTCCGGCTTCTCGAAATCGGAAGCCATCTTCGCCAGCAGTTTGTTGGAACCGATGCCGACATTGACCGTAAATCCCAACGAATCCCGGATCTCGTCTTTCAGCCGCGTGGCGATGGCCACCGGATCATCTCCGTAGCAGCGGAAGGTCATGTCGATAAAACACTCATCGATAGAGAATTGCTGGAGCACCGGAGAATACTTCCGGCAAATGGAGATAAACCCCTCCGAGCATGCCCGGTACCAGGCCCAGTCCCCTTGTACGATCACCAGTGACGGACAGGTCCGAAGCGCCATGGATACAGGCTGGGCGGTCTTGATTCCCAGCTTCTTGGCAGGGATGGACGCCGCTGTAATGATGCTGCGCCGGTCTTTCGGATCCCCCGATACGACCGAAGGGACCAGCCGGATATCCCCCCCTCCTTCGCGCACCATCTTGACCGCCGTCCAGGACAGGAAGGCGGAATTCACGTCGATATGGAAGATGATGCGCTTCATAAAGTAAAAATACGGATTCTCCCTGAATAAACGAAAAAGCACCGCCCGAAGGCAGTGCTTTTTTCGTAGCCCGACGTGGAATCGAACCACGATCAAAAGTTTAGGAAACTTCCGTTCTATCCGTTGAACTATCGGGCCGGAGCGCCGGTTGTTTCACGGCGGAAATTACGCCAGGGACCGTTTATTCGACTTCCTTGACGACGATCTGACGTCCACGGTAGTAGCCGCACTCAGGGCATACACGGTGATAAATCACGGTAGCGCCGCAGTTCGGGCAGGTAGCCAGGGTCGGAACGGCTGCGTGGTCGTGCGTTCTTCTCTTATCTCTCCGCTGCTTGGAGAGTTTGTGTTTCGGATGTGCCATTGTTATTTGTATTTAATTATTTTCTTTATCAAACAGTCCTTTCAACGCTGAGAAAGGGCTGTCAGTGAGTTCCTCGCGGTCTTCGACTTCCCCCTGGGAAAGATACCGTGCCGCAGCCGGATTGCACGCCCCGTCGGGATGTACCCGCTGCATGGGCAAGGCCAGGCAGGCATAATCGTACACCACCTGGGACAAGTCGATGTCCGATCCGTCCGCGGGCAGGTAAACGGTCTCCCGCTCCCCTTCCGCCGCCTGCGCGTCGCCGTCGGCCGGTTCTTCGCCGAATTTGATGCTGAGCAGGACGGTTTCGTCCACCGGCATTCCGAGATCTTCCAGACAGCGGTCGCAAGCGACCGTCAGCGTACCTGTCAAATACAGGTCAACGCCCAGGTAACTGCCTGATTTCTCGACATCCGCACGGACAGCAAGGTCCGCGTCCAGGATTTCAGTATTACCGAAAGCCTCAAAGAACTCTTTCCCAACATGCCAGGAAAACGGGGTTTTCCCGGCAGGCAATCCATTCAAAGGGATGATAATCAAATCCATCATAACCTATAAACAGATTTTAAGGGTTGCAAAGGTAAGAAAAAGATTTGAAATATCAATCTTCTTGGTCACTTTTTCTCTTCCGGTCCAGCGGATCCAGCATAATCTTGCGGATACGCATGAAGTGCGGCGTCACCTCGACCAGCTCATCTTCCTGGATATATTCCAAGGCTTCCTCCAGGCTGAATTTGATGGCCGGAGGCAGGACGACCTTCTCATCGCTGCCGGAAGCACGGACGTTGGTCAGCTTCTTGGTCTTGCAGATATTGACATTCAGGTCGCGCTCGCGGGTATGTTCGCCCACGACCATGCCGCAGTAAATCTCCTCGCCCGGCTCGACGAAGAACCGGCCGCGGTCCAGCAGCTTGTTCATGGAATACGCGATGGCTTCGCCGGTCTCCAGGGAAACCAGGGAACCGTTGTTGCGGCGCTCAATTTCACCCTTGAACGGCTGGTACTCCTTGAAACGGTGGGCCATGACGGCTTCGCCCTGGGTAGCAGTCAGCATGTTGCTGCGAAGACCCATGATACCGCGGGTCGGAATCTCGAACTCGAGCACCGTACGGTCTCCGCGCGGTTCCATCCTGAGCAAGGCGCCCTTGCGACGGGTGGAAAGCTCGATCGCCGTTCCCACGAATTCCTCCGGGACCTCGATGGTCAGTTCCTCGATCGGCTCGCAACGCTGTCCGCCGATGGTCTTGTCGAGGACCTTCGGCTGGCCGACCTGGAGTTCGAATCCCTCGCGGCGCATGGTCTCGATCAAGACCGAAAGATGCAGAACGCCACGGCCATAGACCACGAAGGAATCCGCGTTCAGGCCGGGTTTGACCCGCAGGGCCAGGTTCTTCTCCAGTTCCTTGTCGAGGCGGTCCTTGATGTGACGGGAAGTCACATACTTGCCGTCCTTTCCGAAGAACGGGGAGTTGTTGATGGAGAAGAGCATGCTCATGGTCGGTTCGTCGATGGCGATCGGCGGAAGGGCTTCCGGGTTCTCGATATCCGCGATGGTGTCGCCGATCTCGAAGCCTTCGATGCCCACGACGGCGCAGATGTCGCCGCACTGGACCTCGTCCACATTCTTCTTGCCGAGACCGTCGAAGGTCATGAGCTGCTTGATCTTATGTTTCTCAATGACATCGTACCGCTTGCACAGGCTGACCGGCATGCCGGTCTTCAGGGTGCCGCGGGTAACGCGTCCGACCGCGATCCGGCCCACATACGGGGAATACTCCAGCGAAGAGATCAGCATCTGCGGCGTACCTTCGTTCACGGCCGGAGCCGGGATGACCTCCAGGATGGCGTCGAGCAGCGCGGTGATATCGTTGGTCGGCTGCTTCCAGTCGGTCGACATCCAGCCCTGCTTCGCACTGCCGTAGATAGTGGTGAAATCCAGCTGTTCTTCGGTAGCACCCAGGTTGAACATCAGGTCGAAGACCTCTTCCTGGACCTCGTCCGGACGGCAGTTCGGCTTGTCCACCTTATTGATGACGACGATCGGTTTCTTGCCCATCTCGATGGCTTTGTTGAGCACGAAACGGGTCTGGGGCATGCAGCCTTCGAAAGCATCAACCAGCAGCAGCACGCCGTCGGCCATGTTCAGCACACGTTCCACCTCGCCGCCGAAATCACTGTGCCCCGGAGTGTCGATGATGTTGATCTTTACATCCTTGTACATCACGGACACGTTCTTGGCCAGGATGGTGATACCTCTTTCACGTTCGAGGTCGTTGTTGTCGAGGATGAGCTCGCCCAGGTTTTCGGGGCGGCGGACCAGGTTGGCCTGGTAGATCATCCGGTCCACGAGCGTCGTCTTGCCGTGGTCGACGTGGGCGATAATCGCAATGTTCCTAACGTCCATATACTTCTGTTCCAAAAATAAATCCTGCAAAAGTACGGATTTCCGGCCACAATATGAATTTTTTGTCGTATTTTTGTATTTCTAAACCCACCGACATGACAGAAAGGATCATTATTCTCGATTCCGGGTCCCAGGTGACCCAGCTGATCGGCCGCCGGCTGAGAGAACTCAATGTCTTCTGTGAAATCTACCCTTATAATAAAATACCCGCGCTGGACGCATCCGTCAAAGGCGTCATCCTGTCAGGCAGCCCCTGCTCGGTCCGCGATGCCAATGCGCCCCAGATGGACCTCTCCGGAATCAAAGGGAAACTGCCGCTGCTCGGCATCTGCTACGGGGCCCAGTACCTCGCCCACAAGTTCGGGGGCCGGGTTGAAGGATCCATCGCCCGGGAATACGGGCGGGCCATGCTGGACGTCGTCCGTCCCGACTCTCCCCTGCTGCAGGGCGTCAGCGCCCATTCCCAGGTCTGGATGTCCCACGGCGATACCATTTCCGTCCTGCCGGATGGCGGCCAGGTGATCGCCTCGACCGCCGATGTCGTCAACGCGGCTTTCCAGATTGTCGGTGAACCGACCTATGCGGTCCAGTTCCACCCGGAGGTATTCCATACCGCCGAAGGATCCAAGATACTGGCCAACTTTGCCTTGGGCATCTGCGGATGCAAGGGCGACTGGACGCCGGACTCTTTCATCGAGACCACCATCGAAGCCCTCCGCGCACAGATCGGAGATGAAAAAGTCATCCTGGGCCTGAGCGGCGGCGTGGATTCGACCGTTGCCGGCGTGCTCCTCAACAAGGCCGTCGGCCACAACCTGACCTGCATCTTCGTCAATAACGGCCTGCTACGGAAAAACGAGTATGAAGACGTACTCGAGTCCTATAAGGACATGGGCCTCAATGTCATCGGGGCCGATGCCTCGAAAGAATTCCTTACCGCCCTGGCGGGTGTTTCCGAGCCGGAGGCCAAACGCAAGATCATCGGCCGGCTCTTCGTCGAGACCTTCGACAAATATGCCCGGCGCATCGAAGGCGCGCGGTGGCTGGCCCAGGGGACCATTTATCCGGACGTCATTGAATCGGCCGGTATCCCCGGCATCGCCTCCAAGATCAAGTCCCACCACAACGTGGGCGGCCTCCCGGAGGAGATGCACCTGCAAATCGTCGAACCGCTGCGGATGCTCTTCAAGGATGAGGTGCGCCGTGTCGGCCGCGCCCTCGGCATCAAAGAAGAACTGGTCGGACGCCATCCTTTCCCGGGACCGTCCCTGGCCGTCCGCATCCTCGGGGACATCACCGAAGAGAAACTGCGTGTCCTCCGCGATGCGGATGACATCTTTATCCGCGGGTTGCGCGCGTATGACTGCTCCGGCATGGGCTTTCCGTCCGCATCGGATCCGCGGGTCATGGCGACCAACCTGTACGACGCCATCTGGCAGGCGGGCGTGATCCTGCTGCCGGTCAAGAGCGTCGGGGTCATGGGCGACGAACGCACCTACGAGAACCCGGTCGCGCTGCGCGCCGTCGTCTCGACCGATGCCATGACCGCCGACTGGTTCCCCCTTCCCTACGACTTCCTGTCGGCAGTCTCCAACGAAATCATCAACAAGGTCCGCGGGGTCAACCGGGTCGTCTATGACGTCTCCTCCAAACCGCCGGCAACCATTGAATGGGAATGATAGTCAATCATTAACACCTTATAGAATATGACAACAGGCAACGTTCGGCCCGCGGACATGGAGCGAATCACGACCCCCGCACTGGCCCAGAAATTCATTGATGAACAAATTCATGAGCTTCGCGCGCAGATCGGCGACAAGAAAGTGTTGCTGGCCCTGTCCGGCGGCGTTGACTCCTCGGTGGTAGCGGCCCTGCTCATCAAGGCGGTGGGCAAGCAGCTCGTCTCCGTCCATGTCAACCATGGTCTCCTCCGCAAGGGCGAACCGGAGCAGGTCGTCCACGTGTTCCGCGACGAACTCGACGCCAATCTGGTGTATGTCGATGCGACCGACCGTTTCCTCGACAAGCTCGCCGGCGTTGCGGATCCGGAGCAGAAACGGAAAATCATCGGCGCGGAATTCATCCGCGTATTCGAAGAAGAGGCCCGCAAGCTCGAAGGCATCAGCTTCCTGGCCCAGGGTACGATCTATCCGGACATCGTTGAATCCGGCCCGGTCAAGTCCCACCACAACGTGGGTGGCCTGCCGGAGGACCTGCAGTTCGAACTCGTTGAGCCGATCAAGCTGCTGTTCAAGGACGAAGTCCGTGTCGTCGGCAAACAGCTCGGCCTGCCGGACAACATGGTGTACCGCCAGCCGTTCCCGGGTCCCGGCCTGGGTGTCCGCTGCACGGGTGCCATCACCCGCGACCGCCTCGAGGCCCTTCGCGAGAGCGATGCGATCCTACGCGAGGAATTTGCAAAGAACGGCCTGGAAGGCAAGGTCTGGCAGTATTTCACCATCGTCCCGGACTACAAGTCCACGGGCGTCAAGGATAACAAGCGCAGCTGGGACTGGCCGGTCATCATCCGTGCCGTCAACACCCGCGACGCCATGACCGCCACCATCGAGGAGATTCCCTACGAACTCCTGCACCACATTACGCAGCGCATCATCACCGAGGTCCCGGGCGTCAACCGCGTGCTCTACGACCTCACGCCGAAGCCGACCGGCACGATCGAGTGGGAATAATCCTCCTTCAATTCATATTGGACCGCTACTTCAAGGCAATGAGGTAGCGGTCTTTTTCGCGGGTACGGCTGAGGCGGACCTTGTCCATGAGGCGGTTTTTCTCCCGGTAGACCATCTGCAGGTCCTTCCAGCCGAACAACAGGGCGATCAGCGGCGGGTCGAATCCGGCCACCAGGCAGGCCGCCAGGCGGTATTTCGTTTCTGTCAGGCGGTCCCCGAAATCCCGTCGGAAATCATGCATCAGGCCATCCAATTCGTCGTTGATCCGCTTTTCCAGTGCATGGAAACTCTTGTCGTCCCGCCCGATTTTGGAAGCCAGGTCCATGACCTTGTTGTAGATCAGGTTCCGCGCCTGCGGATCCGCATAGGTCACATGATACTCATGGCATAAGTCGGCCAGGGTCTGCCATTCCCGCCGGAAACTGGCAACGAACCGGCGCATTCCCTCTTCCTTCTCGGCCTGCAACGTCCGCTGCCGGTCTTCCGCGAGGCGTCGGAGCCGCTGCGCCTCACCCGCGATGAATTCCAGCCGGCGCTCCCGCTCGGCATGCAGCCGTCTTTGGCGCTGGAGCAGCCATTCTGAGAGGAATATGAGGGAAGCCAGCAAGACGATCAATAAGAATATCACCAGTTTACGGATCTTCGCGCGGTCCCTTGCCTCCCGGGCAGCCTGCGCCTGATACTGCTCCATGGACGTCTGGACGCTATGACGCTGCAGGGCCGTATGGAGCGAGTCATTGTACGCCTCCGTCTCCACCAGGTAGCGCAACGCTTCTTCCGTTTCACCCCGGACATCGGCCACCATATACCCGTATCGTGCCAAATCCCCTGACAGGTCCAGGATGCCCAGCAGCGAATCCGCCCGTCCCCGCTGGCCCGTCAGTTCACAGGCATAGGCCCACTCGCCGATATCGCGGGACGTAAAATCAAATCCGGATGCAGCCAGTTCCTCAAACAGACGGACGGACACGGCCGGGTCCGGATCGGGACGGTAGAGGGCGATGGCCGCCAGATCATTCTTTGCACGCATGGCGATCAACGTGTCCGGGACAGAAACGAGAGAGGCAAAAAGTTCGGAAGCAATGTCCCAATGATGCATGTTATAGTGCTGCAGGGCAAGGTTATAAAGGGCACCTCTCTCATAATGAATATTCCCGGTACGGCGGAAATCCGCTAGCGCCAAGGAATCGTATTGCAAGGCTTCGGCGTCGTAGAAACACCAGCGATAGGTATCCGCAATGCCAGAACAGACAAAACCCCTGAAAGAATAATCTGATTTATATAAACGCGTTTCGGAAGCAAGTGCATAGGATAATATCGCTCCATTATAATCCCCGGCATTATACCGAAGCCTTCCCAAATAATACAACGACCAGGCATACAATGATCTGGGCCCATGACGGCGATAATATTCAACGGCAGGTAGGAGAAGCGAATCATTCGTCTCGTCGATAAACCGGCTGTCGGCATCGGCAACCTTGGCAAGCATGATATCTGCCCGTATCCGGGGTCCGGGAGATAGGATACAACCCGAAAACAGGAACAAAAAGGGAAGAAACCACAGAAATCGTATCATTTATTATACATTTCTACTCACAAAGATACAATTTCCCTACTGAATCCAGCACATTGGATGCACAAAAAAAGGCGGCAGAACCACCTTTAACTGCCGCCTTTTCACTCAGATTTGCTTTTCAGATCATTTCTCTGAAACAACCGGTAGAGGAAGGACAATGATAGGTCCTCCTCCCGGACGCAAAACGGATTGAGGAGTATTTCCACGATTCGTGTTACCCGGAGAATTCTCGGAAAAACCGCCAGCAAAAGAAAGGGCCATAGCCCCCATCAAACATACAGTCAACACTTTTTTCATACCGTAAAGATTTTGGTTACGGCACGAAAATAGAGTCAGAAAAAAGGCAAAACAAAAATAGAAGCCTCCTGAATCTCCCAATTCAAGAGGCTGTTTTTCAACGTGTTACAAGTTAGTAAATATCCAGAGTTCGCTCTACGCCGGCTTTTATGGGAGAACCCGGCGAACGAAAGGTCACAAACCCTCGCTCCAAGCGCGGATATTGGCGGCGATTCCCTCAACCAGACGGGTGCGGGCCTCCTCGCTGCCCCATCCGATGTGGGGTGTAAAGCGGAACCGTTCCGGGTGTTTCGCCTGCATGTAGACATGATCCAACGGAAGCGGTTCCTTGGTAAAGACATCGATGGCAGCCCCGGCGATTACGCCGCCGTCCACGGCCTCGACCAGCGCAGCCTCATCCACGATGCCGCCGCGTCCCATGTTGACCAGGAAAGCCGTCGGCTTCATCTGCCGGAGTTCTTCCGCTCCGATCAGGCCACGGGTCCGGTCGCTCATCGGGGCATGGATGGTCAGGACATCACTCCGACGGAGCAACTCCGCCAGGGAAACCTCCTCGAAGTCCGCCGTATGGTTCTTGCCCGAAGCGGAATAATAGATGACCTGCATATCCATCGCCTGCGCGATCCGGGCCACCTGCCGGCCGATGGCACCCAGGCCGATGATTCCCAGCGTCTTGCCTGCGGCTTCAACGAAAGGCGTGAAGACCTCGGTCAGGATCTTGCTCCGGGAATAGGCACCGGACTTGACCGCCTGGTCGAAATGCGGGGCATCGCCCATGAGGGACAGGATATGCATGAACGTCGTCTGCGCCACTGTCGCCGTGGAATAAGCAGCCACGTTCCGTACCGGGATTCCCCGCTGCGTACAGGCATCCACGTCAATGTTATTCATCCCGGTACCGGATTCGCAGACCAGCCGCAGCCGGGGTGCCGCATCCAGCAAAGCCGGCGTCACCTTGAACTTGTTGACAATCAGGACATCGCAATCCCTAACGCGGGACAGGCCCTCTTCCGGCGTCGAATCCCCGTATCCCACGAATTCGCCCAGCGCCTCCAGCGCGGCAAACGAACCGGCCCCGAGGGTCAGGGCATCCAAAAAGACAATCTTCATGTTACCAGCCTTTAGCGATGTTATCGGCGATGATGGCGACCAGGCGTTCCCGCGCCTCAACGCTAGCCCATGCCGTATGCGGGGTGAAGCGGAAGCGTTCCGGATGCTTTACCTGCAGGAAAGGATGGTCCAAAGGCAGCGGTTCCACCGTAAATACATCCAGTGCGGCGCCCGCGATCACGCCTTCGTCCACTGCGGCGGCCAGGTCGGCCTCGTCCACGATCCCGCCCCGGCCCATGTTGATCAGGAAGGCCGAGGGCTTCATCTTGCGCAGTTCCGCCATTTTCAACAGTCCCTGCGTCCGGGCATTGAGCGGCGCATGGATGGAAACGACATCGGATTCTGCAAGCAGGGTATCCAGATCCACACAAGGATAATCTTTGCAATGACCGGTCCCGGAAGTCGAGAAATAGATGACCCGCATCCCGAAAGCCGAAGCCACGCTGGCCACTTTCTGCCCGATGGTCCCCATGCCGATGATACCCAGCGTCTTGCCGGTGATCTCGATGAAGGGATGGCTGACGTCCGTAAACAGGCCGCTGCGGCTGTAGGCACCCGACTTGACCGCTCCATCGAAATAAGGGGCCTTGCCCAGCAGGGACAACAGGTGCATGAAGGTCTCCTGCACCACGGAATCGGTCGAATAACCGGCTACGTTCCGTACCGGGATCCCCCGTTTCTCACAAGCCTCGACGTCAATGTTGTTGACACCCGTCGCCGCCTCGCAGATCAGTTTCAACGCCGGCGCCGCATCCAGCAGGTCGGAATCCACCCGGACCTTGTTGACGATCAGCACATCGCAGTCACCCACCCGTTCCCGGGCCTCGGCCGGCATAGACCGGTCATAACAGATGAGTTCACCCAGGCGGGCAATCGGAGCCAGGGAGGTATCGCCCACCGTGGCGGCATCCAGAAATACTATCTTCATCGGAATCTTCTGATTAATCGTTATTCACTTTTCCCAAGGCCGCACCGGCATGCACCGGATAGGTTTTCGCGTCACGGATCTTCAGCGACGCACGGGCCCGGACATCGCGTACATTCGCGGCGAAAAGTACGGAATACATACCGGCTTCCGTCTCCCACTGTGAAACCGCCTCGTTGAAAGAAGCCAGTTCGTAATTGGACACGGTGAAGGTCAGCACCTGGCTCTCCCCCGGCGCCAGCAGGCGGGTCTTCCCGAAAGCCTTGAGTTCTACCGCCGGTTTCTCCAGGGTCACGCCCGGAGCCTGTACATACACCTGTACGACCTCTTTCCCGGCCACCGAACCCGTATTCCTGACGGTAATGCTCGCGGTGAAGCCGCCATCCGCCGTGGGTTTCACCACCGGGTTGGAATAGGCGAACGTGGTATAACTCAGGCCGAAACCGAACGGATAGGACACTTCCGTCCCCCGGGTCTCGAAATACCGGTATCCCACCCAGATCCCTTCGTTGTACTCCGTGTAGTCCACGTTCTTCTCATGGGAGCCGGCAGGACGGGCCGTACCGAAGGGCGTATTGGTTTTCACCTGATTGTAAGGGAAGTCGGCGGAAGAAGGATGGTCCATGAAATCGATCGGGAAGGTCATCGGGAGTTTGCCCGAAGGATTGACCTTGCCGGTCATGACATCCGCGACGGCATTCGCCCCCTCCTGTCCCGGAAGCCAGGGAAGGATGATGGCATCCGCCATCCGTTTCCAGGAATTGGTTTCGATCACGCCGCCGACGTTCAGCACGACAATGACCTTTTTGCCCAGGGCGTGGAAAGCCGAATGGACATCGGAAAGCAACTGACGTTCAATATCGGTCAGGTTGAAATCGTTGTTCATGTTCCGGTCCGAACCCTCTCCGGAGATGCGGCCCAGCACAACCACGGCCAGGTCATTGTTGGCCGCATGCAAGTCAATGGCCGAGCGGTCCACCGCCGGATCGTCGAACTTCGAAATCCCATAGCGATAGGTCCGCTGGGTCCCCCGCAGCGCCAGCAAGGCATCATTGTACCGGACATACTCATCATAATAGTCCGTAATGGACTTGTCCAGGGTAAAGCCGGCGTCGGTCAGGGCCTCCACCATGTTTACGCAATACGCCTTGTTGACCGTTCCCGATCCGGTGCCGCCTGCCACGAAATCCACCGTAGACTCGCCATACAAGGCCACCTTCTGCCCCTTTGCGGCAATCGGGAGGACTCCGCCTTCATTCCGAAGCAGGACGATGCTTTCGCCCGCGGCCTTCCGTGCAACCTGGGCATGGGCCTTCAGGTCAGGGCGGTCCGAATGCTTGTAGCCTTTGAACGAAGGCGTTTTGACGATGTATTCCAGGATGCGCCGCACGTTCCGGTCCAGGTCCGCCTCACTGAGGGTTCCATTGGCGATGGCCGCCAGGATGCGCTCCTTTTCCGACACATTTCCGGGTTCCATCAAATCGTTGCCGGCCCAAACCGCCTTCGGCGTATCCGCCTTGTTGCCCCAGTCCGTCATCATGATGCCGTCGAAGCCCCATTCATCGCGGAGGATGGTCGTCAGGAGGTCGCGGCTTTGCTGCGTATATTCGCCGTTCAGTTTGTTGTAGGAAGACATGACCGTCCAGGGCTTGGCCTCCTTGACGGTGATTTCGAAATTCTTCAGATAGATTTCCCGAAGCGCCCGTTCGCCTACGAGGGCGTCGTTTTCATTGCGGTTCGTTTCCTGGTTGTTCAGGGCGAAATGCTTTACGGAAGTCCCGACGCCATTCGACTGGACGCCCCGGACATACGCCGCGCCCATCTTTCCCGAGAGCAAGGGATCTTCGGAGAAGTATTCATAATTTCGCCCGTTCAACGGATTCCGGTGGATATTCTGACCGGGAGCCAGCAACACGTCCACTCCGTATTCAAGGACTTCATTACCAATGGCTGCCGTTACCTGCTCGACCGTCTGTTCATCCCAGGAAGAGGCCAGCAGCGTACCGATGGGGAACGCCGTCGCATAATACGTATGGGAATCGCCTTCCCGCGTCGCATCGATCCGGAGTCCGGCCGGGCCGTCCGCCAGGACGGTGGCCGGAATGCCCAGCCGCTCGTTTTTCCGCGTACTGCCGGCCGCTCCCCTGACCAGGTCGGTAATGCCCATCGAGACGCCGCCGGTCGTCACGGCGCGGCCGCCCCCGATACACAGCGTCACCTTTTCGTCGAGGGTCATGGCCTTCAGGACCTCGTCAATGTTGTCCGCCGAAAGTTTCGGCTGAGCCTGGACGGTCATTCCGCCCAGCAGCAGACCTGCTGCGAGCAACAGGCTGCGCGTGAGATAAGTCCGTTTCATCTGGAATCGTATTGCATAAGAACCGATTCCAAATGTAACGATAAAAACGCAGAGAAACAAAAGACGGCCTATGACCGGCGGAGATTCTTGTTGGCCAGGTTCAACCTGACCTTGAACGTCGTACGGCCTTTATAGTAGAACAGATCCAGGGTATTGCCGTTCTCGAAATAGATTGTGTTGAGCAGCTGGTCGCGGTTGCGGTTCTTGCAGACCGGCTCACACCAGACGAGGATATAATCCTTGGTGGATTTGGAATAGGCGCAGATCATCGTATAGCCGCGAAGGTCGAATAGGGCGGCGTTGAAATTCGTCCCGTTTTCCTTCTTGGACTTCTTGTACATTTCCACGATGGAACTTTCCGGGTCGAGTGCGCCGAAGCGGACGGTGCGGGCCGTCGTCTGGGCGGAAGGATTCTTGTCGAGCCACCAGGCGATGGATTCATCGGTAAGCAGGTCGGCCTTGGAAATCTGTTTCAGGAACGGATTCTCCTTGATTTTTCCCAGCAGCCAGGTCAGCTGGGGCGTCATCAATCCGCCGGACAGTTCCTCCAGGCACTGGCCTTCGATCACCGGACCGGCCTTGGTCGACAACTCTTTCCCGTAGAACATCGCATTGTAGAGGACATCCGCATCGGCGTCATACAGGGCGTCAACCCATTCTTTTTCAGAAGATCCGCCTTCATTCAGGTAGGAGAAGGACAGGTAATTCCTGCTGCCGAGGGTGACCGTTTCAAGGCCGCCATCCAACCGGGAAGGGACCAGGTCGGACAGCGTATGGATCTGAACGGGAACCGCCTCCGCATCCGGGGTGCCCTGGAGCGAAAGGCGCTGCAGGCTGATCCTTCCCTCATCCAGGCGGATCGCCATCACATGATCGACGTTGTCCCGGCGCCAGCCGACGGCATCGGCATACTCCGCAGCGATTTTCTTCGCCTCTTCCTTGGAAAGCGGGCTAGTGTTGTGGGAAAGGATCAGCGCGGCGACTTCTCCGGAGATCGGAGAGTCCGGATGGGCCTGCGCGAAAGCCTTCACCGCCTGTGCATCCTCCTTGTTTACCTTGGCAAACAGTTCCGTATCCCGCAACCGCAGGATTTCCAGGGAATAGAACCCGTCCGGATATTTCTTCAGGAACTTATCGTATGCCTTGACGGAAGGTTTCTTCAAGGTCTTGTTATACAACTTGGTTTCAGCAGGGGTCTGTGCAGAAAGACCGCCGGGTGCGGCCATCTGTAAAAGGGCGGCGGCAGCGACGGCCGCAAATAATCTGATTCTCATCTCCGTAATTAATCGTTCACTTTCGGACAGCAAATATCGTGCTTTATCTGACGACATGCAAACAGGGCACAAAAAAAGGACGGCTTCGGAAAGCCGCCCTTGTGCGCGAGATCAGACTCGAACTGACACGCCAGTAATAGGCACTACCTCCTGAGAGTAGCGCGTCTACCAATTTCGCCACTCGCGCTCAGAATGGATTGCAAATATACGAATCATTTTTGAATCCGCAAGGTTTTCCCCGATTAAATTACAACATTGAAACGGAAAGTTTCCGACCAACCCCGGTATCGGAGCGTCAAGGATGTCCGGGTGTAGTCGACCGCCACGGTCGTATCTTCCAGATTCTCAGCCGTCCAGTCGTAGCCTGCCGCTGCCAGGAATTCTCCCAGGGCAAAAGAGGTGACCGGACTCCCGTCCAACAGGATTTCCAGCATCAGGGAGGCATCCGGCTGCCGGGGCAGGCAGATCCGGCAACGCCCGGATGCATCGGGGCGGACCTGGCAGCGGAACGTTCCCGGCACGGGTCGTCCTTCCGCCTCCAGGCCGGCCACGCCGCCCGATACCGCAAACGCATAGGGAACCCCGTTCCTGCAGTCGATCCGCAATTCCAGCCGGCAGAAATGTTTGCGCCAGCCCAGGGAATCGCGGCATGATTCGCCGGAGAGGTCGTACTTCCTGGAAAAAAGCAGGACCTCCGGACAATCGGCGTCCGGAGGCACCGGAAGCCGCGACGTCCCTGTTTCGAAACCCTCCGGCGGACAGGCCGCCGATACCCGTACCGGGCCGCGCGGGACCAGGGTCCGGAAGTCCCGGCTCCCGGCAGCCAGGGTGTCGACGGAACGTCCCTTCGACGATTCGACGACAACGACGGCCGGAGCGTCCAGCGGCGGGAACTGCAGCAACAGCTGCGTCGGACACAAATCCCGGTCCTCCAGGACCGAGCATCCGGGGAGAGAGACAAGCATTAGGATGCCGGCGAGAACCGGGATTCGAGGAAAAGTCTTCATCATCAGAATATCAGGCTCAGGGCGATCCGGATATCATCCGGAAGGAAAAACAGGGTCCGGCCCCTGTCCAGGGTCAGTCCGCAGACCGGGCATTCGTATACCGCGTAACGGTCCAGCCCGCCCCAGACGCCGACACCCAGGTCCAGGTTCAGCCAAGGGGTCAGCATGTAGGAATAGCCGCCCGCGATTCCGGCGCCGACCCGCTCCCCCTCCCGCGTCTCGGGAGAACGGATGCCGCCCCGGTTATACTCCTGGTACTGCGCCCGGCCGGCCAACCACCAGCCGGAATAGATATGCCAGGGCCAATACCGCGCACCCGCGGCGAAGGTCCGCTGACGGCTCTGCACCGGCTCTCCGTCCGATTCGAAAGTGAAAGGATTATAGCGGACAGCGGCGGCAGCATTCCAGTGCCGGGAGAAGGCATACCCCACCTCCGCATTCAGCGTCCCGAAGTCTGCATACGCGGCGATGTTTGTCGAAAGGCTCCAATCCTGGGCCTTGAGCGTACCGGCCGTCATGGCGGCCAGCAGCAGGATCATCAGCCGTTTCATTTCGCGTAACGGTCAAAAACCTGGTCGGTCAAAGCCTTGAAAATCTCCGCCCGCGTCATTCCCCGTTCATCCAGATACCGGAGGATCTGCGGAGCGAACCAATAAGAAGAGCCCGCCACCGGCATGATCCCGCCATAGCGGTCATTGAACATCCGGTTTTGCATATAATAGGCCCACATCTCTCCGACCGCACAATAGCCGGCATTCTCCCCGGAACCGTTGCCATAGGTCTCGCCGGTCGACACATAAGCGGTCAGGATATAGAAAATGAATTTGTCCCACCAGTCTTTCCCGACTTGCATGAAATGCGAGGCATGGGCCAGTTCGTGACAGGTGATGGAATAAATGTCTGCATAGGATTCCGCCCCCTTCAGGCCCAGGGTGATATCCGGCAGGAACAGCTTGACCAGCGAACCATATTCGCCCAGGAATTGCTTCAGGACGGAATGATCGATGACCGCGCCCTGGCGCAGCATGCAGGCGCTGCTGACCTTGAGTTTCTGGAACAGCCAGATCCGCAGGTTCTTCGGCGGGCAGGGAAGGTCCATGTCATCTTCATTGCACCGTTCCAGATATTCATAGACGGCGTTGTTGACGACGCAGCGGGTAAAGAGTTTCCGGTCTGAATCCTTTGTGATCTCGACGTCCAATCCTTCCGAAGGGCCCTTTCCCAACGCCGACATCGAGGCCGGGATCAAGATTAGATTGACGCCGATGGCGAAACCCTTTTCATTCTTGAATAGCAGGCGGTAGCGGACTTTCGACGAATACTTTTTGGAGACTTCATAGTAGCCGTCCCGGTCCGTGTAACCCGAGGAGAACTTAACGAAGGAATTGCAGACGACCTTCACGCCGGACACCCCGAACGCCTTGCCGCCGTTCGCATCATCATCCACGACGGTTATCCGGCCCTGCGGCTTGGCCTTCGCCTTGGTCTGGGGCAGCAGCAGGTCTTCATTCCCGGTCAGGCGGAAGGCCTCCCGCTCGACCGCTTCCCAATCAATCCCCTCCCCACCCGCGCGGGTCGCCGGGTCATGCTCGGAAATATAGCATCGGTCCAGGACTTCGTACCGGATATCCTCCGGGAAGACGTAATCCCGCGGAACGACGGCATACTGCCAGGTAATGTCATCTTCGGCCACGCCGGGATCGTGGTACCAATCTCCGTCCCGGACGATCCGGTAGTCCAGGGGATGGTCCATCATTTCCAGGCCGGACGCAACCAGTCGGAAATACTGGTCTTCATCGGCCGGCAGGAAACGCACATAGTAATCCGTTTCGGCCACTTCCACCCGGTCCGCTTTGGTCGGATAGAGGACAGCCAGCGCTTTCGTCACGTTTTCAACGGAATAAGGGTCGTCCAGTTTCTCCCCCAGCACGATCTGTTCATGGGACAGTTCCCCGAAATCAGTTTCATCCGTCAGGTAAGGATCCGACGCCTCCTTTTGGCAAGAGCCGGCCGCCACGATCGCCAGCAGCACGGCCATGATTCTTTTGCAGGTTTTCATGGTTCTTCAGTTTTACTCACCGCAAAAGTACTTTGCCGGATCCGTTTTCCGCCGAAAGAAACGTTTATCTGCAAAAACGGCCTCCTGTGCATGCAGAAGGCCGACAGGGAAAGCCGTTTTACAGGAAAACCAGGCGCCCGCCGTCAAAACGGGCACCTGGTTCATTCAAAATCAGCACGTTGGCAGACGGGCCGCCGAAGAGCCGTTTCCTAGAAAACCGTGACGGTTTTCTGTTCGATCGAGGATAACAGGCTGTTGGCGAGGCGGCTGACGCCGAAACGGAAATACCGCTTGTCCAGCCACTCCTTGCCCAGGATGGAAGACACGATGCTGTAGTAGCAGACCGCATCCATGGTCGTGGAGATGCCACCCGCGGCCTTGAAACCGACCTTGCGTCCGGTCTTCTCATAGAAGGCCTTGATACACTGGCACATGACATAGGCGGCCATCGGCGTGGCGTTCACGTCGACCTTGCCGGTGGAGGTCTTGATGAAATCGGCGCCCTCTTCCATGGCCAGGAAAGAGGCGTTCGCAATCCGCTCCGGTGTCACGAGCAGACCGGTCTCCAGGATCACCTTGAGGATGACCTGGCGTCCCTGGGCGGCCGCAGCCTTGTCGATGCACTGGCGCATCGCATGGATCTCTTCGCCGGCCGTCCGGAAATCATCCGCCAGGAAGGCATTGAGCGCCAAGACGATGTCAATCTCGTCAGCACCTTCCTGCACAGCCTTTTCGCACTCGTGCATCTTGACTTCCAGGAAACTCTGGGAGGTCGGGAAGCAGCCGGCGACCGTGGTCACGTGCAACTCCGGACTGCACCGGTGCGCCTTCACAACGGAGGCGAAATTCGGATAAACGCAGACCGAAGCGGGAAGCGGATAATCCGGATAAGCCTTGTGGAAAGCCGTCACCTTCTCGGTCAGCTTGACAATGGAAGCGACCGTATCCTGGTTCCGCAACGAGGTCAGGTCCATGATGGAGAAACAGTCTTTCAGCACCTGGGGCGATACCGCGTTCTCCAGGTTCCGCGCAATGATGCCCAAACTCCGGTCAATCGCTTCCTTGTCGGGAGCGTAGCCGTACTTATTAAATAATTCAGCCATATATCAATAGTATGTATTATCCTTTTATCTGTATCCGGAAACCTTCGTCCAGCAGCGGCTGTACCAGTTCCCGCATCTGATCTACCGTCATTTTCTGCAGACCCTTCATCGGCGTCTCCCGGTCGATGGTGTAAACCATGATCTCACGGGGCCTTAGATCCCGCACGATCCGCATCCAGCCTTCCAATACTTCCGGCGAGGAGGAATCGAACTCCGGCGCCTTCAGGAACATGGTCTGAAGGACAAAGTTCCCTTCGAAGCGGCGCAGGTCCTCAACCACCTGATCGACATCGTAGTCACACTGGGGCTGGTTGATTTTTGCGGCCAGGGCGGCCGTCGGGGCATCGATCTTCAGGATCGGGTTGTCCACCTTGCGCAAGGCCTGGAAGACATCTTCCCGGCCGATCCGGGTCGCATTGGACAGCACCGAGACCTTGGCATCTGGATAATAGCGGTCCCGCAGTTCCAGGGTAATGTCGATGATGGCCGCGAAATCCGGGTTCAGCGTCGGTTCCCCGTCACCGGAGAAGGTGATGGAGTCAATCGGCGTCCCGTCGGCGAGACACTGCTGCAACTTGGCGGTCAACGTCTGGCGAAGGTCTTCCGCAGTCGGCAATTGCCGGTCGCCGCGGCCGTCTTTGTTCCAGCCGCATTCGCAATAAATGCAGTCGAAATTACAGATCTTTCCCTGTTGCGGCAGCAGATTGATTCCCAGGGAGGAACCCAGCCGCCGGCTATGAATGGGCCCGAATACCAATGTTTCCCGCATCATAGGCTACACAATTCGGTAAGAAGCGCTCGCGGTCGTCAGGCGGCCTTCGGGCGACAGGTGGTCAATCAGTACAAGGCCCGGCCGTTTCCCCGGTTCCAAGGTGCCGAAAACGGCCTCCTTGCCCAGGAATTCAGCGCCGTTCCGACAGGCCCAACCCAGCATTTCACCCAGCGGTACCTGCGGGAAATTCTCCTGGAGGCAGAACAGTTCTGCCACCGGATCCAGGTCATCGTTGCTCGACAGCGAATCGGTGCCGATGGTAAGTTTCATTTCGTTGGAACGCAGCAGCTCCACCGGAGGCAAGGCATTGTGGATAAAGAGGTTGGAAAGCGGGCAAAGCGCGATGAACGGATGATTCAGGACCGCTTTGACCGCATCGATGCCTTCCTGGTCCATGCAGACCTCATGCACCAGCAGGATGTGCTCGTCAAAAGGCGCGGCATGCACCTGCTGCAAACGTTCCAGGAAATACTGCAGGGAAGAAGTCCCCGTCACGGGCGGCGTAGACATTCCCGCACGCTTGCGGTTCTCCCACATCGGGCCGCTGCCGCTGCGGATCATCTCGTCCTCCTCCGGGGTCTCCTCGCTGTGGTAGGAAAGATAGCCGGAACGAAGGCCTTCCGCACTGGCGGCGGTCAGGAGTTCCGGACTCATGGTATAACAGGCATGCGGCGTGGGAGCGGCATCCAGGCCGCAGGCAAGCGCCTGTTCCTGAAGTGCCTTGACATCCCGGATCACAACTGCGCAGTCTTGCGGCTCCGTCCCGAAAACCTCCAGGAACGTCCGCGTATACATCGGAGAGGCCGCCTTGATGGCGAAGGAATCCGCGCAGTTGCTGATATCCGCCATCGCAGTGACGCCCCGCTGCCAGAGCCGGTCCATCCAGGTCTGGATGTCGGCGAGCTTGTCTTCAAGGCTGGCCGTATCGCGAAGGGCGTTGATCTGGTCGATGAACCCTGCCATCCCCGTACCTTTGCGGAACAGTTTCCACATATAGGACAGCTCGATATGGCAGTGCGCATTCACGAAACCCGGGATGACCGCCCCGTCCAGGAACACTTCCTCCTCAGCCGGGTCGGCACATACGCCCGTCTGCAGGATGGTCCCGTCGTCATCGTATTCCACGAAACCGTTCCGGATCGGTTCAGCCGCGGTCAGCGGATACAGGTATTTCGCTGCTACTCTCTTCATTTTCAACAGTTTTAACCGAGTCTCTCAAGTGGAAAACAGGACCGTCATACAACGTATCCGGCAGGACCCGTTCCACCACGGAGATTCCCAGGGAATCCCAGACGACCGACACCTTCCGGGTCAGGTCCAGGGTATCCCCGAAATCAAAAATGCGCGCCCGCCTGAAATCCGTGCGGGCCTCGATAGCCCTCCGATGGGCGTCCCGCTGGGTGATACCCTCTTCCAGGGCCGTCAGTTCTTCCACGCGACGGTCCAGCCGGCCCTTCACCGTCTGGAAGATCTCCGTGAATTCAGCCGGTTCGGACAGGTAATACTCGACCGAGTGATAGTAATCCTCCGCCGTGTAGCCATAGCGCTCCAGGATGGGCGCATAGACCAGGCTGGTATCGGCCATGCGGGCAAGCCGGTTATCGGTCCGGATCCATTGGTCCAGCACAAACATCTCCTCGAACATCGCCGCCATCTTATCCGCAGGAATGACCCGCTCCCCACGGGAGCAGGAAAGCATTCCGGCCAGGCAGGCAAAGAGGAGGAGCAACCGACGCATATTACCGGAGGACAGCACCGAATTCGTTTTCAAACGTCGCCAGGAGCTTGGCCATGATCTTCTCGATCTCAGCATCCGTCAGGGTCTTGTCCGGATCCTGGAAGACGAAGCTCAGGGCATACTGCTTCTTGCCGGCAGGGATCTTGTCGCCGCGGTAAACGTCGAACAGACCGACCTGGCGGAGCAGTTTCTTCGCGGCACGCTGGGCGCTGCGGCGGATGTCCGCATACCGGACGCTCTCATCCAGCAGGAGGGCCAGGTCACGGCGGACCTCCGGGAATTTCGGAAGTTCGGAGAACTTGACCTTCACCCGGCTGACCAGTTCAAGAAGGACCGGCCAGCTGATTTCAGCGGCGAAGACCGGCTGCTTCACATCGAAACGGCGGGCCAGGGCGGGAGCGATCGTGCCCATGACAGCCAACTGCTTGCGGGAGCCGGGAAGCTTGTATACGAGGCCCTCGGAGAAAAGGTCGGCCGGAGCCGCCTCGGTCTCCAGGGTGTAGATATCGACGCCATAACGGCGGAGCAGGAGTTCCAGATACCCTTTCAGCTGGAAGTAATTCCCTTTCCGGGGTTCCTGACGCCAGGATTTCTCGCCCGGACCGCTCAGGACCAGAGCGAAGCAGGGATGCTCCTCATAGGAGGCGAGGGTCGTCCCGTCACCTTCCGGCAAGCGCTGGTACACGGAGCCATACTCGAAGGCCTTGATGTTGTAAACCTGTCGGTTGACATTGTAGGCGACCACTTCCAGCACGCCCGGAAGCAGGCTCTGGCGCATGACGTTCAGGTCGGAACTGAGCGGATTGACGATACGGGCGCAACGCTCTTCCGGGAAGGTCGTCAGATTCGTGTAGTAGCTGCTCTTGGTCAGGGAGTTGTTCATGATCTCCACAAAACCGTTGGATGCCAGGAAGTTGGAGATATAGTTACGGACGGCTTCCGGATCCGGGGAGGGCGTCGGGGAGACGGACATCCGCATGTTGGCCGGAAGTTCGATGTTGTTATAGCCGTAGATACGGAGGATCTCCTCGACGACATCGCATTCGCGGTAGACATCCACCATGTAGGTCGGAGCTGCGACCTTCGCACCGTTCTCGGAGGTCTCCAGGAACTGGTAATTCAGGGCGGTCAGGATGCCTTCGATGGCCTCCGTGCCGATCTGCTTGCCGATAAACCGCTGGATCCGGTTGTAATCCAGGTCGATGACCTTACGCTCCACCGGTGCCGGATAGAAATCCGACTGGGCGCCGCAGACCTGTCCGCCGGCGAGTTCGAGCACCAGCATGGCGGCCCGGCGGCCGGCCAGGGCGGCAACGGCCGGATCGGCTCCGCGTTCAAACCGGAACGAGGCGTCGGTCTGCAGGCCGTGGACCTTGGAGGTCTTGCGGATGGAACCGGGATCGAAATAGGCGCCCTCGATGAAGATATTGACGGTGCTGTCCGTCACGCCTGAATCCTCGCCGCCGAACACGCCGGCGATGCACATCGGGCGTTCCGCATCGGCGATGACCATGTCAGCGGCCTTGAGGGAGCGTTCGATTCCATCCAGGGTACGGATCTTCTCCCCTTCCGCGGCGCGGCGCACCACCACCTTTCCGCCGCCGATCTTGTCGGCGTCGAAGATATGGAGCGGTTGGCCCATCTCAAAGAGGATGAAGTTGGAGATATCCACGATGTTGTTGATCGGGTTCAGGCCGATGGCGCGCAGGTCTTTCTGGAGCCATTCCGGGGACGGGGCCACCTTGACGCCACGGATGGTGATGCCGCTGTACCGCGGGGCACCCTCCGCGTCGAGGACCTCGACGGGAATGCCTTCACCCGGACCAGCCTGGAAGCCCTTGTCATCCGGAATCCGGAGTTCGCACGGCCGGCCATTGTGGCGCAGCCAGGCATACAGGTCGCGAGCGACGCCGAAATGGGAGGCGGCGTCCACGCGGTTGGCCGTGATCTCATACTCGATGACAGCATCGGTCTTCAGGCCGAGGAAGTCCTTGGCCGGCGTACCGACGACGGCATCCTCCGGCAGGACCATGATACCGGCATGGTCGGTACCGATGCCCAGTTCATCCTGGGCGCAGATCATGCCGAACGATTCGACACCGCGGATCTTGGATTTCTTGATCTTGAAATCGCCCGGGAGGACCGTCCCGATCCGGGCGAACAGGACCTTCTGGCCGGCTGCCACGTTCGGGGCGCCGCAGACCACCGTCACCGGCTCCGGGGAACCGTCATCCACCTTGGTGATGTGGAGATGGTCGGAATCCGGATGCTCGACGCACTCGAGGACCTGCGCCACGACGACGCCCGCCAGTCCGCCGGGAATCTCTTCCTGTTCGGAGACGGAATCGACTTCGATGCCGATGGCGGTCATCGCATCCGCAACCTCCTGCGGAGTCAGGTCACAGGCAATGTATTCTTTAAGCCAGCTATAGGAAAGTTTCATGATATGGTATGTTTTTATTTGTCAATGTCTTCGCGGGTAAACAGGGAGCCCACGAACTCCTTTTTGTCAAACACCTTGAGGTCGTCGATTCCCTCTCCGATGCCGATGAACTTGATCGGAATATGGAACTGGTCGACGATACCTACGACCACGCCGCCCTTGGCGGAACCGTCCAGTTTGGTGACGGCCAGCGAAGTGACGTCCGTCGCCCGGGAGAACTCCCGCGCCTGCTGGAAAGCATTCTGGCCCGTGGTGGAATCCAGGACCAGGAGCACGTCGTGCGGTCCGTCCGGGACCACCTTGCGGATGACGTTGCGGATCTTGGTCAGCTCGTTCATCAGGTCGATACGGTTGTGCAGGCGGCCGGCCGTATCGATCAGCACGACATCGGCACCCTTGGCCACGGCGGAACGGACGGTGTCATAGGCCACGGAAGCGGGGTCGGAGCCCATCTCCTGACGGACGATATCCACACCGGCGCGGTCCGCCCAGATCTGGAGCTGGTCCACCGCCGCTGCACGGAATGTGTCCGCTGCGCCGATGACGACTTTCTTGCCCTGGGCGCGCAGGCTGGCGGCCAGTTTGCCGATGGTCGTGGTCTTGCCGACGCCATTGACGCCGACGACCAGCATGACAAAAGGCTTCTTGGAGAAGTCGAAAGGCGCGACAGGGGCTTCCGAATCATTTACGTTAAGCAATTTGCCAATCTCATCGCGAAGGATTTCTACCAGCTCGTCCATGGACATGTACTTGTCCCGTTCGACCCGGTCTTCCAGGTTGTCGATGAGCTTGAGGGTGGTATCGACCCCCATGTCGGAGGAGATCAAGGCTTCCTCGATGGCGTCGAGGACTTCCTCGCTGACCTTGGATTTACCGACGACGGCCCGCGAAAGCCTGGCGAAAAAACTCTCGTTGGTCTTCTTGACTCCTTTGCTGAACAATCCCATGATCCGAATTATCTATAATCCCACAAAGATACCTAAAATAAGCAAGATAAAAAAGAAGAACCCCGCCGAAAACGGCGGGGTTCCCTCGATGTATCGTGGATGGATTACTTCTTGTTGAAGAATTCCTTCTCCTTACCGGACTCGATGAGCTGCTCGGTGAAGACATAGGCCCCGGTCTTCGGGGATTTGTCCATGCGGATGCATTTGACCATGCTCTTGGAGCCGGCCTTAGCTGCGAACGTAGCGACTGCTTTCTTTGCCATATCTGTATCCTCCTAATAATTACTTGATCTCACGGTGAATGGTGACCTTGTGGAGATACGGATTGTATTTCTTACGCTCCAGACGGTCCGGGGTGTTCTTCTTGTTCTTGGTGGTGATGTAGCGGGACATTCCCGGTACGCCGCTCGCCTTCTGCTCCGTGCACTCCAGGATGACCTGGACCCTGTTACCTTTTGCTTTCTTTGCCATAATTCTTCAATTTAAACAAGGTTGACGTATCCTTTCTTCTGGGCCTCTTTGAGCGTGGCGGCGAGACCGTTCTTTTCAATGTTCCTCATACCCTTGCAGGAGACCTTGAGGGTGATGAAACGCTGTTCCTCTTCAGACCAGAAACGCTTGTTCCTGAGGTTGAGGGAGAAGTCGCGCTTGGTGCGCAGCTTGGAATGGGCAACATTGTTGCCTTTCATTCTCTTCCTTCCGGTGATTTGACAAACCTTTGCCATATTGTTATTTTTTTATTTTATTCTGAACCAAAAATTTTATGCGGGCTGCAAATATCGTGTTAATTTTCCGTAATTCAAAGAAAACTAGACAAATTTGAGGAACCTGCGCCACCGTATGTTCTGCGGGAAAGGCTTCCCGGCGTCCGTCGAAAGCCAGATAACAGCCGGCTTTCCGACGATGTGGTCTTCAGGTACAAATCCCCAGTATCTTGAATCGAGGGAATTGTGACGGTTGTCGCCCATCATGAAGTAATAATCCTGTTCGAAGGTATAGCTGGAAGCCTCCTGCCCGTCAATGCGGATCACCCCGTCCTTCACTTCGAGGGTGTGGTGTTCATAGTCCCGGATCAAGCGCTCGTAGAGCGGCAGGTTGTCCATCGAAAGGGCCACGGTCGTTCCCTTGGCGGGAATCCAGAGCGGGCCAAAATTGTCGCGGGTCCACTTGAACTCTTCCGCGAACGGGAAAATCAGTCGGTAGGAATCCGGATAATCCGGCGGCCAGACGTCATTGTTCCGTTCAATGGAAACGATGTTCGGCAGTTTCTGTACCTGTTCGAGCATGGCTTCGGTCAGCGGCATCCGGGGATAACCCGGGAGGTTGGCGTCATACCAGAGCTCGGAGGTATTGAAACCCATCTTCTCGATGGTCTTGACATTGATGCGGGTCCCGTTCGTGGTGACCGCGTAGGTATCCTGCACGCCCGGCCAGACGGTCTGGGCCTCGGAATTGATGAACACCTGTCCGTCGCGGACCTCGAGCGTATCGCCGGCAACGGCGACGCAGCGCTTGACGTAGTGGTCCTTCTTATCGGCCGGGCGAACCTTGATGGGACCGTAATTGGCGATCGCATAGGCCTTTCCGGCAGTCCGGCAGACGGCATAATAATCATCGGCCGGGGCTTTGGTCAGGACGGTGTCCCCATTCGGGAAATTGAATACCACGTAATCTCCACGTTCCACGTGACGGAATCCTTTGAGACGCCTGTAGTCGTTGCGGATCGCGGTCGAGTAGGACTCGTGCGAGCCGATGACATTGTGCGTGAACGGGATGGTCAGCGGGGTCTCGGGAATCTTCGGGCCATAGGTCAGCTTGCTGACGAAGAGATGGTCTCCCGTGAGCAGCGAGCTTTCCATGGAGGAGGAAGGGATCTTGAAGGCCTGGAAGAAGAAAATATTGATGAATGTCACGAAGACGACGGCGAAGATGATGGCATCCAGCCAGTCCAGCAGGACATTGTGTTTCTCCCCTTCCTTGTACTCTTTCTTCCAGAACAACCACTTCACCTTCTTGGTGATGTAGAGGTCGAAGATGACGATGAGGCCGAGGAGCCACCAATAATTTCCGAGCCAGATCACCCACAACACGTAGAGGATGGCCCAGAAGGACATCCGTGTCCACTTGTTATGGTATAGATCCTTCCAGCTCATCAGCAACTATTTCACGGAGTTGATGATGGCTTCGAATGCCTGGGGGTTATTCATGGCGAGGTCTGCGAGAACCTTACGGTTCAGACCGACGTTCTGCTTGGCGAGTTTGCCCATGAACTGGGAATAGGACATTCCGTACTGGCGGGCGGCAGCGTTGATACGCTGGATCCACAGTGCACGGAATTCGCGCTTCTTGGCCTTGCGGTCACGGTAGGCGTAGGTCAAACCTTTCTCATAGGTGTTCTTCGCTACGGTCCAAACGTTCTTCCTGGAAAGGAAATTACCGCGGGTTCTCTTAAGGATCTTCTTGCGGCGTGCCCTGGAGGCAACAGAGTTAACTGATCTTGGCATAATGTTGATTGTTTTCGGGGGCAGTGACCATCTTCACGATGGCTCTTTTTCGACTGCTTTCCTAGTTAAACTTAAATAAATGAATTAGAGAACGAGAAGCTCCTTTACACGACGCTCGTCGACCTTGTCGAGGATTGCGAAGTGGTCCAGATTCCTTTTCTGCTTCTTGGTCTTCTTGGTGAGAATGTGGCTGTGGTAAGCGTGTCTTCTCTTGATTTTGCCCGTTCCGGTAAGCGTAAAGCGCTTTTTGGCACCGGAGTTGGTCTTAAGCTTTGCCATCTCTTTAATTTGTTAATAGTTAATAATATATTAATCCATCACGGATTATTTCTTCTTAACGGGAGCGATCATCATGATCATCCGCTTGCCTTCCAGCTTCGGCATGCTTTCCGCCCGGCCGTAATCTTCGAGCGCGAGCACAAAACGCAGGAGCAGTTTCTCTCCCTGGTCCGAGAACTGGATGGAACGTCCGCGGAAGAAGACCGAAGCCTTGACTTTGGACCCTTCCTCGAGGAATTCCTGGGCATGCTTGAGCTTGAACTGGAAGTCATGCTCATCGGTGTTGGGACCGAACCGGATCTCCTTGATGACGATCTTCGCCTGGTTGGCCTTCATCTCCTTGGCCTTCTTCTTCTGCTGATACAGGTACTTCTGGTAGTCCAGTATCTTGCAGACGGGAGGATCGGCCTTCGCACTTATCTCCACCAGATCCAGTTCAAGTTCATCCGCCATCTTCATGGCAGCGGAAAGGGAGTAGACACCCGGCTCGGCGATGTTGTCGCCGACAAGACGCACCTGGGGAGCGGTAATCTCGTCATTGATGTTGAGTTCATTCTCCCCTTTCTGGCGAATCATCCCCGGACGGGGACGCTGGCCGGTAAAGGATCTTTGGGCCCCGGCAGGTCTCGGACCGCCGGAAGGCTTCGGTTTGTAAGGCGTTGCGATAAATTAATCCTCCTATAAGTTAAGTTAATATGTTCATACCGGAGAACTTACGCAAGTTCAGCGGCCATGGTTTCATGCAGCCAGTTGCCAAAGGCCTCCAACGCCATGGAGCCTTTGTCAACGCCGTCCTGCCGGACGGAAACCGTACCTTCGGTGACTTCTTTCTCACCCACGATCGCAAGGACCGGGACCCTGAGCAGCGCAATTTCGCGAATGCGTTTGCCAAGCGTCTCATTACGGTCGTCCACGGAAGCGCGAATATCGGAATTTTTCAGATATTCACAAACTTTTTTTGCATAATCCGCATATTTTTCGCTGACTGGCAGCACTTTCACCTGGTCCGGAGCCAGCCACAACGGCAGGTGTCCGGCGGTGTGCTCCAGGAGCACGGCGGTAAATCTTTCGAGGGATCCGAACGGGGCGCGGTGGATCATCACCGGGCGTTTCTTGGATCCGTCGGCATCGGTATACTCGAGCTGGAAACGTTCCGGCAGGTTGTAGTCTACCTGGATCGTACCCAGCTGCCACTTGCGGCCCAGGGCGTCCTTGACCATGAAATCAAGTTTCGGACCATAGAAAGCGGCCTCGCCGTATTCGGTCACGGTCGGGAGCCCCTTCTCGGCGGCAGACTCGATGATGGCCTGCTCGGCGCGGTCCCAATTCTCCTCGCTGCCGATATACTTTTCGCGGTTCACCTTATCGCGCAGGGAGATCTGGGCGGTATAATTCTCGAACTTGAAGATCCGGAATACATACAGGATCAGGTCGATGACCTTCTTGAATTCGTCTTTGAGCTGTTCCGGACGGACATACATATGGGCATCGTCCTGGGTAAAGCTGCGGACGCGGGTCAGGCCGTGCAGTTCGCCGCTCTGCTCATAGCGGTAGACGGTACCGAATTCGGCGAAACGGAGCGGAAGGTCACGGTAGGAACGCGGGGCGCTGCGGAAGATTTCGCAGTGGTGCGGGCAGTTCATCGGCTTGAGCATGTATTCCTCGCCTTCCTGGGGGGTATGGATCGGCTGGAAGGAATCCTTGCCGTACTTGGCATAGTGACCGGAAGTCACATAGAGCTGCTTGCTGCCGATATGCGGGGTCACAACCTGCTGGTAG
>ONQC01000012.1:72498-77804 GCA_900319855.1 uncultured Bacteroidales bacterium
GTTCGTAGCGCATGGCGGCGCCACGGGGCAGCCACATCGGAAGGCCCATGCCCACGCGCGGGGAGAACATGAAGAGCTCCATCTCCTTGCCCAGCTTGCGGTGGTCGCGCTTCTTCGCCTCTTCGAGGATCACGAGGTATTCGTCGAGCATCGACTTCTTCGGGAAGGTGATGCCATAGACACGGGTCAGCTGCGGGCGCTTCTCGTCGCCGCGCCAGTAGGCGCCGGCCAGGGCGGTCAGCTTGACGGCCTTGATGACATCGGTGTTCATCAGGTGCGGTCCGCGGCACAGGTCCGTGAAGGCTCCGTTCTCATAATAGGTAATGGTTCCGTCTTCCAGTTCGCTGATCAGCTCGCACTTGTACGGATCGCCTTTCTCTTCGAAATGCTTGAGCGCGTCCGCCTTGGAAACGGCGATACGCTTGAAAGCCTGCTTCTCGCGGGCCAGTTCGAGCATCTTCTTCTCTATCTTCGGGAGGTCAGCCTCGGTGAGGGTCTGGCCATTCATGTCGACATCATAATAGAAGCCATTCTCGACGGCCGGTCCGATGCCGAACTTGACACCCGGATACAAGGCTTCGAGGGCTTCCGCCATCAGGTGGGAAGAGGAGTGCCAGAAAACCCTGCGGGCATCTTCATCCTCCCATTTCAGGAGCTGCACGGTCGCATCGGCCGTAATCGGGCGGGTAAGGTCCACCACGACGTCGTTTACCTTGGCGGCCAAAACCTCTGCCGCCAGTCTCGGACTGATGCCCTGTGCGATTTCATACGCGGTGACCCCTTCGTTGTAGGAGCGCACGTCACCGTTCGGAAAAGTAATGTTGATCATACGTTACTAAAATTAAATTGGATCGGACCGGTGATTTACCTACCAAGTACTTGAACGCAGCCCGCCATAGTATTAGTTCATCTAAGCCTGCAAAGATACGAATATTTTTCTATCTTTGCATTCAGGAAATCCGAGATAATGAAAGAAACCGTCACATCGCGCCACCTGTGGAACGAAGCGGCCCGCACCGGCCTGGTGCTGGGCGGCGTCTGTATCCTGTATACCTTGCTGACCTCCTGGATGTCGACCGGGTCCGGCGGACTCGTGGGAGGCCTCCTGTTCGCCCTCCAGACCTTGCTATGGATTGTCAAATTCGCCGCCTGCCTGTTCCTGATGCGGTATTTCCTGCTGCGTCTATGCCTTCAATATGAAGGAGTTACTAACAGGACGGTCTTCAGCTACGGGGTCCGAATTGCCCTGCTGTCCGCCCTGGTTTACTCCGCCTATGTCCTTGCCGACGCCCTGCTGATGGATCCCGAAAAACTCGAATCCGTTTTCGATGCGGCTGCCGGCACGCTCCCCACGGCCATGGACTCCAACACCCAGGCGGTCCTGGAACAGTTCAAACAGCACTATCCGCAGTACATGTTCTTCGGAAACTTCATCTATTGTTTCCTGTTCGGGGTCATCCTCTCCCGGATCTACTCCCGGGGGCTGCCGCCCGATTCCTTTCCCGACCAACCTGCAGACCCGCAATAACCATGGATAACGCCTTTGATCTTTCGGTCATCGTACCGCTGTATAATGAAGAAGCCTCCCTTCCGGAACTGACGGCCTGGATCGGCCGCGTCGTGGCCGCCCAAGGCTGGCGCCACGAAATCATCCTCGTCGACGACGGCAGCACCGACGGTTCCTGGAGCGTCATCGAGTCCCTCCGGGAAAAGGATCCCGCCATCCACGGCATCCGGTTCCGCCGCAACTACGGCAAGTCCGCCGCCCTGTATTGCGGTTTCGAACGGGCAGCCGGCCGGGTCGTGATCACCATGGACGCCGACCTGCAGGACTCTCCGGACGAAATGCCCGAGTTGTACCGGATGGTTGTCGAAGAAGGATATGATGTCGTCTCCGGTTGGAAACAGCATCGCCAGGACAATGCCCTGACAAAGAATCTCCCGTCCAAACTGTACAATGCGACGGCCCGCCAGATCACCGGCATCAAGCTCCATGACATGAACTGCGGCCTGAAGGCCTACAAGAACGAGGTCGTCAAAAGCATCGAGGTCTACGGAGAAATGCACCGCTACATCCCCTACCTGGCCAAGAACGCCGGCTACGGCAAGATCGGTGAATTGCCGGTCCACCACCAGAAACGGAAATACGGAAAGAGCAAATTCGGCCTGGAACGCTTTGTCAACGGATTCCTGGACCTGCTCAGCCTGTGGTTCCTGAGCACGTTCGGCGGCAAGCCCATGCATTTCTTCGGCTTCACGGGCATCCTGATGTTCCTGGCCGGCGGCATCATGACCGTCTGGATCATTGTCGCAAAGCTCATCCACCAGGCCCAGGGCGTCCGTTTCCGTCCCGTCACGGACCAGCCGCTCTTCTACCTGGCCCTGGTCGCCGTCCTGCTGGGCGTAATGCTCTTCCTGGCCGGTTTCGTCTGCGAAATGGTCTCCCGTTCCAGTACCGAACGCAACCACTACAACATCCGGGAACAGTTCTAGGACTTCCCGGAATCTTTGCTATATTTGGGGACATGAAGCGATTCTTGTTCCCCATTTTGGTCTTGGCCGCCGCCGTGACACTCCACGGCCAGCCTTCCCGTTACGTTGATCCTTTTATCGGCACCGCCGGCATGGGGCATACCTTCCCCGGCGCCTGCGTTCCCTTCGGAGGCATCCAGCTCAGCCCGGACACCGACACGATTCCCCATAACGTGGCCGGCCGGTACCAGGCGAGGGTCTATGACCACTGCGCAGGCTACCGCCATGACGATCCGACCATCGTCGGTTTCAGCCACCGGCATCTCAGCGGGACGGGGCATTCGGACCTCGGAGACATCCTGCTGATGCCGTTTACGGGGCAGGTCCGGCTGAACCCGGGCACCGCCGATGCGCCCGAAAAGGGGTACCGGAGCCGGTATTCCCATGAGAATGAGGTCGCTTCCCCGGGCTACTATGCCGTCGACCTGACCGATGACGGCATCCGCGCCGAACTGACGGCCACCCCGCGGGTCGGCGTGCACCGGTATACCTACCCCGCCGGCGCCCGGCAGCAGCTGGTCCTGGACCTGGGGCACGGCATCTATAACTATGAAGGGAAAGTGCGCTGGTCCACTCTGCGGGTAGAAAACGACACCCTGCTGACCGGATTCCGGCTGACGGACGGCTGGGCCCGGACCAACTATACGTATTTCGCGATTTCATTTTCCAAGCCGATCGCCGATTATGGCGCAAAGGACCGGAGGCCGGGGCCGTACAACGGTTTCTGGCGCCGGTTTGATACGTCCCGGAGCTTCCCGGACATGGCCGGACAGGACCTGGCGGCCTGGCTGGCTTTCGAGGGAGAAGGGCCGCTGGTGGTAAAGGTGGCGGTTTCTGCCGTTGATGCGGCAGGGGCCGTCCGGAACCTGCAAGCAGAAGGGCGGGGCGGTTTCGAGGAACTGGCAGCCGCTGCCCGAGAAGCCTGGGATGCCCGGCTCGGGGCTTTCGAGGCGGAAGGGACCGAGGCGGAGAAGACCATGTTCTATACTTCGCTGTACCACACGATGATCAATCCGTCGGTTTACATGGATGTCGACGGACAATACCGCGGCGTGGACGGGAACATCCACAAAGCGGAAGGGTTCACGAACTATACCATCTTTTCGTTGTGGGACACCTACCGGGCGGAGCATCCCTTCCTGAACCTGTTTTTCCCGAAGGAGAACGCGGACATGATCCGGTCCATGCTGGCCCACCAGGAGCAGAGTGCCCTGGGCATGCTGCCGGTGTGGAGCCTGATGGGGAACGAGGGATGGTGCATGAGCGGCTACCACGCCCTGCCGGTGCTGGCGGATGCGATTGCCAAGGGAACGTTTACCGATATCGATGCGGCCCTCAAAGCCATGGCTGCCACGGCAGAGAATCCGCTGTATGAGGGCATGGAAGACTATCTCCGGCTCGGATACGTCCCTTTTGACCGCAGTTCGACCGCAGCATCCACCACTCTGGAATATGCCTATGATGACTGGACCTTGTATGCCGTGGCGAAAAAAGCCGGGAATACGGATCTGGCCGGACGCTATGGCGGACGTGCCCGCAATTACCGGAACGTATTCGCTCCGGGCACCGGTTATGCCCGTCCCCGGTATGCGGACGGCCGGTTCAAGGAGCCTTTCGATCCGCTGCAGACTTATGGGGAGGGGTTCATCGAGGGCAACTCCGCCAATTTCTCCTTCCATGTACCCCAAGATGTCCGGGGTTTGATACGGGAAATGGGTGGAGAGAAGGTGTTCCTGGAGCGGTTGGACCGACTGTTTGCAGAGGACCTGGATCCCATCTATTACAAAGACAATGAAGACATTGAAGCGGAGTGCCTGATCGGAGGCTATGTCCATGGGAACGAACCCAGCCACCATGTCCCCTATCTTTACGCCTGGACGTCGGAAGCCTGGAAGACACAGTATTGGGTCCGGGAAATCATAAACAGGATGTACCGGAGCGGCATCGACGGATTGGGCGGGAACGACGATTGCGGACAGATGAGCGCCTGGTATCTGTTTACGGCTATGGGGTTCTACCCGGTCTGTCCCGGCACGGACCAATACGTGATCGGGGCGCCGTACCTGCCGTATGTTAAAGTGTTATTGCCCAACGGGAAGACCCTGGAAATCAAAGCGACCGGGGTCAGTGACAAAAACCGCTACGTCTCTTCCCTCACTCGGAACGGCATCCGGCATGACTGCCGTTATGTCACGCACGCCGAGATCCTGGAGGGCGGAGTATGGGAGTTCAAGATGACCGCCAAACCCGACAAGCGGGCCCTCCGCAACGCTCCCATGCCCTACTCACTCTCCGACCCCAGGCAAGACCTTTTGCGCAAGGTCCTTCGCTAGCGACTGAGATTCAACACAATACGAACAGCCGTGCGCAAAAGGCCCCCTCGGAAACCAGCCATTTACGCACAGCTATTTGCAACAACTTGAGAGCCAATCATATATAAAGTCGCCTGCGCAAAAGGGCAACACAAAGAGGCCGCTAATCAGACTCGCATATCTGCAATCATGTCCGCCCCATCGGGTGGCGCAGGTACAACACTCTTTTGCTCACCTGCGCCAGGCGAGCTCACGGCTGAACGGCTTAACAGCACGGGCAGAACTCCGGATCATACGTAGAGACTATGCGGGTAATGTACGGCGGGCGGAAAGGAGTCGGGGCTCAGTCCATCCTCGCAGCCCGCGTCCTCCGACGCCTCGCGGCGCGGAGAACTTGTCTGCTGCGGCTGAGTATCGCCCCGGACTCATCCGCCCGCCACCGATCCTGCCACATATCTGACC
>ONQC01000001.1 GCA_900319855.1 uncultured Bacteroidales bacterium
AAGCATAAATGAAAAAAGCTCCCCGCGGGGGGCTTTTTTTATAGCAGTTCGAGTGCCTGGAGGCACATGCGGCTGTTGTGGTAGGGGCATTTCCAGAAACCGGCCTTGTCGTCGGTGCGGTTGGGCGTGCCGTCCGGGGCGCAGGACCAGAACCACTCGCCGCCCTCCCGGTCGACCAGTCGGGTCTTGATGTAGTTCCAGCAGGCGAGGGCCCGGTCGGCGGCGGCCGCATCGCCGTGGTATTTCCAGAGCCAGAGGTTGCCCACGACATTTTCGGCCTCGACCCACCACTGGCGGCTGTCGTCGCCGCTTTCGTAGAGCAGGCTGCCGTCGGGCTGCAGGCCTTCCAGGCCGGCGCGGGCCATCTGCAGGGCCGCCGGCTTGACGCGGTTCACCACATCGATATCCTTGACGATGAACGCCGCTTCGAGGGCCAGCCAGGAGGTCTCGATGTCATGGCCATAGGAGAAGGCCCCGGGAATGACGCTCCAATCTTCGTTGAAATAGAGGTGCAGATGTCCGGTTGCCGGGTCCATGATCCTGGTGCAGAGAATGTCCAGCAGGGCGACCGTCCGTTCCCGCAGCCCCTCGTCCGGCCATACCTTATACAGGTTGGCATAGGCTTCGAGGAGGTGCAGGTGGGAGTTCATGGTCTTGGCGGCATTGATGTCATGCTCGCTGAGGGTCATGTCTTCCAGCACGCTGAAATCCCGGGCGCGGGCCTCGGCATAACCGCTGTGGACCGGATCCGCATACTCTTTCTCGATGATCTGGTAAAGGTTGCGTGCGGCCTTGAGGGCCTCGTCGTCGCCGGTTGCGCCGTAAAATTCACTGAGGCCGTAGATGGCGAAAGCCTGGGCGTACAGCTGTTTCTTGGTCTCCAGCCGGATGCCGGAGGGGGTTAGGGACCAGTAGGCGCCGCCGTAGCGGTGGTCCAGGAAATGGTTGATGAAATATTCCTTGGCGCGGGTGGCGGCGATCAGGTAATCTTTTTTGCGGAACGTCTTGTAGGCCGCGGAGAAGGCCCAGAGGATGCGGGCGTTCAGGATCACGCCCCGGGGCGCCTTGCGGTCGATTTCTCCGGTTCCTGAGATGCGGCCGAGGAAGCCGCCTTCGAGCGGGTCCGGGGTTTTCCCCAGCCAGAACGGGAGGATGTTGTCGCAGAGTTCGGAGCGGATCTCCTGCAGGAAGGTGTCGGTTCTGTTCATGGTTATCGGATGTCTTCGTAGCCCGGCAGGGCGATGTCGCCGGTAAAATCGCGGTATTGCTGGTCGTCGCGGGGACAGATCAGCAGGACGTCCGGGGTATCGAGGACCAGGTAATTCTCCAGGCCTTTGACCGCCAGCATTTTCTTGGTGTCATCGGCAATGAAGAGGCAGCCTTTGTTGTCTGAGAAGTACGGCCGGGTCGTGTTGGTGAAATTCCCGTTTTCGTCTTTTTCCGGATAGCTGGCATACAGGTTCTCCCAGCTGTCGATGTCGGACCAGCCGAAACGGGAGGGATAGACCCAGGCGATTTCGGTCTTTTCCATGACGCCGTAATCGATGGATTGTTTGGAGCAGCCGGTATAGGCACGCTCCAGGAATACTTTCTCGGCCGGAGTCCCGAGGGCGCCGTCCCAGCCGGCGAACAGGCTGGTGATCTCCGGGATATAACGTTCGCATTCCTCCTTGATGACGCTGGCCTGCCAGGCGAAAACGCCGGTGTTCCAGAAAAATTCCCCGCTGTCGCAGAAGACCTGGGCGATGTCGGGATCCGGTTTTTCGGTAAAGGTCTTGACCTGGACCGGCTGGTCGGAATCCCGGGCCGCCTGTCCGCCGTAGACCTGGATGTAGCCGTAATTGGGATCCGGACGGGTCGGGACGACGCCGAGGGTCAGCAGGATGTGCCGGGTGGCGGCGTAGTTCAAGGCTTCGCCGAGGGTTTTCCGGTAGCAGTCACCGTCGTAGATGATCTGGTCGGCCGGGATCATGGCGATGACGGCCTCGGGGTCGCGTTTGAGGATGGCATACGTCGCGTAGACGATGCAGGGGGCGGTCTTGCGTCCGTACGGCTCGAGCAGGAGGTTCTCTTCCGGGAGTTCAGGAATGTTCTGGAAGACATAGTCCTTGAACCGTTCGAGGGTGATCAGCAGGATGTTTTCCGGCGGGACCACGCCCAGGCAGCGCTCGTAGGCGGCGCGGACCAGGGAACGCTTGGTGCTCGACAGGTAGATGAACTGCTTCGGCCTGGATTCACGGGTGACCGGCCAGAACCGGTTGCTGTAGCCACCGGCCATGATAACGCAATATTGGTGTTTATCCATAAATCTTATACATATATCGGTATGAAGGCCTGCGGGAAATACGCGATGTCCGCGCAGTCTCCATTCAGTGTCACGGCGATGACGTCGAAGAAGACCTCCAGTCCGGAGAGCTTCCGGTCGTCCTTCTCGTGGAGATACCGCCGGGCGGCGCCGGCCAGGTTCTTCTGCTTGCCGTATCCCACGTTGTCCTGCGGCGGTGCCGCCGCCGGTGCGGTCCGGGTCTTAACCTCTACAATATGCAGGCCGTCCGGAGCCAGGGAGATGATATCGATCTCCAAATGTCCGCTCCGCCAGTTCCGCTCCAGGATCGTATGTCCCTGCTCCGTCAGGTAGCGGCAGGCCGCGTCTTCGCCTGTCCTTCCCGTCTGCGCCCGTCCCATCACTCGAAGGTTACGATGGTTACTCCGGAACCGCCATGCTGGATGTGCTCGTCGGCGACGGTGGCCACTCCGGCGGTGGTCCGGAGCAGTTTCTGGATCTCTTCGTGGAGCACGCCCGTCCCTTTCCCGTGGACGATCCGCACGGAGGGCATTCCGAGCATGATGGCGTCATCGACGAAGCGCATGACCGCCTCCAGGGCTTCGCTCAGGCGGGCGCCGCGCACGTCGATTTCGGGCTTGAAATTGAGTTTGCGTTCCCGGATGGCGGCGTCTTCCACCTGCAGGGGGCGGGAGGGCTGCGGAAGATCCTTGACGGCATTCTTGTATTCGTTGGAGGAAATCCGTTCGACGCGGGACGGCGGCAGCTTGCTGGTGATGGAACCGATGATGACCGTCACGGACTTGGCGGATACCTTGGCGACTTCGCCGACCATGCCGTTGTCCTTGACGCGGACTTTCTCCCCGATCTGCAGCGGACCGCTGCGGACTTCCTCCGGGGCCTTTGCCGGTTCTTCCCGGATGGTCTCCCCGCGCCGGACCTTGCGCGCCTTTTCCCGTTCACGCCGGTCGGACAATTGCTTGAGCTTGCCTTCGACGTAATCCTCCCGGTTCTTCTCCTGCCGCTCCCGGCCCTGGGCCAGGATGCTCATGAAGTCGCCCAGCTCGCGGCGGACCTCCTTGGTCCTCTCTTTCTCGGCCTGGTTCTCCTTGATGACCCGGATGGTCTTTTCGATGCGTTTGTTGGCTTCCTTGACCATGCCTTCCGCTTCCTGGCGGGCCTGGTCTATGATTTCCTTGCGGGTTTTCTTGATGTCCTCGAGCTCCTTCTGGTAGCGGTCGGTGATGTTCTCGAGGGTCTTGTCGGTATGGCGGATCTTTTCCAGTTTCTCGTCCAGGGCGCGGCGGTTGCGGACGATCTTGCGCAGGTTGCGCTCGATACCGACATATTCTTCTCCGGCGCGGCCTTCGGCGTCCTTGATGATGGCCTCGGGCAGGCCCATCTTGCGGGCCAGCTCAAAGGCGAAGGAGTTGCCGGGCAGTCCCATCTCCAGTTTGAAGAGCGGGACGATGTTCTTGGCATCGAACTGCATGGCGCCGTTGATGACCCCGCAGTCGCCCTCGCGGGAGGCGTAGAGCTTGAGGTTGGTATAATGGGTCGTGATGACGCCGTAGACGCCCCTGCGGTCCAGCTCGGCGAGGATGGCCTCGGCGATGGCGCCGCCGGCGGCGGGTTCGGTGCCCGATCCGAATTCGTCGATGAGTACCAAGGTCTTGCTGTCGGCCAGGGCCAGCATCTGCTTCATGGCGTCGAGGAAGGAACTGTAGGTGCTCAGGTCGTTGTCGATGGACTGGCCGTCGCCGATGTCGACCATGATGCGGTCGAAGATGGTCATCTCCGAAGTCTCCGAGGTCGGGATCAGCATGCCCCATTGGAACATGTACTGGAGCAGGCCGACGGTCTTCAGGCAGACGGATTTGCCGCCGGCGTTCGGACCGGAGATCAGCAGGATGTGCTTGGCGGGGGTCAGGGTGGCGGTCATCGGAACGATGCTCTTCCCTTCGCGGCGCAGCGCCTTCTCGAGCAGGGGATGGCGGGCTTTGCGCAGGTTCATCTCCCCGTTTTCGGAGAGGACCGGCATGCCGGCGATATAGTCCAGGGCTGTCTGGGCCTTGGCCATGATGAAATCCAGTTCGCCGACGCAGCGCGCTCCGGCGATCATCTCCGGCACATAGGGGCGGACATAATCGCTGAAGTCGGACAGGATCTTGAAGATTTCCCGGGTTTCGGCGAAATGGAGTTCGGATATTTCGTTTTCGAGTTCGATGATTTCGGCCGGCTCGATGAAAGTCGTCTTGCCGGTGGAAGATTCGTCCCAGACAAAGCCGGGCAGCTTGCGTTTGTGGGCGGCGTTGACGGGAATCAGCAGCTTGCCGTCGCGGACGGCCACGGAGGCGTCTTCGTCGGTGATGCCTTCCTGCTGGGCGCGCTTGAGGATGGCGCCGGCCCGGCGGGAGATGGCTCCTTCCTTGTCTTTGAGGGCCTTGCGGATCTCATACAGGAGGTCGGAGGCGGTGTCCTTTACGTTGCCGTGGCGGTCGAGGATGCGGTCGATGTGCTGTTGGACTTCCGGGAAGACGGCGATGTGGGCCGTCATCCGGGCCAGGTTCGGATAGACCCCGTCTTTTACGGCGGCGAAAAAGGCCGTGATCTTGCGCAGGGTCTCCAGCAGGGTGCGCAGTTTCCCCAGGGAGTGGAGGTCGATGTTGGCGCCGTCCTGGGCGAGAAGCTCCAGGAAATCGACGCAATCGATATATCCGCTGGTCGGGAAACTCTCCTCGAAGAGGATGATCAGGCGCATCTCATCGGTGGTGAGCAGCCGGCGCCGGATCTCCCGCGGGGAGGTGGAAAACGCCTCTTCCGCCACCCGCTGGGCAGCATACGCGGTGCTGCAGCGGTCGGCAATGGCCTGTCGGACCCGGTCGAAGCCGAGTTTTGCTTCCAGGCGGCCGTCAAGTATGTCTGTCTTTTCTTCCAACTAATCTTTCTCTTTCTTTCCCACAGGCTCCTCTCCGCCCGTAAAGGCGGCATCCAGCAGGAGCTTCAATTCATTCATGTTACTGATATGCCGTAATTCTCCCTGCCGTACAAAGGACACGTTCCCGGTTTCTTCGGAGACCACGATGACGTCGGCGTCCGTCTGTTCGGAGATGCCGATCGCCGCTTTGTGCCGCATGCCGAAACTGGCCGGGATGTCGCTCCGGTCGGTGATCGGAAGGGTGCAGCGGGCCGCAAGGATCCGGCCTCCGCGGATGATCATGGCGCCGTCGTGTAGCGGCGAGTTCTTGAAGAACAGGTTCATGATCAGGCGGCGGCTGATGGCCGCATCGATCTTGTCTCCGGTGCCGACGATGTAGTCCAGGCTGTCCCCGTGCGGGAAAACCATCAGGGCGCCGGTCTTTTCATCGGACATGGCGCGGCAGGCTTCGGCGACTTCGTCAATGGCTGCGGAATCCATCTTCGGGGCATGCGTGCCCAGGATGCGGCCCAGCAGCTCGCGTCCCTTGGAACTGAGCTTCATCTCGCTGCCGATCCGGAACAGGAAATGCCGGATCTCGGGCTGGAAGATGACGATCAGCGCCACCACGCCCACGTCCACGAACGTTCCCAGCAGGGCGCTCATCAGTTTCATCCCGAGGGCATCGACGATCACCACCATGACGTAGATCGCGATGATGGCGAGGAAGATGTTCAGGGCGGTGGAGTTGCGGATCCACCGGAACACGACGAAGATGATGAGGGCGACCAGCAGGATGTCCAGGACATCGATCAGGGACATGCCGAGGAAGCCGAGGAGCGACAAGGTCATACCGTTATTAATTACAAGACAAAATTAGGTATTATTTTCCGATGACGCAAATGTCGCGCGCGCATACAATGAGTGGAAAGGATTGTTGAAAAATCTGTGGAAAAGTTATGAAAATCAAAATATTATCGCTACCTTTGCAGTCCGCAAAAATTAGGCGGAACAGTGTAAAACATTTATTAACAATCAATTAACAAGCCAATGCCTGGATTAATTGGAAAGAAAATCGGAATGACTTCCGTTTTCGGTGCTGATGGAAAAAATATTCCATGCACCGTCATTGAGGCTGGTCCATGTGTTGTTACGCAGGTTAAGACGGTTGAGACCGATGGGTACGCCGCCGTCCAGCTTGCCTATGACGAAACCACAGAGAAGCATGCCAGCGCGCCTCTTCAGGGCCATTTCAAGAAGGCAGGTACCGCCCCGATGCGCAAACTCGTCGAGTTCCCGCAGGATTTCGGAAAGGAACTGAGCCTGGGCGACACCCTGACGATCGAAGATGTCTTCACTGACGTCAAGTTCGTCGATGTCGTCGGTACCTCCAAGGGTAAGGGATTCCAGGGCGTCGTCAAGCGCCACGGATTCGCCGGTGTCGGCGGTGTGACCCATGGTCAGCACAACCGTCTCCGTCACCCTGGTTCCATGGGTGCATCCTCCTGGCCGTCCCGCGTCTTCCCCGGAATGCGCATGGCCGGTCACATGGGTAACGAGCGTGTCAAGGTACAGGGCCTGTCCGTCCTGAAGCTCATCCCTGAGAACAACATCATCGTAGTGAAGGGCTCTGTCCCGGGAGCCAAGGGCTCTTATGTAATTTTGGAGGCATAAGATTATGGAACTCAACGTATTGAAAATAGACGGCACCCAGTCTGGAAAGACCGTCGTCCTTGATGAGAAAGTCTTTGGCGTGACTCCGAACGAGCATGTCATGTGGCTCGACGTCGTCCAGTACCTCGCCAACCAGCGTCAGGGTACCGCCAAGACCAAGGACAGAAGCGAAATCGCCCACTCCACCAAGAAGCTCGGCCGTCAGAAGGGCGGCGGCGGCGCACGTCACGGATCCCTCAAGGCCAACATCTTCGTCGGTGGCGGCCGCGTCTTCGGTCCGAAACCGCGCGACTACCGTTTCAAGCTCAACAAGAAGGTCAAGCAGCTGGCCCGCGTCTCCGCCCTCTCCCAGAAGGCTCTCGACAACGCCATCACCATTGTGGAGCCATTCACCATGGACGCCCCGAAGACGAAGGAATTCCTCGGCATCGTCAAGGCCCTCAAGGCCGGCGACCGCAAGGTCCTCTTCGTTCTCCCGGAGAACGCCAACAACATTTTCCTTTCATCCCGCAACCTCCCCGAGGTTAATGTCATCACCGTTGACGAGATCAACACCTACGCGATCATGAACGCTTACTCGCTCGTGCTGGTGGACGGTGTCCAGGATATTCTCGCCTCGAGAGTCAACCGCTAAAAGAACAAAGAGATGGGAATTATCATTAAGCCAATCGTTACAGAGAAGATGACGGCTCAGGGCGAAAAGTTGAACCGTTACGGTTTCATTGTCGACCGCTCCGCGAACAAGATCGAGATCAAGACCGCCATCGAGCAGATGTACAATGTCACCGTCGCATCTGTCAATACGCTCAACTACCACGGCAAGCGCAAGGCCCGCTACACCAAGGCCGGTCTGCTCCGTGGCCGCATGAATCACTTCAAGAAGGCCTACGTGACCCTTGCAGGTGAAGACAAGATCGATTTCTATGCTAATATTTAAGGAGGGACTTAAGCTATGGCAGTAAGAAAATTCAAACCGGTAACTCCCGGTCAGCGCAACAAGGTGATCAGCTCGTTCGACGAAATCACCTGCACGAAGCCTCACAAGGCATTGCTTGAGCCTCTCAAGAGGACCGGCGGCCGTAACAACACGGGTCAGATGACCATGCGTTACATCGGCGGCGGTCACAAGAAGATGTACCGTATCATCGACTTCCTTCGCAACAAGGACGGTCAGACCGCTACCGTGCTCACGATCGAATACGATCCGAACCGCAGCGCCCGCATCGCCCTCGTCGAGTACCAGGATGGCGAGAAGCGTTATATCATTGCTCCTAACGGCCTGAAGGTCGGCCAGGTGATCGAATCCGGCAGCGGTGTCGCCCCGGATCTCGGCAACGCCCTCCCTCTCGCTGAAATTCCGGTGGGTACCCTCGTCCACAACATCGAGCTCCGTCCCGGTCAGGGCGGCGCGATGGCCCGCTCTGCCGGCACCTTCGCACAGCTCGCGGCCCGTGAAGGCAACCACGCCATCCTCCGTCTCCCTTCGGGTGAGACCCGCATGGTGCTCGTTTCCTGCCGTGCCACCGTCGGTACCGTATCCAACCCTGATCACAATTTGGAGTCGTTCGGAAAGGCCGGCCGCAGCCGCTGGCTGGGTCGCCGCCCGCACAACCGCGGTGTCGTCATGAACCCGCACGATCACCCGATGGGTGGTGGTGAAGGCCGCGCTTCCGGTGGACACCCGCGTTCCCGCAAGGGTCTGCCTGCAAAGGGCTATAAGACGCGTAATCCTAAGGCGACTTCTAATAAGTTCATCATCGAAAGAAGGAAAAAATAATCGGAATTAAACTTTAGGAATCATGAGTCGTTCTTTAAGAAAAGGTCCCTATATCCAGGAAGCCCTGGAGAAGAGAATTCTTGCTATGAATGATGGTAGCAAGAAGAAAGAGGTTGTCAAGACTTGGTCACGCGCCAGCATGATCTCTCCTGACTTCGTCGGCCATACCATCGCCGTCCACAACGGAAACAAGTTTATTCCGGTTTATGTAACGGAGAATATGGTCGGTCACAAGCTTGGCGAGTTCGCTCCCACGAGAAATTTCAGAGGCCACTCCGGCAATAACAAGAAGTAATTAAAAAGAGATTCGAATTATGGGAGCTCGTAAAAGATTAATGGCCGATAAGCAGAAAGAAGCCAAGAAGCAAACCGCTATAGCCAAATTGAATGATGTGCCTACGTCCCCGCGGAAGATGCGTCTCGTCGCTGACACCGTCCGTGGCGTGGAAGTAAACCGTGCACTGGATCTGCTGAAATTCTCCAAGAAGGCCCCGTCCATTCCGCTGGAGAAACTTCTCCGCAGCGCCATCGCCAACTGGGAAGCCAAGAACCCGGATCAGGCCAAGGAGCTTGACGGCGGCAACGTCTACGTCAAGACCATCATGGTCGGCGAAGGCCGCACGCTGAAGAGAATCCGCCCGTGCCCGCAGGGCCGTGCCGGACGTATCCGCAAGAGAAGCAACCACGTTACCATCGTCCTTGATGTCAAGAAACCCGTACAGGAGGCATAATTATGGGAAGCAAAACTAATCCTATCAGCAACAGAATCGGTATCACCCGTGGTTGGGACTCCAACTGGGTCGGCGGCAGCTACGCCGAGAAAATCGCCGAGGACTATAAGATCCGCAAGTACCTGGAGAACCGTCTCGCCAAGGCGAGCCTTTCCAAGATCGTGATCGAACGTACCCTGAAGCTCATCACCGTGACCATCCAGGCCGCACGCCCGGGTGTCATCATCGGCAAGGGCGGCCAGGAGGTCGACAAGCTCAAGGAAGAACTCAAGAAGGTCACCAAGAAGGATGTCCAGATCAACATCTTCGAGGTCCGTCGTCCGGAGGTTGACGCCCGCATCGTGGCTGATTCCATCGCCCGTCAGATCGAGGGTCGTGTCTCCTACCGCCGCGCCATCAAGATGGCCATCGCTTCCGCGATGCGCGTCGGCGCCGAAGGTATCAAGGTTCAGATCGCCGGCCGTGTCGGTGGTGCTGAAATGGCCCGTACCGAGATGTTCAAGGAAGGCCGCACCCCGCTGCACACCTTCCGTGCCGACATCGACTATGCCCTGGCCGTCGCCAACACCAAGGTCGGCTGCCTCGGTATCAAGGTTTGGATCTGCAACGGTGAGGTCTACGGCAAGAAGGACCTCTCCCCGAACGCCGGCCTGAGCGCCGCCTCTGCACAGCCGCAGACCCGTGGTGGCGAACGTGAGCGCCGTGGCGGTGACCGTGGTGGCCGTCGTGGTGGCCGTGGCGGACGCCGTAACGAAAACCGGGGTGAGTAATTCTTTGGAATAAAGAAGAAAATCACTATTTTTGAAGCCTGTTCCGCCAGTAAGCGGGACAGGCTTTTTGCTTGATAAACAATATTCCCAGGATCATGAAGAAATACATCCTCCTTGCGGCTGCGGCCCTCGTCGCCGCCTCCTGCGGCCAGAAGGCCGGCCAGACCCTCCTCTCCGGCAAGTTCGGCGAAAACGCCCCTGCCCAAGTCCATGTCCAGACCGCCGCGGTCGACACCGTCCTGAATGTGTCGAAAGGCGCGTTCTCCTTCAGTGTCCCTACCGACCTGCTGTCCAGCGGTGCCGTCGAGACGGAAGTCGGCCAGCTGTCCTTCGTTCCGGACGGCTCCAAGCTGACCTTTGATTTCACCGGCGAGACCCCGAAGGTGACCTCCAGCGACAAGGCTTCCGTCACCTCCAGGCTGAATGCCTTCCTCGACAAGGCCCGTGAGCTGGCTGCCGCCGTCCGTGCCGAGCAGGACGAAGAGAAAGGCGAGGCCCTCTATCAGGAGTACATGAACTACAACAAGCAGACCCTGCTGGACAACAAGGACAACTTCCTTGGCATGCTGGCCCTGCAGAATGTCTACTACGAAATGGAACCGCAGGAACTGCTTGACGTGATCGGCAACATGGCCCCGGCCCTGCAGGAGCAGGAGTTCGTCCAGAGTGTCAAGACGGCCACCGAGGCCGTCCTGAAGACCGGCGAAGGTGCCAAGTTCGTCGATTTCGAGATCGAGGAGGAACCGGGCAAGGTCACCAAGCTCTCCGATTTCGTCGGCAAGGGCAAATACATGCTGGTCGACTTCTGGGCCTCCTGGTGCGGTCCCTGCAAGCGTGAAATGCCGTTTATCAAGGCGGCCTACGACAAGTTCCACGGTCCGCAGTTCGATGTCCTCAGCATCGCCGTCTGGGATGAGGTGGAAGATACCAAGAAAGCCGCCCCGGAACTGGGCATCGTCTGGAACCAGATCATCAACGGCCAGCACATCCCGACCGACCTCTATGGCATCCAGGGCATCCCGCACCTGATCCTCTTCGGCCCCGACGGCACCATCCTCAAGCGCGGCCTGCGCGGCGAGGCGATTGCCGAAGAATTGGCCAAGTATATCAAGTAATTGGACGTCAGAGAAAAAATATCCTTATTTCCGCATTCCCCCGGTGTCTACCGCTACTATGACGCCGAGGGGAATGTCATCTATGTAGGCAAGGCGAAGGACCTGCACAAGCGGGTCGCCCAATATTTCGTCCCGCCGGAGCGGCTCAACCGCAAGACCCGCATCCTGGTCTCGAAGATCGCCGACGCCCAGTTTACGGTCGTGGGATCCGAGGCGGATGCCCTGCTGCTGGAAAACAACCTCATCAAGCAGTACAAGCCCCGGTACAACATCCTGCTCAAGGACTCGAAGACCTATCCCTGGATCTGCGTGAGCGCGGATGAGTATCCCAAGGTCTTCCTGACCCGCCGGCTGGTCAAGGACGGCTCCCGCTATTTCGGACCCTACAGCAGCGTCATGCATGCGCGCAACCTCCTGGAACTCTTCCGGGAGCTGTATCCGCTGCGCACCTGTGCGCTGAAAATCGACTCCCAGGCCATCCTGCGGCGGAAATTCCGTCCTTGCCTGGAATACCACATCGGACGCTGCAAAGGCTGTTGCATCGGTGCCGTTTCCAAAGAGGAATACGGCGGATGGATCTCCGAGATCACCACGTTGCTCAGCGGCGGCGGCCGGGAAATGATCCGGCATTACAAGGGCTTGATGGAAGAGGCGGCCGAGACCCTGGATTTCGAACAGGCGGCCGTTTACAAGGAGAAGATGACCTCGCTGGAGAAGCATTACGGCAAATCCATCATCAGCAGCGCCTCCATCGGCGACGTGGATGTCTTCGCCCTGGTGCAGGATGCCGCGGAGGCCTTCGGCCATTTCATGCGTATCCGCGGCGGCTCGGTGATCCAGAGCCTCGGCCTGGGATTCAAGCTGCAGATCGAGGAAGAACCCTCTTCTGTGCTCAGCACCTTCCTCGCCGAGATCGAGTCCAAATTCGGCAGTCTGTCCAAGGAAGTCCTCGTCCCCTTCCTCCCGGATGTCGAGATCGACGGCGTGGAATTCCGCATTCCCGTCAAGGGCGACAAGCTGGCTTTGCTGCAGCTCGGCACCCGGAACGCCAAGGAATTGCAATTCAACACCCTCAAGCAACGGGAGCACACCGATCCCGACCAGTTCTACCTCAAGGTCATGGAGGACCTGCAGAAGGCCCTTGGCATGAAGGAACTGCCCCGGCACATGGAGTGTTTTGACAACTCCAACATCCAGGGGACGAATCCGGTGGCCTCCTGCGTCGTGTTCCGGGACGGCAAACCGTCCAAGAAGGATTACCGGCGCTTCAAGATCAAGACGGTCATCGGGGCCAACGACTATGCTTCCATGAAGGAAGTGGTCAACCGCCGGTACAGCCGGATGCTGATGGAGGCGCCCGACGACCTGCCGCAGCTGGTGGTCATCGACGGCGGCAAGGGCCAGTTGGATTTCGCCTACCAGGCCCTGGCGGAACTGGGCCTGACGGAACGGCTGACGGTGGTCGGCCTGGCCAAGCGGCTGGAAGAGGTCATCCGGGTCGGAGACCCCTATCCGCTGTTCATCGACCGCAATTCCCAGGCACTCAAGGTCCTCCAGCAGATCCGTGACGAAGCCCACCGCTTCGGCATCACCTTCCACCGCAACCTGCGCAGCAAAGCCCAGGTAGATTCCGCCCTGCGGGAGATCATGGGCGTTGGCGAAAAGACCGAGCAGCGCCTGCTCCTGCATTATGGCTCCGTGGCCCGTATCGCCGCCGCGTCGCGTTCCGACCTGGCGGCTTTCCTGGGGAGCGACGCCCTGGCCGGCCGCATCCTCGATACCCTGAATGAATCATGAACGACAAGAAATTCAACAAGATCTTTTCGACGACCCTGCTGACCCTGATGGTGGTCGTCATCGCGATAACGACCGCTTTCAAACTGCAGGATCCGCAGGCGCGGACGGTCATGCTGCTGATTGCCGCCTTCGGGTCGGTCATGGGCGTCGCCTCTACCGTCCTGTCGGCCAACGGCCTGTTGTGGACCTTCCTCTTCGGCGTCCTGGACGTGACCCTCGGCTCGATCATTGCCATCGACAACGGCCTGTGGGGCAATTTCGCCCTGCACTTTTTCTTCTTCCTGCCGATGCAGTTCGTGGGCCTCTGGCAATGGCGCAAGCGCGGTGCCAGCGGAGAGAAGGAAGTAAGGGCCCGCCGGCTGACCCCGAAACAACGGTGGCTGGTGGTCGGCTGCATGCTGGCCGGACTCGCTGTTTCCTATGCCGTGCTGCTGTGGATCAAGATGCGGACCGTAGCGCCCGCCGAAATCAACCGGCCGCAGGTTTTCTTCGATGCTGCGGTCTTCACCTTCAACATTGCCGGCCAGATCCTGATGTCCCTGGCATATATGGAGCAATGGGTGGTATGGAATTTGGTAAATGTATCTTCGATCTGCCTGTGGGGCAGTACGATGGTCTCTTCGGAGGCCTCCAGCTATACCGTGGTCATGTTCATCAAGTACTGCTTCTACCTGTTGAACTCGATCAATGGGTTGCGGATTTGGATCAATCTTTCCCGGACTCCGTCCGAGGATTGAGAATCAACGGGATAACCCCGGCGGGGTTACATGTTTTGGGCGAATTTGTTTTATTTGTCAGAATTTTTTCGTTACTTTGCCGGACAAACTGAAATTGTGTATTATAAACTATAAACAACAAATTCTTATTTATTATGGAAGACGTAGTAAAAAAGGTGAAAGCCATCATCGTTGACAAGCTCGGCGTTGAAGAGTCTGAGGTCACTGAGACCGCGAACTTCACCAACGACCTCGGTGCCGATTCCCTCGATACCGTCGAACTTCTCATGGAATTCGAGAAGGAATTCGGTGTCAAGATCCCGGATGAGGATGCCGCCGGCATCGCCACTGTTGCTGATGCCATCAACTATGTTGAGGCGAAACTTGCTGAGAAAGAGTAAATTCTTCAATAAAGCAAAATGATGAAGGCTGCCTGGAAAGGCAGCCTTCATTTATTTTGCGATGCCGTGTATGGCCGAGCCTTATTCGCTGGCCGGCACGGCGAAGGTCACCCGCAGGCGGGGCGCATTTTCTGCGTCGGGACCATTGAGGACGGCGCGGTAATAGCGGTGGAAGTCCATCATGGACTGCTTGGAAACGGTCGAACCGGATGAATTGAGCATGTTGGCCATCATCAGGTAGTTGTAATAGTTGTAATAGTTGCCGTAGCCACCGTAGCCGCCATAGCCGCCGTAACCGCCATAGCCATAGCCTCCGTATCCGTATCCGCCGTAACCGCCATAACCGCCGTACATGCTGTTGTAGTAGCTGGCGTAGGCCATTTGCTGGTAGTAGTCGGCCATTTCGCTGTTGGCGTTGCTGCTGCTGGTGGTCGTGACGACCTCGTCCGCCATGGCCAGGAACCAGATGTCGTAATTCTCGATCTTCTCCGTATCCTTGAGCCGCAGGATCGACTGCACATGGTGCGACAGGTCCGGAGCGTACATCAGGGTCGAACGGTTGATCGTGCCCTGGTTCTCGGTCGCTACGCTGGCGTCGGTGATGCCGGCGAAGGTGATGGAGGTATCGGTCACGATGCGGCAGGTCGGACTCAGCGTCGTCGGATACAGGCGCATGTCTTCATAGTTCTCCGGGAACTCGAAGGGCATCTCGATCGTGGCTTTGTTGACGATGATCTGCGAAACGTCTCCATATTTGGCGACAATCTCCGAAAGCTTGTCCTTGATGGACTGCGCCTTGACGACGGGCTTCAGGCCGCGTCCGCCTTCAAACCAGATCTTGTCGGTCGCCTTGCCTTCCATCTTCTCCTTGCTCTCATGGGTCGCCAGGTCGTAGGCGATCTGCGGGTATTCGGTCGCCGACGTGGAGGAGACGCCGCTCATATCATACTTCTGGACCGGGCCGATATAGAAATAGAAGGAAGTGTCAACCTGGCTGCGGGTGCCGTAGTCCGCCTTGAATTTCAAGACGGCGTAGCTGCCGTAGATACTGCCGCTGGCCACGTCGAGCGGGACCTTGAACATGTTGATGCGGCCGCCGTTGCCAATCGGCTCGTCGGTCGTGATATAGATGCCCGGGAAATGCTTGCGGTAGGTCTCGATGTCATCCAGGTCCGCCTGGGTGATCTGCATGTAGCGTTCGCCGAATTCCTTGCTGAAATTGAACGAGAGGGAGTCGGTGCCGCTGAAGACCGGGACACCCAGGGTGATCCGCTGGGCGGAATGCTCGATCTTGGGGGCGCTGGCCTTCATGTCAAGCTCCTTCTCGAGGGCATAGACGTTGATGTTCTGCAGGATGTGGGCCTGGGAAGGGTCTTCGCACGACACGGAATCATACGGTGCCGTGAAATGGAAGCTCTTGAAGGTCGCGTTCTTGCCGAAATCGAGGGTGTCCATGATCGGGACGAGGGTGAAGGCGGCGCTGCGCGTGGTCAAGCCGAACTGTGCGTCGCGGATGGCGCCGACGGTGAACCGGTAGGTACTGTAGCCGGACAGGCTGTCCGGGCAGGCCATTTCGATATCGTCGAGGTTGAATTCGGCGGTGTAGAGATTGTATTTCTGGTTGGTGGCGATGTAGTCTTCGCCAAGCTGGTTGTCGATGCCGAAGCAAGAGGTCAGGCAAGCCGCCGCCAGAAGGGCGGCCAGCCCGTGGAATCGGAATTTCATGCGCTACAGCTGGTCATAAAAACGGTTATACGCGTCGATGTAGGAGCCGTCTTCGAGGGCTGCCGCATCAAAGGGCAGCAGCGGAAGGCCGAGGCTCTTGCAGTAATCCGTAATCTCGGGGGCGACATTCGCTGCGCCCAGGATGATGCCGTCGGAATACTGCGCTGCAGTTTTAGCAAGATTTATGCCATCGGCCCGGTCCCGGAGGAAGGGCAGGTCGTCCTCGCCTACGCCGCCGAATTTGGCCAGTTTGGCGAAATCGGCGGAGAAGGGCTCCGTCGGCGTATCGTCATACAGGGAGAGCACGATTTTGCTGTTGGAGAAAATCGGGTCTTCGCGATAGGTCTTTTTCAGGTAGGCCGGCAGGACCTGGGAGATCCAGCCGTGGCAGTGGATGATATCCGGGGCCCAGCGTTGTTTCTTGACGGCTTCCAGGACGCCGCGGGCGAAGAAGACGGCCCGTTCCGCATTGTCTGCGAAAAAGACGCCCTTCTCGTCGGCATAGGTTTGCTTGCGGCGGAAATAGTCTTCGTTGTCAATGAAATAGATCTGCATGCGGGCGGCGGAGATCGACGCCACCTTGATGATGAGCGGACGGTCGACGTCGCCGATGATGATGTTCATTCCGGAGAGCCGGATGACTTCATGCAGCTGGTTTTTCCTCTCGTTGATGCAGCCATAACGGGGCATGAACGACCGGATTTCCTTCCGGCGTTCCTGGATTCCCTGGGGGAGTTCCCGGCCGATGCGGGCGATCGGCGACTCCGGGAGATAGGGGAAAATCTCGGAATTGACGAACAGGATCTTTTTTGCGGAATCACCCATAATCATTTTGCTTCAAATCCTTTCCGGCCCTCCTGAATCAACGGGAAAGGGCGGAAATCTAGTTTACAAAGATAAGATTTTTTTTTCATATTTCCATAAATCACTATCTTTGACATCTATTTGGAGTACTATGGCTAAAGGTGAAAACAGGATGATTCGGCGCAGGCTGGCGAATGCCTACCTGTCCTCGGTCGTCAGTATCAGCCTGGTCCTGTTGCTGGTCGGCGTGGCCAGCCTGCTGCTGGTCAATACGGACAATGTCTCGGACTATTTCAAGGAGAACATGAAGGTCTCCGTCCTGATGATGCCCGAAGTGTCCGATGCCCAGGCGATGGATTACCAGGCCGTCTTGGATTCGATGCCGTTTATCCGCGGGACCGAGTTCATTTCCCGGGCCCAGGGCGAACAGGAAATGGCCCGGATGCTCGGGAAAGACTTCCTGAGCGTTTTCGAGACCTCTCCGATCCCGGTTTCGGTAGATGTGACCCTGGCGGCGGACTATGTCTCCGACGACAGCCTGAAGGTGGTCAGCCAGCGGCTGTCCGCCTCGCCGCTGGTCGACGAAGTGGTCTGGCAGAAGTCCCTGGTGGATGCGCTGGGCGCCAACCTGGCGCGGATTTCCATGGTGCTGGGTATCTTCATCGTCCTGCTGCTTTTCATCTCCTTCGTGCTGATCGGCAATACGATGCGCCTGAGCGTCTATGCGAGGCGTTTCACGATCCATACGATGAAGATGGTCGGGGCGACGAAGAATTTCATCCGCGGGCCCTTCCTGCTGAATTCCGCCCTCCTCGGGCTCTTCTCCTCCCTGGTGGCCATCCTGCTGCTGGTCGGACTGCTGTTCCTGCTGCGCAGCCATTTCCCCCAATTGTTTACTTTGTTCCGGCTGGACCTGCTGCTGATCGCCATGGGCATCGTCGTGGTCGCCGGTGTCGTGATCTGCCTGGCCAGCACGTACATCGCCGTAGGCCGGCTGGTGCGTCTCGATAAATCAGAGCTCTATTACTAGATTATGGATAACAACTTCGCTCTTACCAAGAAAGGACTTCGTCTGCTGCTGGCCGGCCTGCTTGTCATGGTCGCCGGCTATATCCTGATGACCGGCGGCGGAAGCAAGGATCCCGCCGTGTTCAATCCGGCCATGTTTGATTTCCGGCGCCTCGTGGCCGCGCCTCTCGTCATCCTGTGCGGGGTGATCGTCGAGGTCGTTGCAATCATGGGCTGCTTCGGCGACGATAAGGAGAAGAAGTCATGAGTTGGTGGCAGGCGATCTTGCTCGGCCTGGTCCAGGGCCTGACCGAGTTCCTCCCCGTCAGCAGCAGCGGCCACCTGATGCTTTTCAAGGAGTTGCTGGGTGTGGACGCGGAAGGATTCCTGGATTTTACCGTGACCGTGCATTTTGCCACGGTCCTGAGTACCCTCGTGGTGTTCTGGAGCGAGATCTGGAACCTGCTGAAAGGGTTGCTGAAATTCCGCTACAACGACGAGACGGACTATATCTGCAAGCTGATCGTTTCGATGATTCCCGTGGGCATCGTCGGGGTCTTTTTCAAGGACCAGGTCGAAGCTTTGTTCGGCGACAGCCTGATCCCGGTGGCCATCGGCCTGTGCATCACGGCTGCGCTGCTGTTCTTCTCGGACCATTTCAACCTGTTCCAGCGTTTTGCCAAGGCCCCGAAGCCGTATCGCAACGGTATCTCTTTCTGGCAGGCCTTTACGGTCGGTATCGGCCAGGCGTTCGCCGTCGCTCCGGGCATTTCCCGCAGCGGCACCACGATCGCGACCGGCCTGATGGCGGGCGTCGACCGCAGCCGGATGGCCCAGTTCTCTTTCCTGATGGTCCTCGCCCCGATCATCGGTGAGCAGAGCCTGGACCTGCTGAAGGTGGCGACCGGCCATGCTTCGTTCGGAGACGGGGTTGGCCCCGTCGCCCTCCTGCTGGGCTTCGTGGCGGCCTTTGCCGCCGGCCTGTTCGCCTGCCGGGCGATGATCGCCCTGGTCAAAAAGGCCCGCCTGTCCTGGTTCTCCCTGTATTGCCTCGCCGTCGCACTGCTGCTTTTCATCCTTTCCTGATGCGGACGCTGACCTATTTCGTTTCCGACGTACACCTGGGACTGGATGTCAAGGATCCGGCCGGCCGGGAGGCGCGTTTCGTGCGGTTCCTGCGGTCGATTCCCGCGGAGCGGACCGAGACGCTCTATCTGCTCGGGGACATCTGGGATTTCTGGTACGAATACCGGGACGTGGTTCCCAAGGGCTATGTGCGGGTCTTCGCCGCCCTGACGGAGCTGATGGACGCCGGCGTCAAGGTCCGTTTCTTTACGGGCAACCATGACATCTGGGCGTATTCCTATTTCGAGAGCCTCGGGATGGAACGGCTGGAGCAGCCGGCCGTGGTGGAAATCGCCGGAAAGACCTTCTGCCTGGGACATGGCGACGGCCTGGGTCCGGGCATGCGTGGATACAAGCTGATGCGGTCCATCTTCCACAACCGGTTCTTGCAGACCCTGTTCAGCGGACTGCATCCCTGGTTCGCCTTCCGGCTGGGCAACGGCTGGTCCCGGAGCAGCCGGCTCGCCAAGAGCGAGGAATATGTGTTCAAGGGAAAAGAAGAGCCGCTGTACCGGTGGGCGGAAGCCTTTGCGGAAAAACGGCATGTGGATTATTTCATCTTCGGACACTTGCATGCCTCCGTCGACCTGCCGCTTCCGGGCGGGGGACGGCTGATGGTCCTGAAAGACTGGATGGATGCGTCGCCTTATTTCTTCTTCGACGGGGCGGAGGTGTTCACCCGCTTGAGTTGAGGGACCGGCGGATACTTGCCGAAAATAGAATAATAGAGCCCTTCGAATTCTCCTTTCTGCCAGATGACGACCAGGTCTTCGATGGCCTTGTCTTCCTGGTTCGGGTCATAGGGCCTTTTCAGGTTGCCGCCGAACAGTTTGGCGATGCCTTGCCAGAATGCGGCCGTGAATCCGTTTTTATAGTCTTTGATGATGTCGTAGGGCGTAATGCCGGTTTCCCGGCCGATCAGCTGGATCAGCAGTTTGCCCTGTGAGATGGTCATGTCGCGGATGACGCTCTCGTAATTCTCGAAGATGCTTTTCTGGATCTGGTTGATATACCGTTCCTTCTTCAGCCTTTTCAGGTTCTCCGCCTCAATCGTCCGGTCCGCCTCCAGCACGACTTCCTGTGCGAGGAGGGCATACGGATAGGTCTTGGAGAAATTGTGTACGAGCCGGTAGTACTTGCGCCACTGCCGGCCTTTCTTCTTGCCGATATAGATGTACGACGGGCGGAGGGTGTCGATGAACAGGGTGTCTTTCCCTTCGATGATATAGGGAAGGAAACCGCGGTTCTGGGCACGGGCCGGCCCTGCCAGGGCCAGCAGCCCCAGCAGAAGAAGCAGCACGTATGCGGTTTTCCGTTTCATCTTCACTGGCAAAGGTACACATTTTTCAGATACCATGCCACGGGCTTCCGGCCCATGTCGAAAATGGCGTGAAGAATTTTTTGACACATCTTGTAACTGACTGAAAAACGCAGAGATAAGTTTTCAGTTTTGTCGTCGAAAAGTTTGAAATATTTTCTGTAAAATGTTTGTTTCTCGGATATTTTTGCTAACTTTGCAGTCCCCAAATTGAGGTATATTTTACCCAACCGATTGAGCCTCAATGAGTTAGGGAAATTTAGGAAATATTTTTAAAGTAATACACCCATGTTACAACCTAAGAGAACAAAATTCAGAAGGGAGCAGAAAGGCCGCATGAAAGGCAATGCCCAGCGTGGCAACCAGCTTGCATTCGGTTCCTTTGGTATCAAGACCCTTGAGAATTGCTGGCTGACCGCCCAGCAGATCGAGGCCGCCCGTCAGGCCATTTCCCGTCGCATGAACCGCGAAGGCCAGATCTGGATCCGCGTCTTCCCTGTCAAGCCGGTGACCAAGAAGCCGTTGTCCACCCGTATGGGTAAAGGTAAGGGTGATCCTTACGGCTTCGTCGCCCCGATCACTCCGGGCCGTATCCTTTTTGAAGCCGAGGGTGTTTCCCTCGAGACCGCGAAGGAAGCGATGCGCCTGGCCGCCAACAAGCTTCCGGTTGCCACGAAGTTTATCGTCCGCAGGGATTATGTTGAATAATTTAACGGTAGAGAAACATGAAGACTAAAGAAGTACGCGAGATGTCGATCGCCGATCTGCAGGACCGTATCGCCGGCATGAAGGCCGAACTCGACCAGATGAAGCTTGAGCACGCCATCTCTCCTATGGAGGACACCTCCAAATTCAAGAAAATGAGACAGGATATCGCCCGCATGATCACGATCCTGGCCGAAAAAGAAAACAACCAGTAATCAGAAGTACCATGGAAAGAAATCTTCGCAAGGAAAGAATCGGTGTCGTGGTCAGCAACAAGATGGAAAAGACCATCGTCGTCGCCGTCGAAACGAAGGAGAAGCATCCCCTCTATGGCAAGTTTGTCAACAAGACCACCAAGTTCGTCGCTCAAGATGAGAAGAACGAGTGCAGCGAAGGCGACCGCGTCCGCATCATGGAGACCCGCCCGCTGAGCAAGACCAAGAGATGGAGATTAGTTGAAATCGTCGAAAAAGTTAAGTAACAATGATACAGCAGGAAACACGTTTGAAGGTGGCCGACAACAGCGGTGCGAAGGAAGTCCTTTGCATCCGTGTCCTGGGCGGTACCCACCACCGTTATGCAACTGTAGGCGACCAGATCGTCGTAGCAGTCAAGAGCGCTATCCCTGGCGGTGATGTGAAGAAAGGTTCCGTCACCAAGGCCGTGGTAGTCCGTACCAAGAAAGAGATCCGCAGGGCGGACGGTTCCTACATCCGCTTCGATGATAACGCCTGCGTCCTCCTCAACAATGCGGGTGAGGTTCGCGGAACGCGTATCTTCGGCCCTGTCTCCAGGGAGCTGCGTGACAAATATATGAAGATTGTTTCACTGGCACCGGAGGTCCTTTAATCAGTAAGAAATCATGAAGAAGTTCCACATCAAGAAAGGCGACACCGTGTTTGTGAACGCCGGTAACGATAAGGGAAAGACCGGTAAGGTCCTCGAGGTCCTCAGAGACAAGGACCGTGTCATCGTTGAAGGTATCAATATGGTCAGCAAGCATACCAAGCCGAATGCCAAGGCTCCGCAGGGTGGCATCATCAAGCAGGAAGCCGGCATCCACATCTCCAATGTGCAGCTCGTCGACCCGAAGACCGGTGCGGCTACCCGCGTAGGTTACAAGGAAGTTGACGGCAAGAAGGTCCGTTATGCTAAGAAATCAGGAGAGGAGATCTAATTATGGCAAAGAAGAAAAACGCACCCGTCGAGGTCCAGGCATTGCCGGCCGGCTATGTCCCTACCCTCAAGAAGGTCTATAAAGAGGAGATTGTCCCTGCTCTGATGAAGCAGTTCTCCTATACCACCGTCATGCAGGTCCCGAAGCTCGTCAAGATCACCATCAATGAAGGTGTCGGCGACGCTACCCAGGACAAGAAACTCGTCGAAGAGGCCGCCGAAGAGCTCAGCCTCATCACCGGCCAGAAGGCAATCATCACTTCCTCCAAGAAGGACGTCTCCAACTTCCGCCTCCGTAAAGGCATGCCGATCGGCACCAAGGTGACCCTCCGCGGCGTGAAGATGTATGAGTTCCTCGAGAAGCTCATCCGCGTCTCCCTCCCGCGTATCCGTGACTTCAACGGTATCGCTGAGAAAATGGACGGCCGCGGCAACTACACCCTCGGACTCAAGGAGCAGATCATCTTCCCGGAGATCGACATGGACAAGAACCCGCGCATCCACGGCATGGAGATCACGTTCGTGACCACTGCCCAGAGTGACGAAGAGGCGTACGCCTTCCTCAAGGCGATGGGTCTTCCTTTCAAGAAACATAACAACTAAAAGCGTATACAATGGCAAAAGAAAGTATGAAAGCCCGCGAGGTGAAGCGCGCGAAAATGGTTGCTAAGTATGCCGAAAAGCGCAAGGCTCTCAAGGAGGCCGGTGACTGGGCCGCTCTCGACAAGCTCCCGAAGAACTCCTCCTCCGTCCGCCTGCACAACCGCTGCTCCCTGACCGGTCGTCCGAAGGGATACATGCGTGCCTTCGGCCTGAGCCGCATCCAGTTCCGCGAGATGGCTTCCAACGGCCTCATCCCGGGTGTCAAGAAAGCCAGCTGGTAGTGAACAAGCGCCCGGGTATCCCGGGACAATATAGTATTAATCAACAATCGGATATCGGGCGCCACGGCGCCGGTCCACAAAACAGACAAACAAATGACTGATCCCATTGCAGACTACTTGACCAGGATCCGCAACGCGTACCGCGCCGGAAAGAAGGTGGTGGAAATCCCCGCCTCCAACCTGAAGGTCGCGATCACCAAGATCCTCTTCGAGAAGGGTTACATCCTCACTTACAAAGTGGTTGAGGGTACCCCGTTCAACACCATCAAAATCGCGCTGAAGTACCATCCCCAGACCAAGGTCGCCGCTATCAAGGGCATCGACCGCATCTCCAAGCCGGGTCTGCGGAAATACGTCGACGTCGACAGCATGCCGCGTGTCCTCAACGGCCTCGGCATCGCGATCCTGACGACCTCCAAGGGCGTCGTTACCGATAAGGAAGCCCGTGAACTGGGTGTCGGCGGCGAAGTGATTTGCTACGTATATTAATTAAAAAACCTACACAGAATGTCAAGAATAGGAAAATTGCCTGTAAACCTTCCGTCCGGCGTCAAAGTCGAATTGACCGACGGCAACGTGTTGAAGGTTAAAGGACCTCTTGGTGAGCTCAGCCAGAAGGTTGACCCGGATATCACCGTCACCATCGAGGGAAGCGAAATCAAATTTGCCCGTCCGACCGACCAGCCGCGTCACCGTGCCATGCACGGCCTGTATCGCGCGCTCGTGCACAACATGGTCGAGGGTGTCTCCAAGGGCTTCGAAGTCAAGCAGGAGTTCGTCGGTGTCGGCTACCGTGTCGACGTCCAGGGCCAGCTGCTGACCTTCGCCCTCGGTTATTCCCATGACATCCAGCTCCTGCTCCCGGCCGAAATCAAGGCCGAAGCCGCCCAGGTCAAGAAGGGTGAGAACCCGGTGCTGATCCTCAAGAGCTACGACAAGCAGCTCCTCGGTCAGGTCGCCGCCAAGATCCGCTCCCTGCGCAAGCCTGAGCCGTATAAGGGCAAGGGTATCAAGTTCGTCGGCGAACAGCTTCGCCGCAAGGCTGGTAAGACTGCTTCTGCTAAATAATAGGAGGACACAATTATGTTGACTAAAATCGAAAGAAGAAGAAGGATCCACTACCGTATTCGCAAGCATGTGAACGGTACGGCTGAAAGACCCAGACTGGTTGTCTTCAGAAGCAATAAGCAGATCTACGCCCAGGTGATCAACGACCTGCAGGGTGCGACCCTCGTCGCCGCTGCGTCCAACGACAAGGCCCTCGCCGTCGAGTGCAAGGGTAAGTCCGGCAAAGAGGCTGCCGCCATCGTCGGCAAGGCCATCGCCGAGCGCGCACTTGCCAAGGGTATCGCCGAGGTTGCATTCGACCGTGGCGGTTACCTCTACCATGGCAGAGTTAAATGTTTGGCAGACGCTGCCCGTGAAGGCGGCCTTAAATTCTAATCGGGACTATGGCAAATACAAATGTTAAAAGAGTAAAGACCTCTGACCTTGAGCTCAAGGACAGACTGGTAGCCATCAACAGGGTCACCAAGGTGACCAAGGGTGGCCGTCACTTCCGTTTCGCGGCCATCGTCGTGGTCGGTGACGAGAATGGTGTCGTCGGTTATGGTCTCGGTAAGGCGAACGAAGTTACCGCTGCCATCCAGAAGGGTGTCGAAGATGCGAAGAAGAACCTCGTCAAGGTTCCGGTCATCAACAAGACCATCCCTCACGAGCAGACCGCGAAGTTCGGTGGCGCCGAGGTGTTCATGAAACCCGCTGCCCCTGGTACCGGTGTGAAGGCCGGCGGTGCTATGCGTGCCGTGTTCGAGTCTGTCGGTGTGCAGAACGTCCTCGCCAAGAGCAAGGGCTCTTCCAACCCGCACAACCTCGTGAAGGCCACCGTGGCCGCCCTGACCGAAATGCGCGACGCCTATACGGTCGCTGGTCTCCGCGGTATCCCCATGTCTCAGGTTTTTAACGGATAAAAGGAGGATACACCATGGCTAAATACAGAATCACCCAGGTTATCAGCAAGAACGGCGAGACCAAGCGTCAGATCGCAAATCTCCGCTCCCTCGGCATCCACCGGATGCATCAGACCGTCGAGGTCGAGAAGACCCCGGTTACCACGGGCATGCTCCAGAAGGTGCTCCACCTCGTCAAAGTTGAAGAAATCTAATCAAGGAGGAAAGACAGATGAATCTACATAATCTGAAACCCGCAGAAGGCGCAACCAAGACATCCAAGCGTATCGGCCGTGGCGAAGGCTCCGGCAAAGGCGGTACCGCCACCCGTGGTACCAAGGGTGCCCAGGCCCGCGCAGGCTACTCCCACAAGATCGGCTTCGAAGGCGGCCAGATGCCTATCCAGAGAAGACTTCCGAAATTCGGATTCAAGAACCCTACCCGCGTAGAGTACAAGGCAATCAATGTTGCCGACCTCCAGGCTCTTTATGACGCCACCGGCATCGCCAAGATCGACCTCGACGTCCTCGTCGAGTACGGCCTGGCTCCGGTCAAGGAACTCGTGAAGATCCTCGGCAACGGTGAACTTACTGCAAAACTTGAAGTTTCCGCTGACGCGTTCTCCAAGTCCGCTATCGCCAAGATCGAGGCGGCCGGAGGCACCGCCACCCTTGTTGAAGAGTAATCCAAGATGAAGAAGTTTATAGAGACTATCCAGAACATCTTCAAGATCGAAGAGCTACGCAAGAGGATCGTGTACACGGTTCTCTTGGTACTCGTTTATCGCTTGGGGTGCTTCATCGTGCTTCCGGGCATCGATGCCTCCATGTTGGCCAAGCTCCAGAGCAGCACCCAGGAAGGTCTTGTCGGCCTCCTGAACATGTTCTCCGGCGGTGCCTTCGGTAACGCTTCGATCTTCGCCCTCGGTGTGATGCCGTACATCTCGGCGTCCATCGTCGTCCAGCTTCTGGGCATGTTCGTCCCCTACTTCCGCAAGCTGCAGATGGAAGGGGAGAGCGGCCGCAGAAAGATCAACCAGCTGACCCGCTACCTGACCATCGCGATCCTCGCCATCCAGTGCCCTGCGTACATGGCCCAGGTCCACAATCAGGTTCCCGGTTCCGCTTTTGTCGCCGTCAACCAGTTGGGCATGAGCAACTTCACCTACAACCTGGTCTGCACCATCATCCTGATGGCCGGTTCCATGTTCGTGATGTGGCTCGGTGAGCGTATCACCGACCGCGGCGTCGGCAACGGTATCTCCCTGATCATCATGATCGGTATCGTCGCCCGCCTGCCTTACGCCCTGGTTTCCGAAATCGGTACCAAGCTCAGCACCAGCAACGGTGGTCTGCTCTTCGTGATCGTCGAGCTCGTGTTCCTGTTCCTGGTTTTCTGCGCCGCCATCGCCCTCGTGCAGGCCGTCCGCAGGATCCCGGTCCAGTACGCCCGCCGCGTCATCGGCAACCGCCAGTACGGCGGTGTCCGCCAGTACATCCCGATCAAGATCAATGCGGCCGGCGTCATGCCGATCATCTTCGCCCAGGCGTTGATGTTCCTGCCGATGCTCTTCTCCCGTTGGGATTCTACCCGTGGATTCGCCGCTGCGATGAGCAACTATACCGGTGTTTGGTATAACCTGGTATTCGGCATCCTTGTCGTGATCTTCACGTACTTCTACACCGCTGTTACGGTCAACCCGAACATGATGGCGGAAGACATGAAGAAGAACGGCGGTTTCATCCCTGGAGTCAAGCCGGGCAAAGCTACCGCGAACTTCATCGACGGTATCCTTGACCGGGTCACCCTGCCGGGTTCCATCATGCTGGCCATCATCGCCATCCTTCCGGCTCTGGCCATGAAGCTCGGCGTCACGAACCAGTTTGCAAGCTTCTACGGCGGTACCTCGCTGTTGATTCTTGTGGGTGTCATCCTTGACACGCTCCAGCAGATTGAAAGCTATTTGCTTATGCGTCACTATGACGGCCTGATGAAGACCGGCCGCCTTTCCGGACGCTCCGGCATGTAATTTTTGATGGTTAAAGGAAGATGGTAGCACCGAAGACAGAAGAAGCAATCGAACTGCTCAGGATCAACGGAGAGCTCACGTCGAAGACGTTGGCGGAAGTCGGCAAGTGGGTCGCCCCAGGTGTGACAACTGCGAAGTTGAATGAGGTGGCCGAGACTTTTATCCGTGATCATGGCGCAGTCCCGAACTTCTTGGATTACGACGGTTATCCTTCCGCCATCTGCGCTTCTGTAAATGATGTAGTCGTCCACGGTTTTCCGTCGGACAAAGTCGTGCTCCAGGAGGGAGATATCGTATCGATCGACCTCGGCACGCTCTACAAGGGCTATAACGGTGATTCGGCATACACTTTCCCTGTCGGGGAAGTGGATGCCGAGACCCGGAAGCTCCTGGAAGTCACCAAGGCTTCCCTTTACAAAGGCATTGAGCAGGCGGTGGCGGGCAACCGGGTCGGCGATATCGGACACGCGGTGCAATCGTATGCCGAGTCATTTGGTTTCGGGGTCGTACGTGAGCTGGAAGGCCACGGTATCGGCCGGGACATGCACGAAGGACCGGGCGTCCCGAACTACGGGCACCAGGGCCGCGGGCCGCGTCTCGTCGAAGGAATGACGATCTGCATCGAACCTATGATCACGGCGGGCGACCGCAGGGTGTACCTTGCAAGAAACGGTTGGGCGGTACACACGGCTGATCATAAGAAAGCGGCGCATTTCGAGCTTACGGTTGTTGTCCGTAAAGGCCAGGCGGAGCAGCTGTCGACCTTTGATTTCATTGAGAAGGACCTGGAAGTTTAATTTTAACGTGATATTTTAATGTCGAAACAAACAGCGATCGAGATTGACGGGACCATCATTGAGACCCTCCCGAATGCCATGTTCAAAGTAGAATTGGAGAACGGCCATGTCATCCTTGCCCACATTTCCGGCAAGATGAGGCAGAATTTCATCCATATTCTCCTCGGTGACAAGGTCAAGGTTGAAATGTCACCTTATGATTTGACCAAGGGCAGAATATCCTTCAGATACAAATAAAATTTTTTGCACCATGAAAGTTAAGACATCCATCAAAAAGCGCAGCGAAGATTGCAAGATCGTCCGTCGTAAAGGTCATCTTTACGTGATCTGCAAGAAGAACCCCAAGTTCAAGATGCGCCAGGGATAATAACCAACGTTGTATAACAATAAAGCAATTATAAGAATATGGCAAGAATAGCCGGTGTTGATTTACCGAACAACAAGAGAGGCGAAATCGGTCTGACCTATATCTTCGGTATCGGCCGCTCCTCCGCCCGCGCCATCCTGGATACCTGCGGCATTCCGTACGATACCAAGGTCAGCGAGTGGGATGATGACCAGATCGCCAAGATCCGCGCCGAAATCGGTGAGAACTACAAGATCGAGGGCGAACTCCGCACCTCCGTCCAGATGAACATCAAGCGCCTCATGGATATCGGTTGCTACCGTGGCATCCGCCACCGTATCGGTCTCCCCGTCCGTGGCCAGAGCACCAAGAACAACGCCCGTACCCGCAAGGGCAAGAAGAAGACCGTTGCCAACAAGAAGAAGGCAACCAAATAATTGATGAATTATGGCAAAGAAAACTACAACAGCTAAAAAGAGAGTCGTCAAGGTCGAGGCCGTTGGTGAAGCGCATATTTCATCAACGTTCAACAACGTGATCGTTGCCCTGACCAACAATATCGGTCAGGTGATCAGCTGGTCTTCCGCCGGTAAGTGCGGATTCCGCGGCTCCAAGAAGAACACTCCGTACGCCGCCCAGATGGCAGCTGAGGATGCCTCCAAGACCGCGTTCGACGCAGGTCTCCGCAAGGTCAAGTGCTACGTGAAAGGCCCGGGTGCAGGTCGTGAGTCCGCCATCCGTACCATCAACAATGCCGGTATCGAAGTCATCGAGATCATCGATGTCACCCCGATGCCGCACAACGGTTGCCGTCCGAAAGGCCGTCGTAAAGTTTAATTTTTAAGATTTCATTACTATGGCAAGATATACTGGACCTAGCACAAAGATCGCCCGTAAATTCGGCGAGCCTATCTTCGGCTCCGATAAATATTTCGAGAAGCGCAACTTCCCTCCGGGACAGCACGGTGCCTCCCACAAGCGTGCCCGCAAGGCCACCGAATACGGTGCCCAGCTGAAGGAGAAGCAGAAAGTCAAATACATGTACGGCCTGCTCGAGCGTCAGTTCCGCAATACCTACGAGAAAGCGTCCCGCATGAGCGGCCAGAAGGGTGAGAACCTCCTCTTCCTCCTCGAGTCCCGCCTGGACAACCTCGTGTACCGCCTCGGTATCGCTCCGACCCGCGCCGCTGCCCGCCAGCTCGTCCTCCACAAGCACATCACCCTCAACGGCCAGGTGGTCAACATCCCGTCCGTGATCGTGAAGGCCGGTGAGACCATCGCTGTCCGCGAGCGCTCCAAGAGCCTGGAAGTCATCCAGAACAGCGTAGCCTCCGCTACCCGTTACTCCTGGCTCGAGTTCGACGCCAAGAATCTTTGCGGCAAGTACCTTAACGTCCCTGCCCGCGAGGAGATTCCCGAGAACATCAACGAACAGCTGATCGTCGACCTCTACTCCAAGTAATCGTTAACACCTTAAAGAGAAATTTTATGGCAATCTTAGCATTTCAGAAACCGGATAAGGTCATCATGCTCGAAGGCACCGAGACCGTCGGCCGTTTCGAATTCAGGCCCCTTGAGCCTGGATACGGACAGACCATCGGCAACGCCCTTCGCCGCATCCTCCTTTCTTCTCTGGAAGGTTTTGCTATCAGCTCGATCCACATCAGTGGCGTAGACCAGGAGTTTGCGACCATCCCGGGCGTGATCGAGGGGATGCAGGACATCATCCTGAACCTCAAGCAGGTCCGTTTCAAGCGGATGGTGGACAGCGTGGATTCCGAGGTAGCAAACATCACCATAAGCGGCAAGCAGGAGTTTACCGCAGAGGATATCTCCAAGGGATTGTCTTCTTTCAAGGTGCTGAATCCAGAGCTGCATATCTGCTCGCTTGAACCTTCCGTCAAACTCGAGATTTCCCTGACCATCACCCACGGACGCGGCTTCGTGCCGGCCGAGGAGGAGCGGGACGAGAACACCCCGATCGGAACCATCCCGGTCGATGCGATCTACACCCCGATCCGCAAGGTCAACTGGACCGTCGAGAACTGGCGTGTCGAGCAGAAGACTGACTATGAAAAACTGAATCTCGAGATCGTGACCGACGGGTCCATCTCTCCGGATTCGGCCCTTCAGGAAGCAGCCAACATCCTCATCTATCATTTCAAGCTCTTCACGGACGACAACAAGATCACCCTTGAAAGCCCGGAAGAGACCGATTCCGAGAAATTGGATGAGGACGGTCTCCGTATGAGACATCTCCTGCTGACCAAGCTTTCCGACATGGGACTTTCCGTCCGTGCTTACAACTGTCTGAAAGCCGCCGATATCGATACCTTCGCCGACCTTGTGTCCTACAGCCGCGCCGAACTGATGAAGTTCCGCAACTTCGGCCGCAAGTCCCTCAACGAAATCGATATCCTCGTCGAGAAGATGAAACTCTCCTTCGGAATGGATGTCAGAAAGTATAACATTGAACCTAAGAAAAAGATCGTATAAACCATGAGGCACAACAGACAAATCAATCACCTCGGTCGCACGAGCGGTCACCGCAAAGCCCTGCTCTCCAACATGGCTTGCTCCCTGATCATGCACAAGAGGATCAACACCACCGTCGCCAAGGCGAAGGCCCTCAAGATGTATGTCGAGCCGCTCGTCACCAAGTCCAAGGACGATTCCACCCACTCCCGCCGTGTCGTCTTCAGCTACCTGAAGGATAAGAACGCCACCGCCGAGCTGTTCCGGACCATCGCTCCGAAGATCGCTGACCGTCCGGGCGGATACCTCCGTATCCTCCACACCGGTTTCCGTCAGGGTGACGCCGCCGAGATGGCGCTCGTCGAGTTCGTCGACTTCAACGAGGCCGCGCTTGCTTCCGCTCCCAAGGAGGCCAAGAAGAGCACCCGCCGCAGCCGCGCCAAGAAAGCCGAGGCCGCCCCGGCAGAGGCTCCCGCCGCTGAAGAAGCCCCGAAGACCGAGGAATAATCCTTTCTTCTTCATAAAAAGCGTCGCAGTACCCTGCGGCGCTTTTTTTTGTTTTCGGCCATGGACTCCGCTCTTTTTCCGGTTTTTGTTTTGAAGTTCAAAAAACTTATTATATTTGCAAAACGAAAAGGATATACTTTCGAAACGAAACCACACAAACACTAAAACACGACACTATGAATGCTTTGTTTTATGCCGTTCCGGCGGCAGCGTTGCTTGCGCTGTTCTTTGCCTGGTTTTTCTTCCGTCAGATGATGAAAGAGAGCGAGGGGACGGTAACCATGAAAGAGATCGCCCAGTATGTGCGGGAGGGGGCCATGGCCTACCTCAAGCAGCAGTACAAGGTCGTCACGGTCGTCTTCATCATCCTTGCCCTCTTCTTCGCCGTCCTAGCCTATGGATTCGGGATCCAGAACCCCTGGGTGCCCTTCGCTTTCCTGACCGGCGGTTTCTTCTCCGGCCTGGCGGGCTTCATCGGCATGAAGACGGCCACCTATGCCTCGGCCCGTACGGCGAACGCGACGATGCGGTCGCTGAACAGCGGCCTGAAGATCGCGTTCCGCAGCGGTGCGGTCATGGGACTGACCGTCGTCGGCCTCGGCCTGCTGGACATTTCGATCTGGTGGGTCGTCCTGAACGCTTTTGTGGACAATCCGGACGCCAGCCAGAAACTGGTGGTCATCACGACCACGATGCTGACCTTCGGCATGGGAGCCTCGACCCAGGCGCTGTTCGCTCGCGTGGGCGGCGGCATCTATACCAAGGCGGCCGATGTGGGCGCTGACATCGTCGGCAAGGTCGAGCAGGACATCCCGGAAGATGACCCGCGCAATCCGGCCACCATCGCGGACAACGTCGGCGACAACGTCGGTGACGTAGCCGGCATGGGCGCCGACCTGTATGAGTCCTACTGTGGCTCCATCCTGGCGACCATGGCCCTGGGCGCCTCCGCGTTCTTCGGCGATACGGCCCTGCAGATGAAAGCGATCATCGCCCCGATGATGATCGCGGCCGTCGGCGTTGTCCTGTCGGTCGTCGGCATCTTCGCCGTCCGTACCAAGGAAGGGGCCGGGCTGAAGCAGCTTCTGGGCTCCCTGAGTCTCGGGACCAACCTGAGTGCCGCCCTCATTGCGGTACTGACCTTTGCGATCTTCCGCCTGCTGGGATTCCAGCACTGGTGGCAGCTGTCCCTGTCCGTGCTGAGCGGCCTGCTTTCCGGCGTAATCATCGGCAAGGCAACGGAATACTATACCTCCCACTCGTACAAACCGACCCGGAAACTGGCGGAAAGCGCCCAGACCGGCAGCGCCACCGTCATTATCAGCGGCGTGGGTCTCGGCATGATCTCAACAGCCATTCCGGTAGTGACCATCGCCATTGCCATCCTGCTGGCCTATGGGTTTGCGACCGGATTCTGCTTCGAGCCGTCCCAGCTGGGTCATGGCCTGTACGGGATTTCCATCGCGGCCGTCGGGATGCTTTCCACCCTCGGCATTACGCTGGCAACGGACGCCTATGGCCCGATCGCGGACAACGCAGGCGGCAATGCCCAGATGTCCGAGCTGGATCCGTCCGTGCGCGAGAAAACCGACGTGCTGGACGCCCTGGGCAATACGACGGCAGCGACCGGCAAGGGCTTTGCCATCGGATCGGCGGCCCTGACCGCCCTGGCCCTGCTGGCCTCCTATATTGAGGAAATAAAGATCGGCTTCGGCCACCTGGCGGAAAAAGGCGGAGATATGGCCGCCCAGTTCGCGGAGCTTTCCCGCGCCTCCATCCCGGATATCGTCGCCCATTACAACATCACCCTGATGAACCCGGTGGTCCTCGTGGGCGTCTTCATTGGTGCGATGATGGCCTTCCTGTTCTGTGGCATGACGATGAATGCCGTGGGCCGGGCCGCCCAGAAGATGGTGGTTGAAGTCCGTCGGCAATTCCGTGAAATCGCCGGAATCCTGGAAGGAAAGCAGCGGCCGGACTATACCTCCTGTGTGCGCATCTCGACGCGGGCTGCGCAGCACGAGATGGTCATCCCTTCCCTGCTGGCGATCGCCGTCCCGGTCCTGGTCGGCATCCTGCTGGGGCCTGCCGGCGTCGTAGGCCTGCTGAGCGGTGGATTGGGCGCCGGCTTTGTCCTGGCAATCTTCCTGGCCAATTCCGGCGGCGCCTGGGACAATGCCAAGAAATATGTGGAAGAAGGGAATTTCGGCGGCAAGAACTCCTCTTCCCACAAGGCGACCATCGTGGGCGACACGGTCGGCGATCCGTTCAAGGATACCAGCGGCCCTTCGCTGAACATCCTGATCAAGCTGATGAGCATGGTCTCGATCGTCATGGCTGGACTGACCGTTTTGCTCCATATATAATACGTTATAATACACAATTTCCGTAAAAGAAATCCCGTTCTGCGTACGTAGAACGGGATTTTAACGTTTTTGTTTTGTCAAGTCCGAAAGAATGACTAAATTGCGGTTTAATTAAGAAAAGAGTATGAAAAGAATTACCATCCGCGATGTTGCCCGCGAAGCCAATGTCTCCGTGACACTCGTTTCTTTCGTGATGAACGCAAAGAGAGACAAAGACGGCAAGCTCGATTGCCCGGTCAATCCCGATACCGCCAAACGTGTCCTCGAGGTCGCCCAGCGGCTGGGCTACCGCCGGAATTTTGCCGCCGCCTCCCTGCGCAGCGGCCGTTCCAACACGATTGCGGTGATACCGAACGATATTTCCAACAAGTTCTTCGCCGGCATTTCCCGCCGTATCGAAGACAAAGCCCACGAACTCGGCTATACCGTCTTCTTCGCCAGCTCCGACGAGAGCCCCGAGAAGCTCAGCGAAGTGCTGGATGCCGTCCTGGCCCACAATATCGACGGCGTGATCATCGCGCCGGTCACCGGTGGTGAGCACGTCATCACCCGGGCCATGGACATGCGTGTCCCCGTGGTCCTGCTTGACCGCGACGTGGAAACGATCAACGAAGTCGGAAAGGTCCTGCTCGACGATGAGGAAGCCGGCCGCATGGCGACCGATGAACTGGTCGGAAAGGGCTACCGCAAGATTGAAATGATTTCCTATACCCTGGGTATCTCCAGCCTTTCCGAACGGGAAACCGGTTACCGGAAAGCGATGATGGACCACGACCTGTACGATAACGCCAAGATCCACTATACGACCTACGGCGATGCCGCCAAGGATGTCGAACGGATCATCCAGGACGCCCTGGCGCGCGGGGTCGACGCCTTGTTCCTGCCGACGTACTCCCTGTCTGCGCAAGTTCTGTCCGTCATGAAGAAACTCGGCCTCCAGACCCCGAAAGACCTGGCCCTCGTCGGCTTCGATGAAAGCGATATCTTCAGCCTGTATGCCACCACCGTCACCCACATCGTCCAGCCGCTCAAGGAACTGGGAGAGCGGAGCGTCGAGACGCTCGTGCGCATGATTGAAGGCGGCGAGGCGGAAAAGACGGTCCTCAAACCCGCCCTGGTTGCGGGCGGCTCCACGGAAAAACGAAACTAAATCCCCCTATATCATGCAATTAGACGGAAGACGCGAAAGCACTAACGTAGAAGATCGCCGGAGAAGCGGCGGTGCCATCGCCGGTGGCCTTGGCATCGGAGGCCTTCTCCTCGCAGGTATCATTTACTTGTTGACCGGCCAGCAGGTCGATCCCAGCCAGCTCGGCATGGGAGCTGCGACCGAGCAGACTGATGTGGAATTCACCCAGGAAGAACAGGAACTGGCCAGCTTCGCCAAGAAGATCCTGGCAGGTACCGAAGATATCTGGACGGCTTATTTCCAGGCCAAGGGTCTGGGCGCATACCGGAATCCGACCATGGTGCTGTATACCGGCGCGACACAGTCCGGCTGCGGTACCGGCAGTGCTTCCATGGGCCCCTTCTACTGCTCTGCGGACGAGTGCCTGTATATCGACCTGAGTTTCTTCAGCTCGATGAAACGCCAGCTGGGCGCGGACGGTGATTTCGCGTATGCCTATGTCATTGCGCACGAAGTCGGACACCATGTCGAGAACCTGCTCGGCGTGCTGGGCCAGGCCCATCAGCAGATGGCGCGCATGAGCACGGCCAATGCCAACCGCATGAGCGTGCGCATCGAACTCCTGGCCGACTACCTGGCCGGTGTCTGGGCGCATCACGACAACGAAAATTTCGGCTCCCTGGAACAGGGCGACCTGGAGGAGGCCATCCATTGTGCCTCGGTGATCGGCGACGATTACCTGCAGAAAAAAGCCCAGGGTTATGCCGTGGAAGAAAGCTTTACCCACGGTACGGCCCAGCAGCGTGTCAACTGGTTGGCGGCAGGCCTGAAGTCCGGCGATATCCAGCAGGGCCTGAAAATCTTCCAGATGAGCGATTCTCAACTGTAAAAACATGAAACACTTCACCTTACCAAAGGACGGAGGCCTGATTGAGAAAAATCTTCCCAAGGGCATCCTCCATAGCTATGAAAAGATTCGTACGGAGATCTATCCGGATTCGACGGCAGCCAGCGACGTCATCGCCGACCTCGTCATCGATGCGATCCATGAACATGAGCAGAACGTTTCCGGCCGCCCGTTCAAACTGGGCCTGACCACCGGTGCTTCTCCGGTATCCCTGTACAAGTGGCTGACCCGCCGCTACCAGGAGGGCAAGGTCTCCTTCAAGAATGTCGAGGTCTTTTCCATCGACGAGTATTACCCGCTCAAGGACCGTCGCGCCACCGGCCGCAACCGCCGGCTGTTCAATGAACTGCTGGACCATGTGGATGTCCCTGCAGAGCAGATCCACATCCCGGACGCCACCGTACCGCAGGAACAGGTTTCCGAGTATTGCGCCGAATACGAGCGTCAGATCCGCGGGCTGGACTTGCTGATCATGGGTGTCGGCGAGCGCGGCCAGGTCGCTTTCAACGAGGCCGGCGCCACGGAAAAGAGCCGCACCCGCACGGTCCGTCTCTCCTACCAGTCCCGTAAGCGCCAGGCCCGCAATTTCGGCGGCGACGTGAAGGTGACGCCCGAGAACGCCATCACCATCGGCATCGATACGATGATGAGCGCCAAGCGGATCATCCTGATGTCCTGGGGAGAAGAGAAAGCCGAAGCTGTCAAGGCTGTGGCCGAGGGCTCGGTCAATCCGGCCTTTGCCGCTTCCTTCCTGCAGAAGCATGACAATATCTCCTACTATGTCGACGAGACCTCCGGCAGCCTGCTGACCCGCGTGGTTGCGCCGTGGCTGGTCGGACCGTGCGAATGGACGCCGAAGTTCATCCGCAAGGCCGTCGTCTGGCTCTGCCAGACCGTCCACAAGCCGATCCTCAAGCTGACCATGCAGGATTACCTGGAGAACTCCCTGGGCGAACTCCTCGACCAGTTTGGTCCTTTCGATAAGATCAACATCGACGTCTTCAACGACCTCCAGCATACGATTTCCGGCTGGCCGGGCGGCAAACCGAATGCCGATGACGCGACCCGTCCCGTCAAGTCCAAGCCGTTCCCGAAGACCGTGCTGATCTTCTCGCCGCATCCGGACGATGACGTGATCTCGATGGGCGGTACCTTCATCCGCCTGGTCCAGCAGGGCCACAATGTCCACGTCGCCTATGAGACCTCCGGCAACGTGGCGGTCCATGATGATGTCGTTCTCCAGCACATGGATGCCGCATACCAGCTCGGTTTCGCGGACAAGTTCGCCGAGGCCAAGGCCTTGGTGGAGAGCAAGGTGCCGGGCATGCCCGAACCGCGGGCCCTTCTCGAGATGAAGGGCGCGATCCGGCGCAGCGAAGCCCGGAGCGCCGTCCGCTCTTTCGGCCTGAACGATGACACCAACGCGCATTTCCTCAACCTCCCGTTCTATGAATCCGGCGGCATCAAGAAGAATCCGCGTACCCAGGCCGATGTCGACATCATCAAAGATTTGCTGAAAAAACTCAAACCGGACCAGATCTACATGGCCGGCGACCTGGCCGACCCGCATGGAACCCACCGCGTCTGCACCGAAGCGGCCCTCGAAGCCGTCGAGCAGCTCAAGGCGGAGGGAGAGGACTGGCTGAACCAGACCAACATTTGGCTGTACCGCGGTGCGTGGATGGAATGGGAGCTGGGACGCGTGGACATGGCCGTTCCGCTGAGCCCGGACGAGCTCATCATGAAGCGCCACGCCATCTTCCGCCATCTCTCCCAGAAGGACATCGTGCCTTTCCCGGGCGACGACCCGCGCGAGTTCTGGCAGCGTGCCGAAGAGCGTACGCAGAACACCGCCCGCCTGTATGACGAACTCGGTATGGCGGAATACCAGGCCATCGAGGTCTTCCTCAAATTGTGTTAACCCCCCTGGGCCGCAGGCCCTGAAACATAAAACGAAAGAACAAAATGAAAGTCATTATCCGAAACAACTCCGCCGAGGGCTCCCTGTGGGCTGCCCATTACATCGCCGGCAAGATCCGGGAGAAAGCCGCCCGTACCGACAAGCCCTTCGTCCTCGGTCTCTGCACCGGTTCCACCCCCATTGAGACCTATGCCGAACTGATCCGCATGGTCAAGGCCGGTGAACTCAGTTTCAAGAACGTCATTTCGTTCAACATGGACGAGTACGTGGGTCTTCCGGAAAGCCATCCGGAGAGCTACCACAGCTTCATGCACCGGTATCTGTTCGACCATATCGATGAGCCGGCGGAGAACATCCATATCCTCAATGGCAACGCCAAGGATACTGTCGCGGAATGCGCGGCTTATGAGGAAGCGATCGTCAAGGCAGGTGGTTTCGACCTGTTCCTCGGCGGCGTCGGCGAAGACGGCCATATCGCCTTCAACGAGCCCTTCTCCTCCCTGGAATCCCGCACCCGCGTCGTGACCCTGACCCAGGACACCCGCGAAGTCAACGCCCGTTTCTTCGACGGCGACTTCAACCAGGTTCCGAAGCAGGCCCTGACCGTCGGTGTCGCGACCGTCTTGAGCTCCAAGGAGGTCGTCATCCTCGCTTTCGGTTCCAAGAAAGCCCGTGCCCTCAAGGATGCGATCGAAGGTCCGATGTCCCACTATTGCACCCTCAGCGGCCTGCAGGGCCATCCGGCCGGCACGATCGTCTGCGACGAGAATTCCGTCGGTGAACTGAAGGTCAATTCCTACCGCTACTTCAAAGCGGTTGAAGAGGCTGAGAATCTCTAGAAATACTTCTTCTCTTCGTGGTCGAGCACCACGAAGATGAAGATCAGGATCGTGAAAGCCCACAGCGATGAGCCGCCATAGCTCATCATGGGCAGCGGGATACCGATGACCGGCATCAGGCCGATGGTCATCCCGATATTGATAAACAGATGCATGAACAGGCAGCTGGCGACGCAGTATCCGTAGATGCGGGTAAAGTGTTCCCGGCTGCGTTCTGCATCCAGGAGGATCCGCCAGATCAGCATGACATACAGGAGGATGACGACCAGGCAGCCGACGAATCCCCATTCTTCACCGACGGTGCAGAAGATGAAGTCGGTGCTCTGCTCCGGCACGAAGCCGTAGGTGGTCTGCGTCCCGTTGAGGAAGCCTTTTCCGGTCAGTCCGCCCGATCCGATGGCAATCATGCTCTGGTTGACGTTATAGCCCACGCCGGCCGGATCCTCCTTCATGCCCAGCAAGACCTCGATGCGTTTGCGCTGGTGGTCCTGCAGGATGTCATTGAAGATGAAATCCGCCGAGAACACCATGACCACACCGGCCAGCCAGCCCAGCACGGAGAACAGCAGGAAACGGCTCTTTCTCCGGTAGGCGGCCATCAGCAGGAAGGGAATGGCAATCAACCCGGAACCGATCAGGAAATACAGGGGCTTGATCTTCAGCAGGAAAGACCAGGAGGAAGCCTGGCGGATGCTCATCTCGACCGAGGGGTCGACGCTGCCCAGCAAACCGGCGCCGGGAATCAGCTGCTCCGTCAGGAAGGACCACAGCCGGGGGAAGAGGGCCATGACGAGGACATACAATCCGCCCCAAAGCAGGAATTTCCAGCCCTGGTGGCTATGGAACACGTTGAACAGCAGGATCAATCCGGCCAGGGTCAGAATCGCCGTGTAGGGCGACGCCGTGAGGGTCAGGATGAAGATCAGGATCGCCAGGCCGATGACCGTCAGGAACCAGCCGGACAGGCCCTCGCGGTACAGCATGAAGATAAAGCCGACATAGACCAGGGCCGAACCGGTCTCGCTCTCGCCCAGGATGACCAGCATCGGCAGGCCGATGACGGCGGCGACCGTCAGGAAATCCTTGAGCTGCGTGATCTTGAAATTGGGCCGGCTCATTACGTAAGCCAGCAGCAGCGAGGTCGTGATCTTGGAGACCTCCGCCGGCTGGAACCGCACGGGCCCGAACTCGAACCAGGACCGGGAGCCCTTGACTTCGACCCCCAGGAAAATGACGGCAACGAGCAAAAACAGGACGCCGATGTACAAAGGGATCGAGGCGCCTTCCCAGATGCGCGGGGGCAGGACGAAGACGATCAGGCCGGCCAGCCCGAAAGCGGTCAGGATCCAGACGAACTGCTTGCCGCTGCGGGAGGTCCAGGACAGGATGCTCTCGGGGTCGGAGGAGTGGATGGAGGCGTAGATGTTGACAAAGCCGATGAGGACCAGGAGCAGGTAGATCATTACCAGCTTCCAGTCGAAGCTCTGCTTCATCGATCGGGCCTTGAACGTCTCCTCTACCATGGGCTAATCGGTTTTTACGCGGGACATCAGGTTGCCTTCCAGGACGCGCTGCTCGACGGCCTTGCGGGCCGGCGTGTCGGCGATTTCCCCTTTGAGGTATTTCTCGACCATCAGGGACGCGATCGGAACGGCCCAGGTGGCGCCGAAGCCGCCGTTCTCGACATAGACGGCGATGGCGATCTTCGGGTCGTCTTTCGGGGCGAAGCAGATGAAGACGGAGTTGTCGGCGCCGCGCGGGTTCTGCGCCGTGCCGGTCTTTCCGCAGATTTCCAGTCCGTCGACATGGGCTGCCCAGGCGGTACCGCCCATACCCGGGCCGCTGTTGACCGCCCGCCACATGCCCTGGATGACTTTCTTGTACTGGGTCGTGTCGACCATCGTGTACTGGCGTTCCTTGTATTTGGGATCGAGCGTGATCCCTTCGGATTCCTTGACGATGTGCGGGATGTAATAATACCCGCGGTTGGCGACGGTGGCAGCCAGGTTGGCAATCTGCATCGGGGTCACGCCGACCTCGCCCTGTCCGATGGAAATGGACTTGATGGTGTTGAATTTCCATCCGCCCAATTCTTTCTTGTACAGGCGGTTATATAGTTTTGACGACGGAATGGTCCCGCCCAGTTCAGAAGGGAAGTCGCTGCCGAGTTTACGACCGAAGCCCATGCTCTCCACATATTCGTGCCACTTGTCCAGGGCCGCGTCCATGTCGGGGTATTTCGGGTTCTCGAGGATATCCCGCAGGGCGAAGGTGAAATATGAGTTGCAGGACATCATGATCGCCTCCTCGAGATTGATCGGGGACTTGTGGCCGTGGCACCCGGGCCGGTGGTCCGCCAGGGGGTAGCCGTGGGCGCAGGGGAACATGCTTTCCGGACGGAGGGTGCCTTCCTGGAGGCCGATCAGTCCGTTGACCAGCTTGAAAACCGAGCCGGGCGGATACGGAGCCTGGACCGCGCGGTTGAACATCGGCTTGTAGGGGTCGTTCATGATTTCGCGGTAGTGCCGGTTGAAGTCCGCCAGCTGGCTGACGTCGATGCCCGGACTGGAGATCATGGCCAGGATCTCCCCGCTGCCCGGTTCGATGGCTACGACGCTGCCGACCTTGTTCTGCATCAGCTGCTGGCCGTATTGCTGCAGCTCCGCGTCGATGGTGGTGACGATGTCGTGACCCGGGATGGCTTCCTTGTCCATCTCGCCGTCCTTGTAGGGCTGTTCGATCTGGTTGTGGGAGTTGCGCAGGTAGATGTGGTAGCCCTTGACGCCGCGCAGGTCCTTTTCCCGCGCCGCCTCGATGCCGGTGCGGCCGGCGTAGTCGCCGGAGCGGTACTCATCCGGATGGGCCTTGATGTAAGAAGCGTCCACTTCGGATACATAGCCCAGCAGGTTGCCGCCGGCGTTGACGGGATAGTCGCGGATGCTTCGGACCTGCCCCTTGAAACCGGGGAAACTGTACTGCACTTCGGCGAAGCGGTTGTAGGTCTCGGTAGAAATCTGGCGCAGCAGGGTCATGGACTGGAAACCGATGCGTTTGCGGTTGCGCTGGTATTCGGCCATCTTGTCCCGCAGGAAAGTGACCGACGTATCCAGGACCTGGGCTAGCAGGAGGGTGTCGAAAGCCTTGACCTCCCGGGGGGTAACGAGGATGTCATACGCCACCTTGTTACCCACGATGATCGTCCCGTTGCGGTCGTACAGGACCCCGCGGGTCGGATAGATGATCTCATAGACCATCGAGTTGTTCTCCGCGCTGATCTTGTAGGTGTCATCGACGATCTGGATGTAGAAGATCTTGGCCAGCAGGATGCCGGCCACGGCGGTCAGGCCGATGAGCAGCTTGTTTTTGCGGGAGAGTTCCATGGGCGCCTACCTTCTGTCATCCGGCATCAGCATGTCCACGACCGCCACGCCCAGGAGCATGCCGGCGGCCAGGGATACCGCGAAACGGATGAGGTTGAACAGCCACGGCCGGGTGGCGGCCCCGTCGGCCCACAGATAGATGACCAGGAACAGGGACAGGACCAGGAACAGTGCGAAGAGCACTTTCGGCAGTCCGTATTTCCGGATGGAAAAGTCTTCTCCCCGGACGACCAGTTCCTCACCGAAGATGAAGTCGCAGATGCTGCGGCGCAGCAGGGCGACGGGCAGCAGGGCGACGGTGTTGATGCCCAGGGCGCCTTCGGCGATCAGGTCGACGGACAGTCCGGTGGCGAAGGCGATCAGCAGGGCAGCGGCCGTCTTAACCTTCGTCGGCAGGCAGAGCACCAGTGTCGGCAGCAGGGTCAGCATCAGGTAGGGCGTGAGATGCAAGTAATTGCAAATCAGCATCTGCGCCGCGACAAGCAGGATGTACAGGACCAGGAAGTTGTTTTTCATGGCTGCACCTCCTCTTCTTCCAGGGTTTCGATTTCCTGACGGCCTACGTTGTTGACCAGGGTGACGTAGCGGACGGCGCCGACATCCTGGAGCAACCGGACGTTGATGTCATAGGTCGCACCGTTGACGATGCGGGATTCTCCAGTCAGGCCGATCGGGATGTCGGCCGGAAAGATGGAGGAGAAGCCGCTCGTGTAGACCGTATCTCCGGGCGCGAACTTGTACTGCAGCGGGATTTCCTTGAGGATGGCACCGCCGGACGTCTTCCCGTCCCAGACCAGCGGTCCGACCGCCCCTTCCCGGCCGAGCCGGGCGCTGAGGCTGAAATCGGTGTTCATGAAGGACAGCGCATAGGAGTAATGCTTGCCGACGGCATCGACGATGCCGACCACCCCGTCGTTGGTGATGATGCCGGAGTGCGGCACGACGCCGTCTTCGGACCCCTGCCCGATAATCAGGTAGTTGTGCTGTTTGTTGCGGCTGATCTTGACGATGGTGGCGCTCATGTAGTGGAAACCTCCGATGTCTTCGAAACTGCGGGTGAGGGAGTCGCGTTTGGCTTCTTCCGCGTCATGCCGCCAGGCGAGCAGTTCCTGGGTCAGCGCGAAGTTCTGCGCGGCCAGCTGTTCGTTGGCCTGTTTGAGGGAGAAGTAATACTTGACGGACTCCGATCCGCCCCAGACTTTGGCCATGAAGGCGTGCGCCCCCTTGGTGATGAAGAAGTCCTGGGCTTTTCCGGAGCGCAGCATACCCAATGCAGCAACCTCCAGGATGATGAAGATTGCTGCGTTGAAAAGGATGGTTATGATCTTTCCCGGTTTCCTCATTACCGCTTGAGGAAGGAGTAGTTGGCAGCGTTCTTAAGGGCGATGCACGTACCGCGGGCCACCGCGCGGAGCGGGTCTTCGGCGACGTGGAACTGGATGTTGACCTTCTCGGTAAAGCGCTGGGCCAGACCGCGGAGCAGGGCGCCGCCGCCGGACAGGTAGATGCCGTTCTCGACGATGTCGGAGTAGAGCTCCGGCGGGGTCTGCTCGAGGACATGGAGGATCGAGGACTCGATCTTCGCGATGCTCTTGTCGAGGCAATGGGCAATTTCCTGGTAGGTGACGCGGGCCTCCACCGGGTGCGCGGTCATCAGGTTCGGACCCCGGACGATGAACGGCTCCGGCTCGTCGTCGAGCTGCGGGATGACCGCGCCGACGCCGATCTTGATCTTTTCGGCGGTGATTTCACCGACCTTGATGTTGTGCTGCTGGCGGAGATAATACTGGATGTCGCTGGTCAGTTCGTCGCCTGCGGTCTTGATGCTCTCCTGGACGACGATGCCGCCCAGGGAGATGACGGCGATCTCAGCGGTACCGCCACCGATGTCGACGACCATGTTGCCCTTCGGGGCTTCCACGTCCAGGCCGATACCGAGGGCCGCGGCCATCGGTTCGAAAATCAGGTAGACGTCGCGGCCGCCGGCGTGCTCGGAGGAGTCACGGACGGCGCGGATCTCGACTTCCGTGGAGCCGGAAGGGATGCCGACGACGATCTTCAGGTTCGGACTGAATATGCTGCGGTGCTTGCTGTTGACTTGCTTGATGAAGCCGCGGATCATCATTTCGGCGGCATTGAAGTCGGCGATGACGCCGTCTTTCAGCGGCCGGACGGTCTTGATGCCCGGGTTGATACGCTCATGCATCAGCTTGGCCTTCTGGCCGATGGCGATGCACTTGCCGGTATTGTTGTCGATGGCGACGATGCTCGGCTCGTCCAGCACGATCTGGTCATTCTGGAAAATGACGGTGTTGGCGGTTCCGAGGTCGATGGCCAATTCTTGGGTAAAGAAGCCGAATGCCATATTTTTTCTTACAAGGTTTTTTCTGTGAATACAATATTTCTTCAAAGGTACGAATTTTTCTTAAATTTGCCGGGTAATTCCTACGGAATATGGCAAAAGAATTCTACCTCGTCGTAACGGCCGGCGGCATGGGTCTCCGGATGGGGGCGGACCGCCCCAAACAGTTCCTTTCCCTCGACGATGTCCCTGTGCTGCGGGCGACGATCGAACGGTTCCGGGAAGCCCTTCCGGAAGCCCGGATCGTGACGGTCTTGCCGAAAGACTGGCTGGGCTGGTGGCGGGACTACTGCCTGGGGAAGAATTTCACGGTGCCGCAGACGCTGGTTTCCGGAGGGATTACGCGGTTCCATTCGGTGCGGAACGCCCTGGCCCGGGTGCCGGACGGGGTGGTCGTGGCGATCCATGACGGGGTCCGGCCTTTCATTTCCGCGGCCAAGATCCGCGAGATGGCCGGCCTGATGGAAGACGGCCGGAGGGCCTTGGTCCCGGTGCTTCCCTCCACGGATACCCTGCGGGCATTGGAGGAAGGGCCGGATGGTCTGCAGGTTATTGAGGGCCAGCATGTTGACCGAACGAAAATCTGGCGGGTCCAGACCCCGCAGCTCTTTCTCTCCGAAGACCTCAAAGCCGCCTACCGGCAAGCCTATGACCCCGCCTATACCGACGATGCTTCCGTCGCCGCCGCATATGGAATACCGCTTACCTTCTGCCAAGGAGAGCGGTTCAATCTGAAACTTACAACCCCCGAAGACCTCCTTTTCGCCCAGGCGATCGAAGCGCTTCGCGGGAAGTGATGTATTATTTGTTGAAAGTTGTATTCTTATAGTCCTTAACCCAGACCTGGCGGTCGATGGCCTCGTCGAGGGCGATCATCGTGTCGGTGGCCAGGATGAAGGGAATCTTCTGGATCGTGTTGAGCAGCACCTCCATGAGGTGGTCGTTGTCGAAGCAGTAAAGCTTCACCAGAAGGGCGTATTTGCCGGTTACGAAATGGCATTCGACGACTTCGGGTATCTGGCGCAGGGAGGCGACGACTTCGTTATACTTGCTGGCTTCCGAGAGGGAGATGCTGACGAAGGCGCAGATGTTGAGGCCGAGGGCCTGGGGTTTGACCAGCAGCCTGGATCCGGTAATGACGCCATTGGCTTCCAGTCGTTTCACGCGCTGGTGGATGGCTGCGCCGGAAACGCCGCATTCACGGGCGATCTCAAGGAAAGGCATTCTCGCATTCTTTACGAGGAAGCCGAGAATCTTCTGGTCAGTTGCGTCGATGTGGTAATTTGCCATAGTTCGTTACAATTTATAAGTCTTGTTTTCGCAAAAATAACCAAATTATTTAAAAAACGTATTTTTAAAGGGGCAAAAGATCGATTTATAAGAAAAAAATCCGTCCAAATGAACGGATTTTCAGAATATCGGATATAAATATTCGAAATCAAATCAGAAGGTCAAGCCTTCTTTCCGCCCTTCCTGCGGTATCCTCCGGAGGTGGGCTTTGCCTCGGCGATAATGGCCTTGCAGGCCTCTTCGGTCAGGGTTGCGGCATCGGTTCCCTTCGGGATCCGGTAGTTGGACCCGGCGGCCTTGATGTACGGACCGTAACGGCCGTTGATGACCTGGATGTCGCCCCATTCGGCCATGACGGCGTTCTCCGGGGCCTTGTTGCGGCCGGCCTCGATGGCGGCGATGCATTCCTCCAGGCTGACTTTCAGCGGATCGGCTTTTTTGGGCAGGGAGAAGTTCTGGTCGCCGAATTTCAGGTAGGGACCGAAACGGCCCTTGGTCGCGATGACCGGAATGCCTTCATATTGTCCGACGGTGCGGGGCAGTTCAAACAGTTTGAGCGCTTCTTCCAGGGTGATATTCTCGATCAGCTGGCCGGGACCCAGGTGGGCGAACTGGCGGTTTTCACCCTCGCCTTTCTGGATGTACGGGCCGTATTGGCCGAATTTCGCCACCAGCGGCTGTCCGTCTTTCGGATCGTTGCCCAGCGCCCGCTCGACATGGTTGTACTGGTGATCGGACAGCACCTCTCCGACCTTGGCGTGGAACGGGGTATAGAATTCGCGGATGACGTTGTTCCAGACTTTCTTCCCCTCGGCGACCTCGTCGAAATCATTTTCCACGTCCGCCGTGAAATGATAGTTCATGACGGTGTCGAAGTTGGCCACCAGGTAATCGGTCACGATCATGCCGATCTCCTGCGGCAGCAGTTTGCCCTTCTCGGCGCCGACGACTTCGGTCTTGACGCCTTCCTTGATCTCGGAGCCCTTGAGGGTCAGGTTGGTGACGGGGACTTTTTCGCCGTCCTTGTCACCCCGGACGATGTAGCCGCGACCGGTGGTCAGGGTGGTGATGGTCGGAGCATAGGTGGACGGACGGCCGATGCCGAGCTCCTCGAGTTTCTTGACGAGGGTCGCTTCCGAGTAGCGTGCGGGCGGTGCCGTGAACTTGCATTCGGCCGTGATGCCCTTTGCGTCCATGATATCGCCTTCGTGGAGTTCGGGGAGGATGACCTCTTCATCTTCTGCGGCCGGGTCGTCGGAACCTTCGAGGTAGACCTTCAGGAAACCGTCGAAGAGGACCTGGGTCGCCTGGACGGCGAATTTCTCGCTCCGGCGGTCGGAAGCGACCTTGATGTCGGTGCGGAGCACGCGGGCGTCGGTCATCTGGGAAGCGACGGTCCGCTTCCAGATGAGGGCATAGAGCTTGCGCTCCTGCGGCGTACCTTCGATATCGGTATTCTCAATATAGGTAGGACGGATGGCCTCGTGGGCTTCCTGGGCGCCCTTGCTGTGGGTCTTGTACTGGCGGACTTTGGAATACTGCTTGCCGTAGTGCTCTCCGATGAACTTCTTGGCCGTATTGATAGCCAGGCCGGAGAGGTTGGTCGAGTCGGTACGCATGTAGGTGATCAGACCGCGTTCATACAGCTGCTGGGCGATGCGCATGGTCGTGCTGACCGGGAAATGCAGCTTGCGGGCAGCCTCCTGCTGGAGGGTGGACGTCGTGAACGGGGCGGCCGGGAAACGGACGCCTTCCTTGCGCTCGATGTCGCTGATGGAGAAGGTGGCTCCGATGCTGTCCTGCAAGAATTTCCGTGCTTCCTCCAGTCCTTTGAAACGGGTATCCAGGGTGGCTTTCACCGTCACGTTCGCAGGCGTTCCTTCCGGATGGAAGAGGGCGTCGACACGGTAGTAGGCTTCTTTGTTGAATGCCATGATCTCGCGTTCCCGGTCGACGACCAGCCGCAGGGCGACGCTCTGGACGCGGCCGGCGCTGAGCTTCGGCTGGATCTTGCGCCAGAGGATCGGAGAGAGTTCGAAACCGACGAGACGGTCCAGGACGCGGCGGGCCTGCTGGGCGTTGACAAGGTTCATGTCAATCGTCCGCGGGTTTTCGACGGCGTGGAGGATGGCGTCCTTGGTGATTTCGTGGAACACGATGCGCCGGGTGTTCTCCGGCTTCAGCCCGAGGGTCTCATACAGGTGCCAGGAGATGGCTTCTCCTTCCCGGTCTTCATCGGAAGCCAGCCAGACGACCTGGGCTTCCTTGGCGAGTTTCTTAAGGTCGGCGACGACTTTCTTCTTGTCGGCCGGTACGACATATTCGGGTTTGAAACCGTCTTCGACATCCACGCCCAGTTTCTTTTCCTGCAGGTCCCGGATGTGGCCGAAACTCGGTTTCACAGTAAAATCCTTTCCCAAAAACTTCTGGATGGTCCCGGCCTTGGCGGGAGACTCCACGATCACCAGATTTCCCTTCATATCCTGTTCAAATTACTCACAAGGGAGGCAAAAACTCCCCTCATTTTTGGTTTCAAGTTTGCAAAGTAAAGAAGAATTGGGCGATTTTTCCAAATTTTGTTGCTAATTTTGTAAACTTATAATAGTGGTATTTCCCGGCCGGCCTTTAGGCCGGAAACACCCCCAAAGAAGATACCTATGACGGATGAGAAGAAAAAGATAATTACCAAGTGGTTCTGGCGGATTCTCGCCTTTCCGGTGGCGGCCGTGGTCCTGATGCTGCTCTTGGTCTGGGCCTTTGCCGACATCCCTTCGTTCGAGGAATTGGAGAATCCGGACAGCAAGCTGGCGACCCAGGTGCTGGCGGAGGATGGCGAACTGCTGGCTACCTTCCATATCGAGAACCGTTCCCACGTCGACTATTTCGACCTGTCGCCGTACCTGATCCAGGCGGCTGTCGCCACCGAAGACGCCCGTTTCTACAAGCACTCCGGCATTGACTACGAGAGTATCGCCCGCGTGCTGTTCAAGACCCTCCTGAGCCGGGATTCCAGCCAGGGCGGCGGCAGTACGATCACCCAGCAGCTGGCCAAGACCCTGTATCCGCGCAGTGAGAACACCAGCAAGATCCCCGGAGCCTACCAGGTCAAGATGGTCTGGACGAAACTCAAGGAGTGGATCACGGCCGTCAAGCTGGAGCGGGATTACACCAAGGACGAGATCGTGACCATGTACCTGAACGCGGTCTTTTTCGGCAGTAGCGCCTACGGCGTGAAATCCGCCTCCCAGACGTTCTTCGCCAAGGAACCCAAGGACCTGACCGTCGAGGAAAGCGCCACGCTGGTGGGCATGGTCAACAAGCCGACCCGCTACAACCCCGCCCTCAATCCCGACAAGGCCCTGGCCCGCCGCAACACCGTGATCGCCCGCATGTGCGAGTCCGGCTACCTGACCAAGGCGGAGCGCGACTCGATCCAGCAGATCCCGATCACCCTGTCCTACCAGATCATGGACCACAACGCCGGCCTGGCCCCGTATTTCCGTGACATGCTGCGCAAATACATGAACGCCCAGCGCCCCAAGCGTTCCGACTACCAGTTCCGCGAAGACTACTCCGTGGACTCGCTGCTGTGGCGGGACGACCAGCTCTATGGCTGGCTCAACAAGAATACCAAGCCGGACGGCTCCAAGTATGACCTGGACCGGGACGGCCTCCGGATCTATACCACCATCAACGCCCGGATGCAGCAGTATGCCGAGGAAGCGATGTCGGAGCATCTTGGAAAAGACCTCCAGCCGGCTTTCTGGCGGGATATCAAATGGAAGAAGAACAAGCCGTTCTCCAACGATGTCGATGACGAGACCATCGCCCGGCTGATGAACCAGGCCCGCCGCTGGAGCGACCGGTACCGCCTGATGAAGAAAGCCGGGAAGACCGACGAAGAGATCATGGCCAGTTTCTCCGTTCCGACGAAAATGCGCCTGTTCTCCTGGGAAGGGAAGGGGTACGTGGACACGACCATGACCCCGGATGATTCGATCCGGTATTACAAGTCAATCCTCCGCGCCTCCTTCATGGCGATCGAGCCGGGGACCGGCCATGTCAAAGCCTACATCGGCGGTCCGAACTACCGCTACTTCAAATACGACAACGTACGCCAGGGCAAGCGGCAGGTCGGTTCGACCATCAAGCCCTTCCTCTATACGCTGGCGATGCAGGAGGGCATGACCCCCTGCGACCAGACCGTCTGTATTCCGCAGACCTTCATCATCGGCGACCAGACCTGGACGCCGCGCAGTACGGACAAGGACGTCTGGATCGGAAAGACCGTGACCTTGAAATGGGGCCTGACCCATTCCTCCAACAACATCTCCGCTTACCTGATGAAGAAATTCGGACCGGAAGCGATGGTCCAGATGATGCGGAAAATGGGCGTCGGCAGCCATTTCGAAGTGGTTCCCTCTTTGTGCGTAGGTTCGGCGGACGTGTCTGTCTATGAGATGGTTGCGGCCTACAACACCTTCCCGTCCAAGGGCGTCTACGTCGATCCGATCTTCGTGACCAAGATCGAGGACAGCCAGGGCAACGTCCTGAGCGAGTTCAACACCCGCCAGCACGAAGCCGTCAGCGAAGAGACGGCCTACCTGATGGCCAACCTGATGCAGGGCGTGGTCAACAGCGGAACCGGCTCCCGCCTGCGCAGCGTCTATGCACTCAAGGGCCAGATCGGCGGCAAGACGGGAACGACCAATGACAACTCGGACGGCTGGTTCATCGGCTACACCCCGACCATCACGGCCGGTATCTGGGTCGGCGCCGAAGACCGCCAGGTCCATTTCCAGTCCACGGCGCTCGGCGGCGGATCGAATGCCGCCCTCCCGATCTGGGGCCGCTGGATGAAGAAAGTCCTGGCCGACGGCACGTTGGGCATTTCGGAGGCCGACACCTTCACGGCGCCTCCGGGCATGAACCTCGACCTGGGCTGTACCGGCGGCGATGACGATGCCCGCGAAACCGCTGAGCAAAAAGAAGCAGAAGCTTATTTTGATTAATTTCCCATTATGGCAAAATATTCCAACATAGCAGTCATTTACGGCTCCGACTCCTCCGAGTGGGAAGTGTCCTGCCGCAGCGGTGAGTATACCGCATCCCGGATCGATGATACGCGTTACAGTATCTTCGAGATTTTCGCCCGTTTCGGCAAATGGCAGCTCGTGGCCTTCCGCAAGAAGGATTCCATGCGGGTCACGTTCCCGGAAGGCGCCCGTCCGGAGGTCAACAAAAACGACTTCTCGGTCAATGTCTACGGCGAGAAGATCCAACTGGAGTATGCCTATATCATGCAGCATGGCAAACCGGGTGAAAACGGCCTGCTCCAAGGCTATTTCGAAATGCTCGGAATTCCGTTCAGCAGCTGCAGCGCCTTTGTTTCGACGGTCGTCTTTGACAAATATTCCTGCAAGAGTTACCTGCACGGGGTTGATTTCGTCAAGCTGGCGCCGGACGCCCTGGTCCGCCGGGGCGAGGACGTGGCGGCCTTTGCCGGAAGGGCGGGCGCCAAGCTGGGCTTCCCGGTCTTCGTCAAGCCTACGGACGGCGGATCGAGCTTCGGCATCACCAAGGTCAGCCGGCAGGAAGACCTGGTCCCGGCGATTCAGTATGCTTTCTCTGAAGGGCCGACGGTCATCGTGGAGAAGGGCATCTCCGGCCGGGAATTCACCTGCGCCGCTTATCGGGATGCAAACGGTATCTGTACCCTTCCGGTCATCGAGATCGTGACGTCCAATGAGTATTTCGACTATGATGCGAAATACAATGGCAACAGCCAGGAAATCTGCCCGGCCCCGATTTCGGAAGATCATTCCGACCGGATCCGGCAGACGACCCGCCTGATTTACGAGCGGTTGGGCTGCTCCGGTGTGGTCCGGATGGATTATATCGATGGGGAAGACGGTCTTTACTTCTTGGAAGTCAATACGATTCCGGGTATGACCAGCGCCTCCCTGGTGCCGAAGATGGTCCGGACGGCCGGTTTGGACATGACCGATTTCCTGACCACGATCATAGAGAATTCCTGATATGCTCCTGACCGAATTCATTTCCCAGGGGACGACGGCCCTGGAAAGCCTTTACCCGACCAAGGAGGCCCGCACGATCGTGCTGATGCTGTGCGAGCACCTGATCGGCACGAAGAGTTACACCCATATCGTCGAGCCGGCCTACGAGATCCCGAAAGGCAAGATCAAGGCCCTCGAGACGGATATGGGGCGGCTGGCCAAGGGCGAGCCGATCCAGTATGTCATCGGCAGCAGCGAATTTTGCGGACTGACGTTCAAGGTTACGCCCGATGTGCTGATCCCGCGTCCGGAGACGGAACTGCTGGTCCGTGAAGCCATCAAGATCGGATCCCGGATCTATCGCATGCGCATTCCGTATGGCAAGTCGGCCGAGCCGGTCCGGATCCTGGACCTGTGCACGGGTTCCGGCTGTATCGCCTGGAAAGTCGCCTTGTCCGTGCCGACGGCCAAAGTGGTGGCGGTGGATATTTCCGAAGAAGCGCTCAAAGTCGCCCGCAACCAGGATTTCTCCGCGCAGCTGAAGGAGACGGGGGCGACGGCGCCCCAGTTCGTCAAGATGGATGTGCTGGATACGGAACAGCCGTTTGATTACGGGGAGTTCGACCTGATCCTGAGCAACCCGCCGTATATCATGGAGTCCGAAAAGAGCGTGCTGCGGCCGAATGTCCTGGAATATGAGCCGGCATCTGCCTTGTTCGTCCCGGATGACGATCCGTTGAAATTCTACCGGGCCATCGCGGCCTGGAGCAAGCGGCTGCTGGCCCCGGAAGGCAAGTGCCTGACGGAGATCAACGAGGTGCTGGGCGCCCAGACGGAGCTCCTTTTCCGCAAGGAAGGCTTCTCCACGACGGAGGTCATCAAGGATTTTTACGATAAAAATCGCTTTATTTTCTATCAGAAATAGGCCCTGCAGGCCCGTAGGACCGCGTTTTTTTCACTTAGCCGTTTTCCAGACTTGGAAAACGGCTCTTTTTCTGTTGCTTTGCAGAAAAAAATGAAGCGATGAAAAAAGGAGTGCTGTTGCTTCTCTGTGCGCTGGTGGCGTGCGAGGAGGTGGACCTTCCGGACGGAAGGATGGAAGAGGCGGCCGTGGTGCCGCTGGAGGATGTTGCACGGATGCTTTCCGTCCTGCCCGTGGGGCCGGACCAGGTCGGAGAGGTGAAAGACGCCGTCGCGGCGTCCATCGGCAATGGCTATGATGAGGAGTACCGGATGGCCGACTTGTTCCGGAGCCCGGGTTGCGGGGTCGGGGACCTGGCGACCAAGGCGGAACCGACCCGGACCTATCAGCGGCCGCTCAGGGACCTGATTCGGGAATATGCCGCTTCGGGCACGAAAACCGGCGCGTCCGTACCGGACCCGGAACTCCTCAGCCGGTCGGATGTACAGATCTATTGGCCGTATTCAGAGACCGCCTTCCCGGAAGGGGAACTGCCGACGGTGACCTTCGATCCGGGTGACGGGTCTTCCGCCAATATCGGATACCGGAGGGGCGTCGACGGGTCGATAGAAGAGGTGATTGTTGACGAAGACTATGCCCGCCATCATCCGGTCTGGGTGGTCAACCGCAACCAGGACAGTGGTTTCCAGACGCTGGAACTGTTGCGGAAACTCCATCCCGAATGGGGTTCTGGCGGTGGCGGACTGTCCCTGGTCCCAGCCGGCCCCGCGACGAAAGCGACTGGCGACGGAACGCTCCGGACCCTGGTCTTGAAAAGCTTTACGATGAAACGCCAGTACGACCCGTGGCTGGCGGGTGCTTCGGAATTCTTTGTCAAACTGGGCGCGCTGGATGATTTTTCTGCGTCGACCGAAGCCGAATTGCTGCTGTACCAGCCGCTGATCACCGATTTCATGGTGGTGGTGCGCCGGATGCTGATCGGTCAGCCCCGCCCGCTCAATGCCATGTTGGTTTCCAACTGGACGGAGCAACTCTCGACATGTGCCTTGATGATTACGGAGGACGATGGCGGGACGCGGACGAGCTGGAAGACGGAGGGCGAGGTGAAGATCAAGTCCAAGACCTATGGGTTCAGCCTGTCGATCCCCTTCAATTCCCGCGACGACATTGTCTGGCGGGGCAGCCTGTCACGGAAATACTTCGAGCGCTACAGCAATGTCTCCGGGCATTTCGGCGATGTCGACCTCACCTTCGAAATCCTCGAGCGGTAATCTGTCCGGTAAGGGAACTGCCTCCGGACGGCGTAGCCGCCCGCGGCTCCGTGAGCGGGAGGGGCCCGCGAGCGAAGCGAAGTGGGAGGGATAGCCCCGAAGGGGCGTACCGGTCCGGAGGCAGTTCCCTTACCGGACGGTCATCTCGCAGGCGCGGCAGTCGAAACCGAGTTCGAGGCGGCGGCCGTTGTTGAGGAGGAAGAGCGGGCCGGTGTCCTTTGCCCCCTGGAAACGGGGGCAGAGGCCGAGTTCGAAGCGGATGCAGTATTTGCTGCGCATCAGTTCGGCTCCGGCGGGGTGGGCGAGTTCATAGGCGTCGTCAATGACCTCGGCGCCCCGCTCCCGATAGGTCCCGCGGGCCAGGGAGTTGGCGACATTCGCCTTGTAATCAAGCGCTTTGACGGGAAGCGGACAGTCGAAAGGCTCAGCCGTCTGAAGGGGCCGGCGGCCGCAGGGCTGTCCGTCCAAGGCCTCGGCCGTTTCCCGCCGCAGGCCGTTGAGGATGGATGCCGGCAGGAAGGGAAGACCGTCCGGGGCATCGAGCGATTCCAGCCGGAAGGCATAGTCTCCCGTGGTCTTCTCCAACTGGGCGGTGAAGAGCGCCTGCATCCGGGCCGGGTCGGTGGCCATCTCCGCGTCGACCGGGACGGAGCGCGTAACCTTCCGACCGTCTTCCGTCTGCGCCTGTATGCCGATCTGCCAGCCGGAATCGCGATGCTCCACTTTCAGATGCAGGCCGGTATCCAGCAGGCGGCGGCAGCGGCTGCGTTCGAGCAGCCGCTCGAAGGCGACGCTGATGTTGCGGAAAAGGGGCATTCCGGGCTGTAACCGTGGTTCGGTCTTGCAACGGATGGTCAGTCCCTGGCAGACATCGCCTCGGAAACCGATGATTTCCTCGCGGGTAGCGAAGGCAAAGCCGTCTCCGTTGGTCAGGACCGGTCGTTCGTCAACCGGATCCAGGGTGATTTCCATGGTATCCCGACCGACGGGGCGGATGCTTCGAACGGTTCCGATCCGTTCGCCCATGCTCTTGGGCATATCCATGGCGGCCCAGCCACGGCTGCGCCGGCCGTCCAGGAAGAGTTCGGTATAGCCCCGGTTGAAAGTCTTGGCGGGATCGGGCGTGAATCCGCCCGTCACGCGGCCGAACGAGGCCCGGACATATTCCTGCGGATGCGCCGCGATGAACGCATCCAGCGCCAGGGAATACTCGCGGACGACATTGCGGACATAGGAGATGTTCTTGAGCCTTCCTTCTATTTTAAAAGAGCAGACGCCGGCCTCGGCCAGGTCTGCGATCCGGTCTTTGAGGTTGAAATCCTTGAGGGACAGCAGCGCTTTGTTCCGGACCAGGGTTTTCCCGGACGCATCGACCAGGTCATACCGCGACCGGCAGGCCTGCATGCAGGCCCCCCGGTTGGCGCTGCGGCCGGCCAGGTGTTCAGACAAGTAGCATTGTCCGCTGTAGCAGACGCACAGGGCTCCATGGATGAAGCATTCAATCTCCGCCCCGGTCGCCTCGCGAATCGCCCGGATCTGTTGCAGCGGGAGTTCCCGCTCCAGTACCAGCCGGGAGAAGCCGAGCGAGGCATAGAACCGGGCCTTGTCCACGGAGCGGATGGCGCATTGGGTCGAGGCATGCATCGGCAGGGTCACCTTGGGCCCCGTCCCGTCCGGTCCGCCTTGGGCCAGGCGCAGGACGGCCAGGTCCTGGACGATGAATCCGTCCGCGCCCGCTTCCTGGACATCCAGCATGAAACGGTAGGCAGCGTCCAGCTCTTCCTCGTAAATCAGCGTGTTGAGGGTGATGAAGATCCGGGCGCCGAACCGGTGGGCATACGCGCACAGCCGGCGGATGTCCTCCACGCTGTTGCCGGCCGCCTGGCGGGCGCCGAAGGCGGGACCGGCGATGTAAACGGCATCGGCACCGCAGTCGATGGCTGCGATGCCGATATCTGCATTCCTTGCCGGAGCAAGCAGCTCAAGCTGTCTCATGCCGGCAGGCGGTCTTACTTATTGAGGGCGTCGACCATCTTCTGGGCGTCGGCATAACCGGCGGCAACGGCCTTCTTGTAGAATTCGAGGGCTTTGGCCTTGTTGTTCTGGCCCTGGTAGAGCGCACCCACGGTGTAGGCGATGGCGCCGACGTTCTTGTTCTTCGGGTCAGCCTCGATGAACTTCTCGAAGTACTTGATGGCATCACCGATCTTGTTCAGCTTCTGGGAAGCGGAAGCGGCGAGCTGGTAAGCGGCGGCGTTGGAGATCAGGCCTTCTTCGTCAGCCTTGGCGATCATCGAGACGACGTCGGCGTTCTTGCCGGCCTTCAGGGCAGCCTGGGCCTCCTTGAGGACGATGTTGCCGAGCTGCTTCTTGGCGTTGGCCTCCTGGCCGTTGGCCATGGCGGTCTGGAAAGCGGCCTTGGCTTCCTCTACCTTGCCGAGGGCGTTCAGCGCCTGGCCGAGATACATGGCACCGGTGCCGTTGGTCGGATCGAGCTCAAGGGATTTCTGGAGATATTCGACGGCCTTGTCCATCGCTTTCTCGCGGATGGCGTTGGAACCGGCGGCCTGGTAAACCTGCGGGAGAAGTTCGGCTGCGTCGGCGATCACTTCGTCGTTTTCATACTCCTTGGCGACGGTCTCAGCCTCGGCGATCTTCTCAATGGCTGCGTCATATTCCTTGTCCTTGACGAGGTCCTTGCCGATGGAAAGGGTCAGGGCCGGGATGGTATTCTTGCAATTTGCGACAAGCTCCGCACCTTCGTCACCGCAGGCTTCGCCCATGGTGAGGGCCTTTTTGAAAAGGTCGAGGGCAGCGACTTTGTCACCGGCCTGGAACTGTTCGGCTCCATTATTGTAGGTTTCAGTGGCGGATGCCAGGTCCTGAGCGGACATCATGCCGGCCGAAAGGACGGCAGCAGCAAAGGCGAGAATAAATTTTTTCATAATTATAACTGTGTTTTTGTTTAACTTTCTTTTTGCACGCAAGAGACAAATGTAGCAAAAAAAGTTTGTAAATTTGTCAAACAACCCGGAAACATGACATTCAAGATACCACGGCTGATTCTCTGCGCATTGCTGACACTATTTCCAAGAATTGTGCCAGCCGTGGATCTACCGAAACTCCCGATGGCGCCGCAGGTGCGGACCGGGCATCTTGATAACGGCATAACTTATTATCTTGTAAAGAATTCCGCAGAAAAAGGAAAGGCTGAGGTGGCGCTGGTCCAGCGGGCGGGATCCGGCGGGGAAGACGCCCGGACAGCCGGCGATGCGCGGGTGCAGGCCCGCGGAGCCTTGTCCGACCTGCCCCATTTCATGACCCAGACGCCGCAGCGATATCTCTCCCGCAGCGCGATCTGGCCGGCCGAAGGCGGCTATGTGACCGTCGGCCCCGATGCGACGATCTACCGCTTTTCCGACCTGACCCTTCCCTATAGTCCGGACATCGTCGACTCCACCCTGCTGATGGTCTTCGATGTGGTGGGACGCAGCGACGCGCCGGTCTATGCTCCCCAGAACCAGGCCGTCATCGTCGCCGGAGACATCGATCCCGATGCGCTCCTCAATAAGATGAACATGCTGTCGATGCTGGTGACCCGTCGCTCGGGGCTGCGCCTCGACGTCCCGTATGTCTGGGCGGACAGCGACACGCTCCGGGTGCTTCCGCTGCCGGCTGCATCCGGCAAGGCGGCCGACCTCGTTGTCCGTTATGCCTCGGCCCGGACGCCCCAGGAGAACATGGCCACCGTCCAGCCCCTGGTGTCCTGGCGGTATGCCCGGGAGTTCGGCATCCTGCTGCGCAAACGGCTCGGCCGAGCCTTCCGGCAGGCCGGCATTCCGGTCTCCGGCCTGGATGTGACGTACCGGAGCAGCGCGGACGGCCCGGGAGACGAGCAGGTGGAGATCCGCCTGACGACGGATCCGCGCCGCTACATTTCAGCGGCCAGCACGCTGGCCGGAACGCTGGCTTCGCTGGACCGGACAGGCACCATGGAGGCGGAATACCGGGATGTGCAGAATGAGCTGGAAATGGAACTCCGCCGCGAGTGGGGGCCCGACATCCTTCCCAATCATGAATACGTCAGCCGGTGCATTTCCGCCTATTTATATGGTGCTTCCCTGGCTTCTCCCAAGTCCAACCTGGACTTCTTCCTGACCCGTAGCCTGGAGCCCAAGGCCGCGACGGATTTGTTCAACGGGTATGTGGGCGCCCTGCTGGACCCCGCGAAGAACCTGACGGTCTGCGCCGACCTGGACCTTTTGCCCGAAGCCCGTGTCCGGGACCTGTTCAACAGTGCCTGGTCGCGTCAGTCGGAAGCGGAAACGGCCTATGTCGTCAGCCACGGTGATACCCTGACGCTGCAGGCGCCGAAAAGCCGCGTCCGGCTCAAAACCGATGAAACGGAGCCTTTGTCCGGCGGAAAGTCATGGACATTCGCCAACGGGATCCGCGTCATCTATAAACAAGTGCCCACGGGCGGCGTGTTCCACTATACCTGGCTGCTCAAAGGCGGCCACGGATCGGCCGGACTGAAACCGGGCGAAGGACCCTATCTGGGCGACATGCTGGCCCTGGACAATATCGCGGATATGAAATATTCCGCCTTCCAGGACATGCTGCGCGCCAATGGCATTACCTTGGAACCGGAGGTCACCCTGACGGATTTCCGCCTCTGTGGCGCCGCTCCCACTTCCCGTCTGACCCTGCTGTTGAAATCCCTGCTGGCCCTTTCCGGGCACCGGGAACCCGATCCGGAGGCATACCGCCTGTTCCGGGAACAGGAGGCCCTGCGGTGGGAGCGGGGGAAAAACGGGACGCAGGCCCGTCTGGCGATCCTGGACAGTCTGGCCCATCCTGACGGCCTGGCGACATCTCCCTACCGGCGTCAGATTGTCTTTTCCGACGACTTCCCGCAGCGGGCGGAGCGGTTTTTCTCCGGGGCGTTCTCCCATATGGGCGACGGGGTGCTGATCCTGGCGGGCAGTTTCGACGAGAATGCCTTGAAGCGGATCCTTTCCCAGCATCTGGGCGGTTTCCGGACGGAGCGGGCTCCCGCCGGCCGGTTCCGCGCTGCCGGCCGCCCGTCATCCGGACGGGCCACGCGGGTGGACCGGGGCGGTGCCCGGCCGCAGCTGGACCTGGAGATGACGGCTTACCTTGACTATACCGTAGAGCATTTTGCCGCAGCGAACATTGCAGCTAAGGTCTTGTCGGACGCCGTGTCGGCGGCACTTTCCCGCAGGGGCTGGTACAGCCGGGCTTCCTGGCGGTTCGATGTGTATCCTACGGACCGTTTCAGTCTGGACATCCTGTCCTCGATGGCCGACTCGGAGGGCCTTCCGGCTTCGCTGATGCCGGCCGATTCAGTCGAGGCCGTCTTGCAGGATGTGCATGCAGCCCTCGCCAAGGCTGCGTCAGAGGGTATTTCCGCGGCCCGGCTGAAGGCCGGCAAGAATGAATTGATTAATCAATACAATACGGGGGCTTCCGACCCGGAGACCGTGATTTCCCTGCTGGTCCTGCGTCATTCCTATGGCAAGGACCTGATGACCCGTTATGCCGAAAAGGTCGGGGCCGTCAGCCGCGACCAGGTGGGCCGGATCATGAAGGAACTTGTCGGCGGCCTCTTCGCCGAACACCTGGTCCGGGCGGCGCAGGTGGGAGAACCCCTGCATGCAGCGGATCCTGAAGAACCAGCCTGGCCGGCGGTCGAACCGCCCCGGGCTCCGTCGGATTCGACGGGCATGCTGGACCTGTACCGGGAACTGTTCGGCCCGCAAACCTTTCCTTTGACGCCAATCCTATGAGTGCGAAAGACTTTGGAACCATCATCCAGATCGGAGACGTCCTGGTTTCCGAAGAGGTCGTTACGGAATTTTTCTGCTGTGACTACGAGAAATGCCGGGGCTGCTGCTGCGTGATCGGCGACGGCGGGGCTCCGATGCGGGAAGAAGAGGCGGAAGAGTTGGAGCGGCATTATCCGGTCTATGCACCCCTGATGACGCCCGAGGGCAGGGAAGCGGCCGAGGCGGCAGGTTTCTTCGAGATCGACCGGGAGGGGGACGTCGTGACCCCGACGGTAAAGGTACCGCACCGGGTGGAGGGACTGACCTCGATCCCTGGCTGCGACGGCACGGTCGGCACGGCGGGTCTGGAAGACTGCGCGTACTGCCTGTATGAGAGCGGGAACGTGATGTGCGCGGTGGAGCGGTGTTTCTTCCAGGGGAAGATTCCGTTCCGCAAGCCGGTTTCCTGCTGGCTGTACCCGATCCGGATCACGAAGATGCCGGGCGGCGGCGAGGCGCTCAACTACCACCGCTGGTCCATCTGCGCGGATGCGGTCGCCAAAGGCAAGAAAGAAGGGATCCGCGTCTATCAGTTCTTGCGCGAACCCCTTGAATTCCTGTACGGTAAAGAATTTTGGGAAATGCTCGACGCCGCTGCGCGGCACATCCTGGGCTAATTCTCTTTTTCGCTTTCTGCAAGCAGGGCGAGGGCTTTGTCGTAGTCCTCGGCGTTGACCTTGACTTCGACGCTGTTGATGGCGGCGTTGATCGAGGGGTAGGAGGAGGTCTGGCCGAAGACCTGGGCCGGGATGTCATTGTCCCGGAGCATGCCGGCGGTAATCTCGGCGATCAGCGGATCGGAGAACCGGGCGACGGTTTTGAATTCTTCTTTCATAATAGCCTAGTATAGATCCATGTTCCTTATCTTGTTCTCGAGGCCGTGGACGAGGCGGACGACATCCCGGCGAAGCCCTTCGACATCGAAACCGCTGATGCGGCGGGTCAGGGTGATGCGGTCCTCAAACATCCGGAAGAGACGGTTGACGACGCTGCTGCTGCGGAAGGTCATGTCCTCGCCTTGCTCCGATTCCAGTTTGTAGCCCCGGCTTTCCATGAACTCGATGACGGCGGTCCGGATTTCCTTGTATTCCCCGGGGACGATGGCTTCTTTCTTCTGGAAGCCGAACATCGGGTAGAAGGCCGAGAGGATGCCGAACATGATGGCGATCTTCACGAGGGAATTGTATCCGTCCCGGAAGAGGGTTTCGACATTGTTGGCATCGGTGGCATGGGCCAGGATCAGGATGCCGATCATGAGGGCCAGCAGGGCGCAGAAATAGAAGAAATATTTGACGGCGCGGATGACGTAACGCATAGCGGTAAGTGTTGTTTCAGCAAATATACGAAAACTCCCGGAAATCCTATTCCCACCAGGCCGGTTTGCGGTAGGCGCCCTTTTCCAGGAAGGCGGCCCGTTCGGCGGCCCAGGCCTCGTTGACGGAAACGGAATCCGCCCGGTCTGTGCAGACGGTCCCTTCCATGTGGTCGCATTCGTGCTGGAAGATGACGGCGGTGTAACCATGGACCGTGTCGCGGCGTTCCTGCAGTGTCTGCGGGTCGGTCCAGGAGACGATGACGGTCCCGTAGCGGGGCACGACGGCCCTTTGCGGAGGGACGGACAGGCAGCCTTCCGGATCGTGGGAAACGGCGCCGGAGCGTTCCAGGATCCGGATGTTCGGATACAGTTCCCAGGGTTCGCCCGGTTTGTCATAGCGCTGCACCCAGGCGAGGCGGCGGCTGATGCCGACCTGCGGGGCGGCGATGCCGACGCCGTCCTGCTCGGGGGACTGGACGGTGGCGAGCATCTTGGCGGCCAGGGTCTTGAAGTCTTCGGAGCGCAGCAGGGCATCCGGCAGGTCCTGCACGGTGGCCCGCAGGATGGTGCTGTCTTCCGGCAGGACGGTGACATACATCACACTGTCGGATTGGCGGATGATCCGCTGCTCCTGCGGAGTGAAGGCGTTGTGTCCGGCCGGGAACCGGCAGCCGGGGATTCCGGCGGCCATGATCAGACAGATCAGGGCGGGGACCAGCGCCCTGGCGGTCTTTCTCGGGGATTTGTCCATCAGATTTTCAGTTTGAGGCCTATCTTCCCGAGCAAGGCGGCGGTGCCGATGCACAGGAGGGAGAACAGGGCGCATTTGAGGAATCCGACCCCGCCGGCCAGCCATGCCGGGACCGGGGAGTTGAAAACGACCCAGAGGGCATAGTACAGATAGGGCATCATATAGACGGTAAGGGTCGCCGTCCCGGCGGGACGCAGCGGGGTGAACCACTTGGTCTTGCCGTGGCGGTCCAGGACGCTGAGCAGGGTGAAGGCTGCGACGGAGATGGCGCCCACATACAGGCACCAGGGGAGGGTGCCGATGTTCTTGGAGACGATCCATCCCTGGTGGACGGCCCAGCCGGCGAGGGCCAGCACGACGGCGGCTCCCAGGCCGAAGACGATCCGCCGGTGCTCCGGGCGGTCCTGGAGCCGGAGGCCCGTCCAGGCGGTCAGGACGCCGCCCAGGGCCATGATGGCGCTGGAACCGTTGCCGAGTCGCAGGGCATCGGCAAAGTCCGTGATGAGATTCCGGCCTTCGATCAGCCGGGTGCCGTCCCGCATGCCGGTCGAAATAAGGTTGAGGGCGACCAGGGCGAACCAGACCGGGATCAGCCAGCCGGGCCTCTTGCGCGCAAGCAGCCAGGCCATGGAGCAGAAAAGGTAGGCCCAGCCGATCAGGCCGAGGATGCCCCACCAGCTGCTGCGGAACAGGCCGCCTTCCGGGGTGCGGAACGTCAGGGCGAGGAAGGCCAGGACGGCGATACCGGCGGCCTGCAGCACCCTTTTATAGCGGAAATCTTCCGGATAGCGGTTCCAGATCAGGAAGAATCCGGTCACCATGAGGACCCAGTATAATGGCTTCCCATAGCCCAGGAGCGGGGCGAAGCCGCCTTCGCTGTTGACGATGAAAACGCCCATCAGCAGTAGGGCGAGGGTGCGGGAGAGGATGTGGCCGACGGTTGATTCGCCGCTCAGGCCCTTGGCAAAACGCCGTTCGATGGCATAAGGTATGGACAGGCCCATGGCAAAGAGGAACATCGGGAAGACGATGTCCGACAGTCCCATGGCATCTTCCGTGGTCTGGGCATGTTCCATCCAGTGCGGGATGCCCCGCACCGTCCAGAAATCATTGACAATCACCATCAGGAACATGGTCAGTCCCCGCAGCATGTCGATGGCGCCGTTGCGGCGTCCGGTGAAATTGGTTTCCATCAGCAGCAGTTTTTTCAAAGGTAAGAAAATTTCGTTATCTTTGTATCAACCCTGGAAAAGGGACTGATAACGAACCAATACTTTCTTGATATGCAAACTTTTTTGGGATTGGACCTGGGCGGGACCAAGCTCCTGATCGGAGAGGTGGATGCCCAAGGGAATGTTTTGCAAAGCAAACAGTATGTTTCCGGTTTTCTGGACCAGCAGGCTGCCTGTGAGGTGCTCTGCCGCAGCCTGGACGATTATATCACCACCGTCGGCTGGGCGACCGGGGAGCCGCCGCAGGCGATGGGCGTGGGCCTGATCGGCCGGGTGGACCCGTATGCGGGTATCTGGCACCAGATCGATCCCGGCCGCACGCAACCCGTCAACCTGGCTGAAATGCTGGCGGCCCGTTACGGGCTTCCCTGCCGGATTGACAATGATGTCAAAAGCGCGACGCGGGCCGAACAGGCCTGGGGTGTCGGAAAGTATTCCAAAGATTTCGTATTCATCAATATAGGCACCGGAATCGCGGCCGGAACCGTTACCGGCGGACACATCGTCCGCGGCGGTCATTTCAATGCCGGGGAAGTCGGCCATACCCAGGTCGGTGCCGGCGTCGGCATCCGGTGCGTCTGCGGCCGGACCGACTGCGTCGAAGCCTTCGCTTCGGGTTCGGGCATCGACCGTTGCGCCCGCTTCCTGCAGCGCCAATACCGGACGGCCCTTCCGATTCCGGTGGACGGGACCCCGGTCAAGTTCTCCGACGTGCTGGCGCTCAGCCAGGAAGGAGATCCGCTCTGCAGTTTCCTGGTGGAGAATGCGGCCGACGGGATCGCCCGGCTGATCATGAACCTGGTCCGCATGTCCGATCCGGATACCGTCGTGCTCGGCGGCGGGGTGATCGCCCAGGAAACCATGCTTGAAAGGGTCCTGGCCCACCTGCATCCGTCTACGATGCGGTTCGTCTCGCGCGGGGTCGTGCTGACGGAACTGGATCCCCGGTATGCCGGCCTGCTGGGTGCCGCGGCCGTCGCGATGGATGCCACAAGCCATTGATACATTGAGAAAGTATCCCTATCTTTGCACAACTACTGACTACCGATATGAAACCTCTTTTTCCCGCCATGCTGGCCATGGCCTTGCTGCTGTCCTGCAGCGGCGCTCCGAAAACGGGCAGCGACCGCGTCGTCGTCGCCTATGTGACATCCTGGACGGATGTCATGCCCGATCCTTCCGTCCTGACCCATATCAACTATGCCTTCGGCGGGGTGACCCCCACCTTTGACGGCGTGCGGATCAGCAACGAAGACCGCCTGCGGTCCATCGTCGCCCTCAAGAGACAGGCTCCGGATCTGAAAATCTGCCTGTCCGTCGGCGGATGGGGCAGCGGCAACTTCAGCGAGATGGCCGCCTCCGACAGCCTGCGCGGCGCTTTTGCCGCGGATTGCGCCCGGGTGGCCGATGCCTTCGGCCTGGACGGTATCGACATCGACTGGGAATATCCCACGCAGAACGGCGCCGGCATCTCCTCCTCGCCGGATGACACGAAGAATTTCACCCTGCTGATGCGGGACCTGCGGACGGCCCTCGGTCCTGACCGGCTGCTGACCCTGGCAACGGTCAGTACGGCCCAGTACATCGATTTCCCCGCCATCCTTCCCTATATCGATTTCGTCAACATCATGTCCTACGACATGGGTTGGGCGCCCAAGCACAATGCGCCCCTGTACCGTTCCGACGCTTCCGGGAAGACGACTCCCATCGCCGGTGACGTGACGGCCGACGAAGCGGTCCGCGCCCATCTGGCGGCCGGCGTGCCGCCGGAGAAACTGGTGATGGGCATGCCTTTCTATGGCCGCGGCAAGCGCGAAGCCTATGGGGATTACAAGAATTTCAAGGACATCCAGGGCCCCCGCGAGGGGGATGTCGAAGTCTGGGACGAGATCGCCCGGGTCCCTTACTATGCCGACAGCGAGGGGACGCTCCTGTTGGGCTTTGATAATGTCCGATCCATTCAAGAAAAATGTAACTATTTGCTGGAAAAAGGCCTGCATGGTGCCATGTATTGGGACTACAGCGGTGACAACGCAGACCTGGACCTGGCCAAAACCATTGCCAACGCGATTCTGTAGAAAATGATAGCAACCATTGTACGCGGCGAATCCGCGTTTGACCGGCTGGCGGCCGACCAGATCCTGAAAGTGATGCGCGAGAAACCGGACGCCGTCATCGGCCTGTCCACCGGCCGGACGACCGGCGCCATGCACCGCCTTGTGGCGGAAAGCTGGAAAGCCGCCCCGTTTGATATTTCCCGGATTACCTTCTTCGGACAGGATGAGGTCACCGGTGTCTCTCCCTTGTATGCCGGCGCCTGCGTCGCCATGCTCCGCAATGAAATCATCGACCCCCTGGGCATCGATGACGACCATTTCCTGATGCTCCCGACCCGTTCGGACGATTTCCCGGCCGCCTGCCGGGATTTCAAGGCGGAGTTGGACCGGCGCGGCGGGATCGACCTGCTCGTGCTCGGTCTGGGCGAGAACGGCCACCTCGGCTTCAACCAGCCCGGGTCTCCTTTCGACAGCCGGACCCGGGTGTCGGTCATGTACCCCGAACTGGAAGCGCGGATCCGCCGGGAAACGGCGACGCCGCCGGAGATTCCGCTCGGCGGGGTGACCCTCGGCCTGGCCGACATCATGGAAGCCAAACGCATCCTGCTGGTGGCAAAAGGCCGCAACAAAGCCGCCATCGTCCGGAAGATCATCAAGGGTCCCGTCACGGAGGCGGTTCCCGCTTCGATCCTGCAAAACCATCCCAACTGTGAATATTTACTCGACCATTTAGCCGCATCTCTCTTATGAACCAGAAAACCAATTACATGGGACCATTCCTGACGATGGTCTTCCTGTTTTTCATCGTCGGCTTCCTGACGACGGCCAACACCCAGTTCCAGGGACCGCTCAAAGAGGCCTTCCTCTCGGGCGCCGGCGGCCTGAAGAACACGTTCGCCACCCTGATTACCTTCTCGTGGTTCCTGGCCTATCCGCTGGCCGGACCGGTCGGATCCCGCTGGGTCGACCGCCGCGGCTACAAGACGACCCTGATCCGGGGTCTCGCCGTGATGGCCTGCGGCCTGGTGCTGTTCTTCCTCTCTTCCTGGTTCACGGTGCGCTTCCCGGATGCCGCCATCGGCGGCGAAAGCCTCCGCATCCCGGCCGGATTCCTGATCTTCCTGGCCGGTTCCTTCGTGACCGGTGCCTCCGCCACCATCCTGCAGGTGGTGCTCAACCCCTATCTGAATGCCTGTGAAGTGCCTGGTACCCAGGCCATCCAGCGGATGGCCATCGGCGGTACGGCCAATTCCGTCGGTACGACCGTCGCCCCGTATTTCGTGACGGGCATCGTCTTCGGCGGCCTGGCGATGGAAGATATCTCCGTCCGGCAGCTGATGATTCCGTTCTTCGTCCTGGCCGCGGTGATCGTCGCGGTGGCCCTCATCCTGTCCCGTTTCCGCCTGCCGGACATCGCCGGTACCCGGGCGCAGGACGGTGAGAAACTGGAAAAAAGCGTCTGGTCCTTCCGCCACCTGACCCTGGGTGTCGTGGCGATTTTCTTCTATGTGGGCGTCGAGGTCTGCATCGGCGGCAACATCAACCTGTACGCCATCGAAAAAGGCCTGGCTTCGCCGGCACTGCTCGCCACCCTGTACTGGGGCGGCATGCTGATCGGACGGGCCGTCGGCAGCAGCCTGAGCAAGATTCCGCCGCGGGTGCAGCTGACCGTCACGACCGTCACGGCCTTCGTCCTGGTCCTGCTGTCCATCCTCCTGGACAATCCGTGGATCCTGGCGGCCGTCGGCTTGTTCCACTCCATCATGTGGGGTGCGATTTTCACGCTGGCCATCCAGGGACTGGGCAAATATACCTCCGCCGCCTCCGGCGTATTCATGATCGGCGTCGTCGGCGGGGCCATCCTGCCGCTCTGCCAGGGTGCACTGGCTGACCTGATCGGCGGATGGCGCCTTTCCTGGGCCATCGTCCTGGCCGGCGAACTCCTGATGCTGCTCTATGCCCAGTTCGGTTCCCGTGTCCGTGAAACCCAATAAAAAAGATAACAACCTTATGAAACGTGTATTAAGTATTGCGGCGCTTGCCGTCCTGCTGCTTTCCTGCGGCCACAAAGGCGCTTACAAGATTCCCGGTGTGGGATCTTTCGATGCCCTGGTCTATACGACCACGGCCGACAGCACCCGGCTGTTTGTCAAAAGCGGCCTGGACTTCGCGGCTGCCGATCCGTCCGTCCCGGTCATCCGGGTGACGGACCAGACCTTCCAGACCGTGGAAGGCTTCGGCGCGGCCATAACGGTTTCTTCCTGCTACAACCTGCTGAAAATGAAACCGGAAGACCGTAAGGCCTTCCTGGTGGAACTCTTCGATCCGAAGGAGGGTGTCGGTTCTTCCCTGATCCGGCTGGCCATCGGCGGTTCCGACTTTACGTGGGATTACGAACACCCCAACGGCGGCCGGTTCACCTGGTGCGATGAAGAAGGGATGGAGCATTTCGCCCCGCACGAGCTGGATGTGAAGTATGTCCTGCCCATCCTGAAGGAAATCTATGCCATCAACCCGGATGTCAAGATCATCGGCTCTCCCTGGACCGCCCCGCGCTGGATGAAGCTGGATGCCGACCTCAAGGAACCGCATTACAGCTGGACCGGCGGCCGCCTGAACCCCGCCTGCTACCAGGATTATGCGGATTACTTCGTCAAATGGATCCAGTACTTTGAGGGACAGGGCTTCCCGATCTACAGTATCACCCCGCAGAACGAGCCGCTCAACGCCGGCAACTCCATGTCCATGCTGATGTACTGGGAAGATACCCGCGACTTTGTCAAGACGGCCCTCGGTCCCGCCTTCGAAAAGGCCGGCTTGAAGACCAAGATCCTGATTTTCGACCACAACTACAACTACGACCGGATGGCGGACCAGGACGGTTATCCGCTCAAGGTCTACGAAGATCCCGAAGCCAGCAAGTATATCGCCGGCTCCGCCTGGCACAACTACGGCGGCCGGGTCAGCGAACTGGACCGGATCATCGCCGCCGCTCCTGACAAGGAGATCTGGTTTACGGAAGCGTCCATCGGAAAATGGGGCTACCGGTTCGGCCGTTCGCTGCTGAACGACTTCCGGGAGATCTTCCTCGGAACCCTCTCCCGCAACGGAAAGGGCGTTGTCTTCTGGAACCTGATGCTGGACGAGAAATTCGGTCCCTACACCAATTTCAAGGGCTCCTGCATGACCTGCTACGGTGCGGTCAACGTCGTATCGGGTGACTATTCCAAGGTAGATCGGTATTCGCAGTGGTACAACATCGCCCATGCTTCGGTCGTCGTCCGTCCGGAAGCCGTCCGCGTCGGGACGGAAGGATCCGTCGAAGGCGTGCAGTGCCTGGTCTTCCGCAACGTGGACGGTTCCTATGGTGCCCTCCTGCTCAATGATGCCGATGCCGCGAAACAGCTCAGCCTCACGGCCGGGAAGCATTCCCTGCCGGTCGAAGTGCCTTCGCGTTCCCTGGTTTCCGTCCGTTGGACCGAATAATTTATGTGCCTTATGAAACGAATCCTTTTTGCCCTGGGCCTGCTGCTGGCCGTTGCCTGCTCTTCGCCCAAAACCTTTGTCACCATTGACGGTCCGACCCTCGTCGGTACGGACGGACAGCCTTTCCTGATCAAAGGCACCAACCTCGGGAACTGGCTGAATCCGGAAGGCTATATGTTCAATTTCGGCCGGGCCACCTCCCCGCGGCTGATCAACGAGGCGTTCAGCCAGCTGCTCGGCCCGGACGGTGCGGCCGACTTCTGGAAAGCCTTCAAGGACAATTATATCACCGAAGACGATATCGCCTTCATCGCCTCGACTGGCGCCAATACCATCCGCCTTCCTTTCCATTATAAGCTCTTCACCGACGAAGACTACATGGGCCTGACCTCCGCGCAGGACGGGTTCGAGCGCGTCGATAAACTGGTGGAATGGTGCCGCGCCCACGGCCTGTACCTTATCCTGGACATGCATGATGCCCCGGGCGGCCAGACCGGCGACAACATCGACGACAGCTACGGCTATCCCTGGCTCTTTGAAAGCGAGGCCTCCCAGGCCCTTTTCTGCGACATCTGGAAACGGATCGCCGCCCACTACAAGGACGAGCCGGTCATCCTGGGCTATGAGCTTTGCAACGAGCCGATCGCCACGCATTTCCGGGAGAAGCAGGACGAGCTGAACCAGCAGCTGGAGCCGCTGTACAAGCGTGCTGTCGCTGCCATCCGGGAAGTCGACAAGAACCACATCGTCCTGCTGGGCGGCGCCCAGTGGAACAGCAATTTCTCGATGTTTACGGATTGGAAGTTCGATGACAAGATCATGTACACCTGCCACCGTTATGGCGGCGGTACCGATGCGGATGCCATCCGTTCGTTCATCGAATTCCGGGACAAGACCAACCTCCCGATGTACATGGGCGAAATCGGCCATGGCACGGACCTCTGGCAGGCTGAGTTCTGCAAAACCTTGGAAGACAACAACATCGGCTGGACCTTCTGGCCGTATAAAAAGATTGACGGCTCCTGCATGATGGCCTACAAGGCCCCTGAAGGCTGGGATGTGGTCCGCCGTTTCGCCGACGGCCGCCGGGCCTCCTTCGGTGAACTCCGCCGGATCGTGCCCGACCGGGATTCCGCCCGCGCCGCGCTGTCCGGCCTGCTGGAAGCGGTCAAGTTCGCCAACTGCGAGCCGCAGACCTCCTATATCCGGTCCATCCATTTGAAACCGGCGCAGATCCTTGTCCTGCGGGAACTCGGTGGACATCACCTGCCGTTTACCGAAGCCACCATGCCTTGGCTGCAGGAAGTGGCCAAGGAGAAGGGCTTTGAAATTACCGAGCGCAACAACCTCAAGGATGTGGATGCCGCTTTCCTGGCCGGTTTCGACGCCGTCCTCCAGCTGGACTTCCCGCCCTATCCGTGGCCGGAAAAAGTCCAGGAGGCTTTCATCCAGTATGTCAACCGCGGAGGCGGCTGGGTCGGCCTGCACCATGCTTCGCTGCTGGGCGAGTTCGACGGCTATCCGATGTGGCCCTGGTTCTCGCAGTTCCTGGGCGGCATCCGCTTCGACAATTACATCGCCGACCTGTCGGACGGCCGTGTGGATGTGGAAGCCCCGGAGCATCCCATCTTCGCCGGTGTCCCGGCGTCCTTCACCCTGCCGGATGACGAGTGGTATACCTATGACAAGAATCCCCGGAAGTCGCCGGATGTGAAAGTCCTCGCGACCGTGGATGAGTCTTCCTATACCCTTTCCACGCCCGTGAAGATGGGCGACCATCCGGTGATCTGGACGAATACGTCCGTGCTCGGGCGCAACGTTTATTTCCAGTTCGGCCACAGTCCGAAGCTGATGGAGAACGAGGCATTCAAGACCTTGCTGGTCAACTCGATCCTATGGGCCGCCGTCCGCTGATCCTGCTGCTGGGACTGATGGCGGCGTGTACGGCTGTCCCGGAAGGGAAGCTGGCCGTGGACCCGGAATTGGAAGCGGAGATCCTCGCTTCCGACCGGGTCCACCGACCGCTGCCGCTCCACCCGGAACGCTCCTACGAAGCGGTCCGGGCGGCCGAGCCCGTGCTGGAGGAAGAGGTCCTGCCGCAAGAGCTGGAAATCCGTTTCGCCAATCACGCGAAAGTGCGCCCGGTCGGGTCGCCGGATGATATCGATTATGCGACCTTCGGCTCCTATTCCGCCCGTCTGCCGCTGGACGAGAGGGACCTGGAGAAATGGAACCGGATCGCCTTTACGGTAACGCCCCAGGCAGGGGGAGCAGAGGTGACCAGCCTGACGGTCTCCTTCAACGCAGCCCCCAGTCCTGCCAAACCCGGCTACAACGAGCCCTCCGGCTCCCATTATATCCCTTTGCAAGACGGTCGTCCGAATCCCTGTTTCCTGGAAATCGGTGAGTTCCGCCGCGAGAAGATGGGCAGCCTGACCTTCTCCGTGACCGACCGCGGCCAGTCTCCCGCCGACAGTTCCGTCTACCGGATTACGGACATCCGCCTGCAGCGGGTCGCCACGGACGCACCGGTCGTGGGCTGGCAGCCGCAGGGGATCGTCGTTTCTTCGACCGGGTATGAGCCCGATGCGGCCAAGATGGCCTATCTGCCATTGGCAGAAGGAGGTTTCAAGGTCTATGACCTGGACCGCCGCCGGACCGTTTACCGGGGCCGGATCGCGGCCTGCGAAACGTATGGTGCTGCCGATTTTTCGGCCCTGCAACGCGAAGGCCGGTATGTCATTCGGGCCGGCGGGCAGGAATCCGCCCCCTTCCGGATCAGCACCCGGCTGTGGACCGATGCCCGTTGGCGGGTCCTGAACTATATCTACTGCCAGCGCTGCGGCGATGCCATTGCGGGCATCCATGCCGATTGCCACCACGACCTGTTCAGCGTCCATGACGGGATGCGGATCTCCTACGGCGGCGGCTGGCACGATGCCGGCGACCTGTCGCAGCAGACCCTGCAGACCGGCGACGTGGCCTATGCGCTGCTGGAGGCGGCGCAGGCCTGCCGCGAGACGGAACCGGACCTGGCCGCCCGGCTGGAGGAAGAGGCCCGCTGGGGACTGGCGTTCCTGCTGCACTGCCGTTTCGGCGATGGGTGGCGGGCTTCTTCGATGGGCCTGCTCCATTGGACGGACAACCGCGTCGGGACGGCCGATGACATCGAGACCGTGCGCAAGCAGAACCTGGCCTTTGACAATTTCCTGTCCGCCGGGTATGAGGCCTTCGGCGCCATGAACCTGACCGGCTCCGACTCCTTGCAGACGGCCCTTCGCCAGGCGGCCGTGGAAGATTACGCCTTTGCGCGGGAGCGGTTTGCGCAGGAGGGCTTCGAGCCGTTCCGGCACATGATGGAGCACACGTTCAATACCTCCCCGAGCCAGTATATGGCGACCGTCTCCTGGGCGGCCGGCCAGTTGTATCGCCTGACCGGGGAGTCCGGTTATGCGGAGGAAGCGGCGGAGGCCATCCGCTATACGCTTTCCTGCCAGCAGACCGAACCGCTTGAGGGTGACGGACTTCTGCAAGGTTTCTTCTATCGGGACACCACCCGCCGTTCCCTGGTGCATTACATCCACCAGTCCCGCGAACAGGTCTTTATGCAGGCCCTGGTGCAGCTGTGTGAACTGCTGCCGGACCACCCGGACCGGCCCCGCTGGATCGAGGCCGTCCGGCTTCATGGCGAATACCTCAAGGGCCTCGCCGCCCGCGGACAATACGGCATGATTCCGGCCGGGGTGTACCGGTCGGATGAATGGAAGGATGAAGATCCCTTTACCCGCCTGCACCTCTTTGCACCGGCCGATGCCGTCCAGCATTATCAGACGCAATTCGCCACCGGACAGCCCCTTGGGGAAGGCGGCCGCAATTTCCGTCTCCGCCAGTTCCCGATCTGGTTCAGCATCTTCAACGGCAACAACGCCATCATCCTGTCCCAGGGCAAAGCGGCTGCGCTTTGCGGCCGGTTCCTGGGGGACGAAACGTTGCTGCAGATCGGCCGCGACCAGCTTTCCTGGGTGACGGGCCTGAACCCGTTCGGCCAGTCTATGATTTATGGAGAAGGTCGTAACTACCCTTCGATGAACAGTTTTTCCATCGGGGAAGTGACCGGAGAGATGCCGGTCGGCATCCGCACCCTCGGGGACGGGGACGAACCCTACTGGCCCCGGACCAACAATGCCTGCTACAAGGAAGTCTGGGTGACGACCGCCGGGAAGTTCTTGTCCTTAACTGCTGAATATCAATGATTTTTAATATGAAACGTCTTGCAATCCTGGCAGCGGCCATCCTGCTGGCTGCCTGCGGTCATAAAACCGCACCCCAATCCACTTTCGTGTCGGCGGCCGACGTCCGCCCGGCCAGTTATGCCGGCAAGACGCCGCGCTTCAAAGCTCTTCTGTATTACTCCGACTACGTGGAAGAGGCCCATCGCGACTTTTCCCACCAGGCTATCGAGTTCTTCCACCGCCTGACCTACGGGGAGGGCTGGATCATGGATGTGAGCACCAGCCTGCTTGAAAATGGCGACCTGTCCCAGTACGACGTCATCATCATGCCGGACGTGGCTCCTTCCTCGCCGGCCGACCAGGCTGCCTTCCAGGAGTACATGGAAAACGGTGGCGGCTGGCTGGGCTATCATGCCGCTGCTTACAATGACCAGTCTTTGAAATGGATGTGGTTCCGGGATTTTCTGGGCGGCGTCCGTTTCCTGTGCAATACCTGGCCGCCGCAGCCGGGCCTGGTCAACATCGAAGGACATGACCATGACATCACCAAGAACCTGCCGGACCGCTATGTAGCGCCGGCCACGGAGTACTACCAGTGGCAGCCCGACCCGCGCTCCAATCCGGATATCCGGATCCTGGCGAGCCTGGCGCCGGAGAATTTCCCGATGGGCCTCAAGGATGTGGTCTTCGGCGGGGACTTCCCGGTGGTCTGGACCAACACCAAGTACCGGATGGTCTACATCAACATGGGCCACGGGGACGAGTGCTTTACGGACGCGACCCAGAACCTTCTCTTTGTCAATTCGTTGCGCTGGGTTGTCAGCCAGTCGCCGAAGGGGGATCCCTTCCAGCGCTAGCGGTACGGAATTTGAAAAACAAGGGAATCGGGGTGAAAATCCCGATTCTTTTGTTATTTTTGTATGATGCCTCTTCCGCGGAAGGGGCCGTATGCGTGAAACTTAAATTGGAAAGATATGGAGAACGATCCTATTCAGATGCGCCGTGAGGCAGAAGCCCAGATCGCGAAAGCCAAGACCCTTCGCGGTGTGATGTACGGACTGGCCGCCGTGGCCGTGGCCCTGGCGGGCGTCCTGGCTTATGTGTGGACCCAGAAATCCTCCCTGGTCAATGACCTTGAAGCGGAGAAACAGGACCTGACCGAACAGATGGTGGCCCTCCAGAAAGATTACGAGTCCCTGTCTTCGGATTATGACAGCATCAACTCCCAGCTCGACACCTCCCGTGCCGAGGTGGCCGCGCTGATCGAGCAGATCCAGAAGACCGAGGCGACCAACCGCACCAAGATGCGCCAGTACGAGAAAGAACTGGGTACCCTGCGCTCCATCATGCGCGGCTACATCACCCAGATTGACTCGCTCAATACGTTGAACCACAAGCTGACGGCCGATGCCGCCGCCGCGCGCCGCGAGGCCGCCGAGAGCAAGAAGGCCAACGAAGAGCTGACCCAGCAGGTCGCCAGCCTGACTGGCCAGGTGGCCGCCGGATCCGTCATCAAGGCCCGTGGCATCCGCCTGGAGGCCTACAACGGCTCCGACAAGATCACTGACCGCAGCAGCCGTGTCGTCCGGATGCTGACGACCCTGAGCCTGGTTGAAAACGACCTGGCACCGAAGGGACCGGTGCGCGTGTACATCCGCGTCAAGGATCCGGAGGGCGTCATCCTGACCAATGCCAACCGCAGCCAGTTCACCCTGAACGGCGAGGCGATGGTCGCTTCCGCTTCCCGCGAAGTCGACTACGAGGGACGCGAGGTCGAGATGAGCATCTATCTCAACGACATTCCGTCCTTCAGCAAGGGCATCTATACGGTTGAGGCCTACACGGAGCAGGCGCTCCTGGGATCGGCCGAGCTGATGCTGCGCTAGATGATCTATGTCCATGTCCCTTTCTGCAAGAGTTTCTGCACGTACTGCGGGTTTTATTCCGAGGTGTGCAAGGGAACGGCGCAGATAGTGGACTATGTGGACGAGGTCTGCCGTGAGATCTCTTCACGGGCAGCGGAAATCGCTGCGACGGCATCTGTAAATACGTTGTATATCGGCGGCGGCACCCCTTCGGTGCTGCCGCTTTCTGCGCTCGGCCGGGTCGTGGACACGTGCCGTAAAGCCCTCTGTTCTCTGGGACTTCCTGCTGATTTCGAGGAATTTACGGTTGAGGTTAATCCGGAGGATATCGTAGAGAAAGGTCCGGAGTATGTCCGGGGCTTGCGCAGTCTGGGGGTGAACCGGATCAGCATGGGCGTCCAGTCGTTCGACGACGGGATCCTGCGCTGGATGAACCGTCGGCATACCGCGGAGCGGGCCCTTCGGGCGTTCAACCTTCTCCGGGAAGGGGGCTTCGACAACATCAGCATTGACCTGATTTTCGGGCTGTCCCAGCTGTCGGACGATTTATGGCGCTCCACCTTAGAACAGGCCCTGGCGCTGGAGCCGGAGCACATTTCTTCCTACCAGTTGTCGGTCGAAGAGGGGAGCGCGCTGGAGCGGCAGGTGCAGGAAGGGCGGTATGCGGAGGCCTCCGATGAGCAGTGCCGCCGGCAATATGATATCCTGTGTCAGGTGCTTGCCTCGGCCGGTTACCGTCATTATGAAATCTCAAATTTTGCCCGGCACGGTTTCGAGGCGCGGCACAACGCAGCTTACTGGCGCCGCGTTCCCTATGCCGGTTTCGGCCCCGGAGCCCATTCTTTGCTGCCGGACGGGCGTACCCGCCGGTGGAACAGCGACGAACTGCCGGACTGGAGGGTAGCGCAGGAGTTCCTGACCGGGGAGGACATGCGGGTGGAGCGGCTGATGCTGGCCCTGCGGACGGATGCTGGCCTTCCGAAAGCGGAACTGGAGCGGCTGGCTGCTCCCCAGGCCGTTTCCCGTCTGCGGTCAGAGGGGGCTTTGACGTTAATCCCCGGAGAGCGCATCCGCATCCCCGAGGATCATTTCTTCGTTTCGGATGAAATCATCCGGGAGCTGCTGCCCTAGTAAGATGCGGATTTCTTTGCATTCCGGGCATTATTTCGTAATTTTGTGGGTTAGATGGGTATTATACCCTTTGCAAAACGAACCTTTTTAAAGACTTTGGATTATGGCAAAAGTAGCTACTGTTGCAACCTTTAAGGATATCATCTCCGGCCCGAAGCCGGTCATGGTCGATTTCTGGGCCGTATGGTGCGGTCCGTGCCGGATGCTCTCCCCGACGGTGGACGAGCTGGCGGAAACCTATGCCGACAAGATCGACGTGGTCAAGTGCAATGTCGATGACTGCCAGGAAATTGCCATGGAATATGGCATCCGCAGCATCCCTACCCTGCTGTTCTTCAAGAACGGCGAGGTGGTTGACCGTTCCGTCGGCGCCGTGCCGCGCCAGGAGATCGTCGACATCATCGAAAAGCTGTAAGTACATGAAAAAGAGACTCATCACCATCGTCCTCGCGGCGATGGCCATGGCGTTGACCGTCCAGGCGCAACCCCGGATGGGCGTTCTGGCCGGTTTCACTTCTTCGAAGGCCAGTGTCTCCGAATTCGAAGCCTCCAGCGTATCCCTGTATCATGCCGGCGTGGCTTTCAACTTCCCGTTGGGCCTGGGCTTCGCCATCCAGCCGCAGCTGACCTATCAGGTGAAAGGAACTTCCCTGGACCAGATCCATTCCGTGGCGGATATTTCCGCCCAGGACATGGACCTGAAGGTGGGCTATGTCGAGATTCCGGTGCAGTTCCAGTACGGACCCGACCTGATGGCTTTCCGGCCCTATGTTTTCGCCGAGCCGTTCATCGGTTTCGGCGTGAACATGTCCTCGAAGTATTCGGCGGATGATACCGTCCTTGAAAAAATGTCCAATCAATTCAAGGATGCGGACCTGCGCCGCTTTGAATATGGCCTGGGCCTGGGTATCGGCATCGATTTCTGGCGGATGCAGCTGACCGGCCGGTATTTCTGGAATTTCGGCTCCCTGTCCGCGGACGGGGGGACGGTGGATTCCGAATACATCGGGAATACGGTGAAGTCCGCCTTCAAGGACAAGAGACATTTCAACGGCATGTCCGTTTCCCTGGCTTATTTCTTCTAGGACATGGAAGAAAGACGCATCGCCCTGTTCTGTTCTTCTATCCAGGAGATCGATCCGGATTTCCACGAAGCCGCCCGTGAAGTGACCCGGCGGCTGTGCGGGAAGGGGTATACCATTGTCTCCGGCGGATCCTGGCGGGGGACCATGGGAGTCATATCCGACGAAGCGGTCCGTTGCGGCGGGCGCCATATCGGCGTCGTTCCGCGTTTCATGGCGAAATATGCCTATGAAGGACTGACGCAGCTGGTCTGGACGGATACCATGGCCGAGCGAAAGGGGATCCTGCGCGACAAGGCGGAGGCGGTCATCGCCCTGCCCGGCGGCATCGGCACCCTGGATGAACTGATCGAAACCCACGTGCTGGCCAAGCTCGGCCAGTACGACGGAAAGATATTCGCATTGAATATCAAAGGCTTTTATGAGCCGCTCAAAGACCTGTTCCGGCATTATGCCGCGACAGGGATGACAGCCCCCCAAGATTGTGACCGGGTCGTTTTCGTGGACTCGGTGGATGCTTTGATAGAACAATTGTAAGGATGGACCAAACTGCTGTCAGAAAACGCCTTCAGGCCGAGTTGGATCAGGTGAACAAGCTGATCCTGGACTCTTTGGAGAGTGATATCGAATTGTTGAACCGGACCAACCGTGCGCTGCTGGACCACCCGGGCAAGCAGCTCCGGCCGATCCTGGCCCTGCTGGTGGCCCGTGCCATCGGCGGCCGGGTGAACGACGACACCCTGCGTTTCGCCGCGGCTTCCGAACTCCTGCACAACGCCACGTTGCTGCACGACGACGTAGCCGACGGGAGCGCGGAGCGGCGGGGACGGCCGACCGTCATGTCACTGCTGGGTTCGCGGGCTTCGGTCTTGTTGGGCGATTTCTGGCTGGTACGGGCGGTAGCCCGGATCCTGGAAGCATCGCGTGAGTCCAACCGGGTCATCCGGATCTTCGCCGATACCCTGGCGGATCTGGCGGAGGGCGAGATGCTTCAGCTGCAGAAGGCCTCTGCGGGCGATACGCAAGAAGCTGATTACCAGCGGATTATTTATAACAAGACGGCTTCGCTTTTCGTGGCGGCCGCCCTGTCCGCCGCGATTTCCGCGCAGGCGACGCCGGCGCAGGAGGAAGCGGTGCGCTCCTATGCGGAAAACCTGGGAATGGCCTTCCAGATCAAGGATGATATCTTTGATTATCAGGAAAATGTTTCCATCGGTAAACCGGTCGGGCAGGATTTGCAGGAGCAGAAGATCACACTGCCGCTCTTGGGCGCCTTGCAGGCCGCGCCGGAGCAGGAGGCATCGGTGCGCCGGATGGTGACGCAGATCGGCGAGCATCCGGAGTATCAGGCGGAAATCGTGGCGTTTGTCAAGACCCGCGGCGGGATGGATTATGCCGTCGCGCGGCTGGATGAATATGTGGACAAGGCCATTGCGGCCCTGGATGTGCTTCCCCAAGGGGAAGACCGTCAGGCGCTGGCGGACCTGGCCCGTTTTGTATCGGAAAGGAAATCATGAATCTGGACGGGATCATCGGCAATGAGGATGTCAAGCGGGCTTTTCGGAGCATGGCTGCGACAGGACGTGTTCCCCACGCCCTGCTGCTGCATGAGAACGAAGGCGGCGGCGCCTTGCCGTTGGTGCTGGGATTCATCGAGTTGCTGACTGGAAACACGCATTATGAATGGAATACGCATTTCTCGTTCCCGATCTCGTCGGGCACCAAGGTGTCCGGGGCAGTGAAGGACCTGACGTGCGATGATTTTTCCAAATACTGGCGGGAACTGCTGGAGGCGAACCCGAATTTCCTGGAGAATGAACTGTCCGCGGCCCTGGGCATCGAGAAGAAATCGGGCGTGATTGCCGTGGCGGAGGGGAAGTCGATCCTGCAGAAACTGTCCCTGTCGGGCGACGGCTACCGGTTCATGGTCATCTGGATGCCCGAGAAGATGAATCCGCAGACGGCGAACATGCTGCTCAAATCCATCGAGGAGCCGTCGGAGCAGACGGTGTTCATCCTGGTGACCCACAGTCCCGAGGACGTGCTGCTGACCATTTCTTCGCGGTGCCAGCACATGCGCGTGCTGCCCCTGTCCACGGAGGAAGTCGTCCGGACACTGGTGGAGCAGCGGGGCGTCGATCCGGAGTCGGCGGCGGAAGCGGCTGCCTATGCGGACGGCAGCGTCGGCATGGCGCTCCAATACCTGTCGGGCGCCGGCGATGCCGGTTTGTTCCAGGATTTGTTCACCGAGATGATCGGGAACCTGACGGACCGCAAGTTGGAAGACGTCCTGGAAGTGGGCGAGGCCCTGGCTGCGCTGGAATCGCGGGAACGGCAGAAGGCTTTCTGCCTGTTCGCTGGAAGCCGGCTCCGCAAGATTTTCCTGCTCCAGCAGGGAATGGAGGCGGTGGCTTCGATCCCGCCGCAGGAGGAGGCTTTTTACAAAGATGCGGCTGCGCGGCTGGGCAAGACCTTCTGCCGCAAGGCGCTGGATATCCTGGGGCGGACGGCCCGCCTGCTGGAGAGGAACGTAGGACAGAAGATCCTGTTCTGCAACATGATGACCCGCCTGTGGGCATCGGTTTGAAAGACTGAGTCATGAATAACGAGAACGAAAATATCAAGTTCGACTGCAGCCGGGGTTGTACGGTGACCCGCGGCCAGAATGATGAATTGAACTGCACCTATCGGCGCGGATGCTGCAAGCTGGAGGATTACGACTGGCTCCATGGGGTCGGCCAGGAGCAGTATGCCCCCTATTTCGAGGTGCGTTTCAAAAATACACGCAAAGGCATCTACCGCAATGATTCCGGCCAGAGCGTCAAGATGGGCGACATGGTCATCGTGGAGGCGCAGAGCGGCCACGACCTGGGCATCGTGACCCTGGAAGGACCGATCGTGGGCCGTCAGATGAAGTGCAAGGGCATTGATCCGGCGACCTATGAATTCAAGCGGATCTATCGGAAAGCCAAGCCCTTCGACATCGAGAAATGGCAGGAAGCCATCGCGCGTGAGCAGGATACTATGATCCGGGCCCGCCAGATTGCCGCGGAACTGGGTCTCGAGATGAAAATCGGTGATGTGGAGTTCCAGGGAGACGGTACAAAGGCTATTTTCTATTACATCGCCGACGGCCGCGTGGACTTCCGCCAGCTGATCAAGGTTTTCGCCGAGGAGTTCCGCATCCGTATCGAGATGAAGCAGATCGGCGCCCGGCAGGAAGCCGGCCTCATCGGCGGCCTGGGCGTGTGCGGTCGCGAACTGTGCTGCGCCAATTATATCACGAATTTCAAGTCGATCACGACCGGTGCGGCCCGGGCGCAGGACCTGTCCCTGAACCCGCAGAAACTCGCCGGCCAGTGCGGCAAGCTCAAGTGCTGCCTCAATTATGAGGTGGCCAATTATCTGGATGCCCAGTCCCGCATTCCGCGGGTTTCCGAGCCGCTCGAATTCGAAGACGGCCCGGCGTGGCTGGTCAAGACCGATATCCTGCGGGAAATCATGTACTTCTCCTATGAGAAGGGGTCCCTGGCCAACATCTATGCGCTGGACGCCTCCGAGGTGCGGGAAATCATCAAGATGAACCGCAACGGCATCCGTCCGGAATCGCTGAAGTACGAACCGGAGCCGGAGCTTCCGGAGTTCGTGACGGCCGTGGGGGATGACAGCATCACCCGTTTCGATACCGTGTCCAAAAAGCGCAAGAAGAAGGGCGGTTCGGGGAAGAAAGGTGAAAACCGGCAGGGCGGACAGGGCCAGAAGGGCCACCGTCCGTCCAAACAGAATGAAGGGCAGCAACCGTCATGAAACGCCTCCTCGCTGTCCTGATGGTCCTGGTGGCCGTTTCCGCCTGTCGCCGTCCGGCGATGGAGGAGACGTTCGTACGCGTAGCGGACCGGGACGCGTTGGGGCGGTATGGTTTCCAGGTGGACCTGGCGGATTCGACGCTGACCTACGACCTGGACCTGCTGGTGGGAATGGCTTGCGACGATGTCGTGTTCTCTTCTTTCCGGCAGCTTCCGCTCCGCCTGCAGTGGACGGCCCCGTCGGGGCAGCCGTATGAGGAAACGGTGTGGATGCGCCGCAAGGAGCTATCGGACAGCACTTTCTATGAAAAACATTTCTGGGTGGAATACCGGCATGACCTGCGTCCCGTTCAGGCGGGGGTGTGGGACCTGGCCGTTTCCATCCCGGAGAATCTTTCGGATCAATTCAATGTAACGGGGACAGGACTCCGTCTGACACGCCATGGGACACGGTAAACTGAAGAAATTTCTGGAGAATGAATCGTTCGGCTGCCTGTTGCAGCCGCATATGGAAGAGGTGGTGGACCTGCAGGCGGACGGTTTGGTGTTGAAGGACCATCCGATGAAGGGGCATTGGAACGAGCGGATGTTCGCGAAGCCCCAGCCGATCGTCCTGGAGCTGGGCTGCGGACGCGGGGAGTATACCATCGACCTGGCCCTGCGCAATCCGGAGTGTAATTATATCGGCGTGGATATCAAGGGGGCCCGCCTGTGGAAGGGGGCCAAGTACGCCACGGTCAACCAGTTGCCGAACGTCGCCTTTTTGCGGACACGGGTGGAATTCATCGAAGCCTTCTTCGCACCCGGCGAGATCGCCGAGATCTGGCTGACCTTTTCCGATCCCCAGCTCAAGAGCGAGAACAGCCGGCTGACCTCCCCGCGTTTCCTGACCCGCTATCGCAGTTTCCTGCAGCCCGGCGGTCTGGTGCATCTGAAAACCGACAGCCGCTTCCTGCATGAATATACCAAGGCGGTCTGCCAGGTCAACGGCCTGCCCGTCCTGGCAGCAACGACCGACTTGTATGCGACCCCTCCGGAGTCGCTTTTCGCGGACGGGTCCATGCCCGCCGACCGGGTCGCGGCCCTCTACGAGGTCCGGACCTATTACGAACGGCTTTTCATGGAACAAGGCTACAAGATCACTTATCTCTGCACCCGGATCGACCGGTCTGAGCCCTATCTCTGGCCCGGCGACGCCTTTGACGCCGACTACTGGAAATCCACCGAGGGCCCCCGCCGCACCTACTGCCTGTCGGAAGGATAATCTTTTTAGAGACGGGAATGACTTAGTATCCGCTGCGATCCATTTCGCGGCGGATGTCTTTTTCCTTGATGCTCTGGCGTTTGTCGTAGGCTTTCTTGCCCTTGGCCAGGGCGATGACGAGCTTGGCGTAGCCGTTCTCGGCGACGAAAAGGCGGACGGCGACGATGGTGTTGCCCTTGAGCTTGACTTCCTGGCGGAGATGGCGCAGTTCGCGCTTGGTCAGCAGGAGTTTGCGGTCCCGGACGGGTTCGTGCTGGCCCCAGGAACCCCAGAAATACTGGGCGATGTTCATTCCTTTGACATAGAGCTGGCCGCGCTGGTCGAAATAGCAGAACGCATCGACCAGGGAGGCCTTGCCGGCGCGGATGGATTTGATTTCCGTTCCGACGAGCTGGATTCCGGCCGTATAAGTCTCCAGGAACTCGTAGTCAAACGAGGCCCGGCGGTTGCTGATCTGGATTTTGCTCTTGGCTTTCGGCATGGTCTTTCCTGTCAAAGGGGATGCAAATATACGAATTATTCTTACATTTGCCACATGACCGAAAAACCCCGTCCCGTCCCGAATCGGACCCAATTGCTGCCCGACCGCCCCGGCATTCCGCCGATGGCGGAGCTTCCCGTTGCCGAACGAATCGATCCGGCGGAAATCCTCGCCGCATACGAGGCCGGGGAGATCGACCTGATCTGCGTGCTGGGACCGACCGCATCCGGGAAAACCCGCTATGCCGTCCATCTTGCCCGGGTTTTGAACCGGCTGCGGGGGAACGGTCAGCCGTCGGACGGTCGTTGCGCCGGTGCGGAGATCCTCTCGGGCGACTCCCGGCAGGTATACCGGGGCATGGATCTGGGGACCGGGAAGGATCTGGAGGAATACCAGGAGATTCCGTATCACCTGATTGACATCGCCGAGCCGGGTACCCGATACGACATTTACCAGTTCCAGCAGGATTTCGAAACCGCGTACCAGGATATCCGGAGCCGTGGCGGCATTCCGATCCTCTGCGGAGGCTCCGGCCTGTACATCGAGGCGGCCACTTGCGGTTATACGCTGCCCCAGATTCCGCCGGATCCGGAATTACGGGAGGCCCTGGAGGGGGAATCGACCGCCGACCTGCACGCCCGTCTGCTGGCCCTGAAGCCAGATACCGACGCATCCACCCTGGAATCCCGGCGCCGGACCATCCGTGCGCTGGAAGTCGCTTTGTATGAAGCGGAACATCCCGTGGTCCGAAGCGGTTTCCTTCCCAAGAAAGTCTATTATATCGGCACGCTCGTGTCCCGCGAAGACCGGGTCGCCCGGATCGACCGCCGGCTGGACGAGCGGCTGGAGGCCGGGTTACCGGACGAAGTACGCCGTCTGATGGCAGGCGGCGTACGGGCAGAAGACCTGATGTATTATGGTCTTGAGTATAAGTATGTTACCCAGTATGTCCTCGGGATTCTCTCCCGGGAGGAAATGCGGATCCTGCTGGCCAATGCCATCCATCAGTTCGCCAAACGGCAGATGACCTGGTTCCGGGGCATGGAGCGCAAAGGCATCCGCATCCACTGGACCGATCCGGCTATTGCACCGGCTTGACGTACCGGTCGCCGGTCTGGGCCTTGACGGCATCGATGAAGGCCGGAGCATAGGCCGGGGAAGTCCGGCGGCCCTGCACCACCACGCCATTTTCGGAAGGCTGCATGATCTGGTCGTTGTGCTTGACGATCAGCAGGCGGGCCAGTTTGTCCCACCGCGTCATCATCTTGTCCGTATAGGCTTCGGTCTTGGCGGTCAGGTAATCGACCCGCTCGCTGTGGGTCATGTCCGCCACCTTGGCCTCGACCTCTTTCTGGTCTTCGGCATAATAGTCTTCCAGCTCTTTCTGCGCCTCACGCAGGTCGCCGATCATGGCGCTGTACCGCGGATAAACCATGTTGGCCACGAAGTTGTTCATCCAGAAAGCGCTCTCCGTGCTGAATTCGCGGATGTCGTTGTTCTCCCTGCGGAACGGTTCCGGCACCCGGTTGATGCTGCAGTAGACCGGCACGTAGGCCACCATCGTGGCATCGTCCATGTTGAAATAGGTCACGCCGCCGACTTCGTCCGGCAGGAAGGAACGCATCTGGCAGACCATGGTCATGCCGCTCTGCTGACAGCCGATCGGACGCTCGCGGAACATGTCAGTCCCGTCGCTGCTCTTGAAATTGACGGGCTGGTTGCGGTACGGGGAAGCCCAGGGACCGGCGCTCACATCGACGGTCATGTCCAGGGCGGTGCCCTCGTAGTGGTCGCGCATGTCGTTCATCAGGTCGCGCACGGAAAGCGGCGCATTGGGCTTGATCCAGAGCGGCAGGTGGTCGATCACGTCGGTCTGGCCGTTGATGAACGGCAGGTAGCTGTCCATTTCGGCGGTGTCATAGTGGTGGCGGAAGAAGCTCCAGACACGGGCCTCGCAATAGCGGATGGCGCTGAAATCCAGCGGTCCATAGGCCTCGCGGAAGCTGAAGTCCGCATCCTTTCCCTCATAGAATCCCATCTCCCGGGCGAAGGAAATCACGTCTGCGCTGTACATGCATTCTCCCTCTACTACGCAGAAGCCCAGTTTCTTGTCGGCCTTCTTCGCCTGCGGGAACTGCTGGATCCGGCTGGCATTCGCATAGGCACAGACACAATCGTCCGGCACCCGCAGCGCCACCCAGACCGCGCCCTTGCGGCCGGGACCCTTGCCGATCAGTTCCATGATCCAGGCCTCGTCCTTGTCACAGACTGCGAACGACTCGCCGGTCGCATTGTAGCCATACTGCTGGACCAGGGCGTCCATCACGGCGATGGCCTCACGGGCCGTCCGGCTGCGCTGGAGCGCCAGGTGCATCAGGGTGAAATAATCCAGCCATCCGTTCGGATTACGGAGTTCTTCCCGGCCGTCCCACGTCGTCTCGACGATGGTGACCTGGTTCTCGTTCATCAGGCCGGCCACGTTATAGGTATACGGGGCCTGGTCGACAAACCGCCCGGTGCCGTTGGCGCCGAAGCCCCGTACCGGAACCTTTTCTCCGGCCACATGGCTGCCGGCTCCGTACCAGGTCAGCGGCGAGGCAAAACCGAACCCGTCGCAGTTGTAGGTGCACATCACGCTTCCGTCTACGGAAGCCTTTTTCCCGACAATCAGGTTGGTGCAGGCAAAACCCGCGACCGTCAAAAAGGTCAGAACGACCGAAAGAATCCACTTTTTCATTGTAATGCAGACTGTTGTTTCCCAAATATAGTGAAATTTCATGGATTCCCCTGTGTTTTCGCCCACGTCCCGTCCGTTCCTGTCGTCGCCGGACTCCTCCTCGGCCGCCCGAAGAGGGTCGATTCGGAGTTCCCGGACCAGGGAGCTGCGGGCCGTGGGGTGGTCTCATATGTGAGAAATGTAAATAATTGAAAGTTAGGAATATAGGAGACCATTATTGCAAAATAATTTGCCATAATGGTCGCTTAAACCGCTGTGGATCAATTAAATGTATTTCTCACCTATATGGGGATTGGTAAACTTTTTCAGGACCGGACCGTGATGTGAAGCCCTTGAAGTGCGGTTTCTCTGTACTGATGTGACGGGTGTTTTTATTCGTATTATATAGGATACTTCAAATTATTTTCCGATCTTTGTCTACGGCGCGAGTCAAACGCTCGGGCCGGATCTTTAATCCTTGCCGGTTTATGAGGGGAATGAAGCGGACCATCGTCCCGGAGGCTGTTCATCATATCTATCAACGTACCGTTGACGGGGTGCTGCTGTTTTACACCGTGCGGGACCATCTTGTCCATTTTTCGGTCTTTTCAGTTTGCGCGAGGAGATATGGAATAACGGTCCTCGGGTTTTGCCAAATGCCGGACCATCTTCATCTTTCGGTCCGGCCTTCACGACGGGACCAGATGTCCGGATTCATGAAGGAGTCTGCCATCTGTTTTGTCAAGGAATACAATTCCTCCATCGGTCGGTGTGGACCTATATTGGAGTCTTGCTTCGGCAGTGCGCCCAAAATCAAGGATAAAAGGGTCCGCGAGAATATCGTCTATCTATATAACAACCCTGTGGAGAGGGGGTTATGCATGATGGCTGAAGATTATCAATGGAACTTTCTCGCTTACGCCTGGTCAGACCATCCTTTTTCCGAGCCCTTCATTTATCGAAGAGCTTCGTGGAAAATGAAAAAAGCCGTCAGGATGCTTAAAGATTGCTGTAAATCAGGGAACTATCTCCGCTATCATTTTTTGGACAGTTTGTTCGAGGAGTTGGACCAGCGGGAAACTGCGCAGCTTATCGACATGATTATCAACTTATACCAATTCATTGATTATAACGCGGCTCTGTCCTACTATGGCTCCATGGAGAAAATGTTGTCAGCCATCCATTCCAATACCGGTACGGAACATGATATCCGCGAGGTTTTCGATGCCGGCACAGACAGGGTATATATCAAAATGGCTCAGTTGATTCGTAAAGGAGGCCGGTACCGGAACGTACGGGAGGTCACCGTCGCTCCCGTTGAGGAGAAAATCCGGTTGTTCCGTGAAATCCAGGCCCGGACAGGGGCTACCGGGCGTCAAATCGCAAAGTTCCTTCATCTCCCTTTTTCCTCCGACAACACTCGGTAACACGTTTTCAGCACGGAGACATTTTGGACGGAAAATGGAATTGTTTGGTTGATAAATACTTAGAGGACCTTTATGGCAAATCAAATTGCCATAAAGGTCCTCTAGTTAGCTGAATTATAGGCGTTTACGTTTTTCGGCCGTTCGCTGCGTTTCCGGTTGGTCTTTCACGGGATCGACGGCGGCTGCGATGAATGGCCGCTCCAGGATCCGGGAGGGGAACTACCGCAGCTGGAAGGCGGTGGCGGGCTGGATGTGGAAGGCTTCGCGGATGCGGGGGACGGCGTCGAGCTTCTCCCAGCCGAAGAACTGCACGTCGCGTTCGACCTCGGCGCCGTCGCGAATGAGCTTGAGGCGGCGGACATAAGGCTCGCGGCCCATGTGGCCGTAGGCGGCGGTGGGTTCGTAGATCGGGTTCTGCAGGCCGAACTGGCGGATGATGGCGGCGGGACGCAGGTCGAAGAGCTGGCCGACCATGGCCGCGATCTCGCTGTCGTGGCGGATGCCGGTTCCGTAGGTGTCGACGAAGATGCTCACGGGCTCGGCGATGCCGATAGCATAGGAGACCTGGACGAGCATTTCATCGGCGATGCCGGCGGCGACCATGTTCTTGGCGATGTAGCGGGCGGCGTATGCGGCGCTGCGGTCGACCTTGGAGGGGTCTTTGCCGGAGAAGGCGCCGCCGCCGTGGGCACCGCGTCCGCCGTAGGTGTCGACGATGATCTTACGGCCGGTCAGGCCGGTATCTCCGTGGGGGCCGCCGATGACGAACTTGCCGGTCGGATTGACATGTAGGATGTACGTCCCGTCAAAAAGGGCCGCGGTCTCGGGCGGGAGCTGGGCCAGGACGCGGGGGAGTAGGATCTTGCGGACATCTTCTTCAATGCGCGCGTGCATGGCCTCGTCGGTGTCGAACTCGTCGTGCTGGGTCGAGACGACGATGGTATGGACCCGGACCGGACGGTGGTTGGCACTGTCATATTCAATGGTATACTGGGCCTTGGCATCCGGACGGAGGTAGGGCATGAGGACGGCTTCCCGCCGCAGGTCGGCCAGAGTCTTGAGCGTCAGGTGCGACAGGGCGAGGGGAAGGGGCATGTACTGCCGGGTGTCGCGGCAGGCATAGCCGAACATCATGCCCTGGTCGCCGGCACCCTGGGCTTCGGGCTCCTCGCGGACCACGCCCCGGTTGATGTCCTGGCTCTGGTCATGGATGGCGGACAGGATGCCGCAGGAATTGCTGTCAAAGCGGTATTCAGCCTTGTTGTAACCGATGCGGTCGATGACCCCGCGGACGGTTTTCTGGATATCGACGTATGCGTGCTCGGAACGGACTTCGCCGCCCACGACGACCAGGCCTGTGGTGCAGAAGGTTTCGCAGGCCACTTTGGCATAGGCGTCCTGACGGAGGAACTCGTCGAGGATGGCATCGGAGATCTGGTCGGCCACTTTGTCCGGATGGCCTTCGGAAACGGATTCGGAAGTAAACAGATAGTTCATATCAACATACAAAAAAAGGCTCCTTGGGGGAACGCGGAGCCATCACAAAAACACAAAACATTGATATGAAAAGCGGTCACAGTTTTCGGCGTGACCTTGGGTCAACATTTTAGCATTTTTTTACGTGGTTGCAAGCAGGCAAATCTGTCCACATTCCCGAAAGGGATGGCAAAGGTACGCAGAAAACCGATAATTCCAAACTTTTTTTGCGATAAAACGATGAAATATAAGATAAAACGATTTTTTATTTTCCGATTCTCATGGATTATTTTATCTTTGCGGCCGGAAAATACAACCAACCCATTTATCAATATCTATGAAACATTCTTTCAAGTATGTTTTGCTTGCCGCCATTTCGATGGTAGCGAGCATCGTCACCTATGCCCAGGTGACGACGGCATCCATTGCCGGCCGCGTTTCTGACGCCCAGGGCGCTGTGATTGGCGCTCCGGTCGTCGCTGTCTACCAGCCGACGGGTGCTACCTACTATGCCGTGACGGACAGCCGTGGTGCCTACCGTCTCAGCGGTCTTACCCCGGGCGGTCCCTACACCGTGACCTTCGACGTCCTCGGATACCGCAAGGTGGAAAACCAGGGTATCTATGCTCCTCTCGGTGAGACCGTCACTGTCAATTCTGACCTTGAGGAAGAATCTATCAACCTTGACGCCGCCGTCTTCGTCGCCGATGGCACCGAATCCGGCATGAACATCAAGCGCTCCGGCATCGGTACGTCCGTCAGCCAGCGCACGATGAACAACCTCCCGTCCGTCAACCGCAGCATGAACGATGTCATGAAACTGACTCCGCAGGCTTCTACGACCTCCAACGGTCTGGCCGTCGGTGGCGGTGACTACCGTTCCTCCTATGTGACCGTCGACGGTGCCGCGTTCAACAACGCTTTCGGTATCGGTTCCAACCTCCCGGCCGGCGGCAGCCCGATCTCCCTCGATGCAATCGAGCAGATGAGCGTCAACATCACCCCGTTCGACGTCCGTATGTCCGGTTTCACCGGCGGTGCGATCAACGCTGTCACCAAGAGCGGTACCAACCAGGTCAAGGCTTCTGTCTACGATTACTACACCAGCCAGGATATGCGTGGCTACAAGGTTGAGGATCAGGACATCACCAAGACCGACATGCTGAACAACACCCTCGGCTTCACCCTGGGTGGTCCGATTATCAAGAACAAACTCTTCTTCTTCGTGAACGGTGAATACACCTGGGATACCGTTCCGGGTTCCAGTAAGGTTGTCAGCACGGCTTCCGGCCGCGTCGATCCTAACTTCGCTGTTGGCGGCACAACCGTCCGTCCGACCGAGTCCTTTATGAAAGAGGTCAAGGACTACCTGTCCAACACCTATGGTTATGACCCCGGCCGCTACCAGGGTTATTCCTTCTCGACTCCGGACTACAAAGTGATGGCCCGCCTGGACTGGATCATCAACGACGCCAACAAGCTGAACGTCCGTTTCAGCCACACCCATACGGCCAACTCCAACAGCCCGTCCAGCTCGGTCAACCCGATCAACCCGAACCCGTACAACCGTGACACCTACGGCCGTACTTCCGACTACGCGATGTACTTCGAGTCCAGCCGCTACTTCCAGGAGCAGAACTTCACCTCCGTCGCCGCTGAGCTCAACTCCCGTATCGGCCGCGCCGACAACATGTTCCGCGTGACCTGGTCCCACCAGAACGAGCCCCGTTCCTTCGTGGGTGCCAACTTCCCGACGGTTGATATCCTTGAGAACTATGTCGATGCGAATGGCGAGAGCAACCGTGCCGTCCTGACCTCGTTCGGTCCGGACCCGTTCACCTACGGCAACCTCCGCGACGTCCAGACCATCGTCGGTACCGACGAACTGACGTGGGTCAACGGCATCCACAACTGGGTGCTCGGCCTGCAGTTCGAGTACAACAACACCAAGAACGGCTTCATGCAGGGCGGTCTCGGCTACTATGTCTATGACAGCTGGGAGAGCTTCAAGGCCGCCGGCAAGCCGGTCGCCTTCGCGATCACCCACTCCAACCGTGACGACCTCGCCCAGGTCTACCCGTCCTTCGAGTATATGCAGTACTCCTGGTATGCCCAGGATGAGATCACGTTCAGTGACTACTTCAAGATGACCGCCGGTATCCGTTTCGAGCTCCCGGTCTATCCAGTCATCCCGAACAACACCAACAAGGAGTATCTCCAGCTCGCCGCCCGCGGCAACTCCCTGGCCGGCACCAGCACGGCTGACATGCCGATCGCCCGTCCGAACGTCTCCCCGCGCCTCGGCTTCAACTGGGATGTCCTGAAGAACCGCAACCTGATCCTGCGCGGCGGCACCGGCATCTACACCGGCCGTATCCCGTTCGTGTGGATCGTCTCCGCCGCCGGCAACTCCAACAACCTGCAGGCCCAGTTCATCGACACCGACGGTACCAACCAGAACACCCCGAACTTCCATGACAATGTCAACGATATCCTGAAGGACATCTATGGCGGAGCCTTCAAGGCCCAGGATCTCCCGGCCCCGGGCGGTGCGACCATCATGGACAAGCACCTGCGCATGCCGATGACCTGGAAGGCTTCCCTGGCTGCCGACGTCCAGCTGCCTTGGGGCATCAAGGGCTCCTTCGAAGGTATCTACAACTATGACCTGGAGACCGTTACCGCCAACCGTCTGGGTTACACGGAAGGTGCCGGTGTCACCCTGCCGGGTGAGCCGTCCCCGCGTGCCAGCTGGTCTTCCGAGCGCATCAAGTCTTCCGCCGGTACCACTGTCGCTCCGTACTACCTGACCAACTCTGACAAGCACGGCCACTATTGGTCTCTCACCGCGCAGCTGCAGAAGACCTTCGGCTTCGGTCTCGATATCATGGCGGCTTACACCCGCAGCGAATCCAAGGGTATCCAGGAAGGCTACGGCGACCAGGTTTCCTCCCTCTTCGCCGGTGGCAACTACTCCGTCAACGGTTCCAACCATCCGGAGCTCGGCCATTCCGCCTACGTTTCCCCGAACCGTCTGATCGCCAACATCAGCTACCGTCTGCAGGAAGGCCGCAACCTGGCCACTACCTTCGGCCTGTTCTATGAGGGTTACAACCACTGCTATGTGGGTAACTACTCCTACACCCGCCGTTCCTACACGATCGGTACCCAGAGCGGCAAGTACACCAACCCGGTCACCGGTGAAGGTGGTTCCCTGAACCTGATCTATATCCCGACCGACAGCGACCTGAACAAGATGACCTTCACCTCCGAAGAGAACAAGGCCGAGTTCAAGAGCTTCATCGAGAGCGACAAGTACCTCAGCAACCACCGTGGCGAATACAGCGTCCGTGGCGCGAAGGTCGCTCCTTGGCAGCACCGTTTCAACCTGAAGGTGGCCCAGGACTTCATCGTCTACATCGCCGGTCGTCCGACCACCCTGCAGATCGGTGCGGATATCCTCAATGTCGGCAACCTGATCAACTCCAACTGGGGTCTGGCCAAGCAGTACAGCACCGAGAACATCCTGAAGATCTCCAACGGTACTTACAGCTTCACCGCTCCGAAGGAAGTTACCTATAAGAACATTGCCAACACCTGGCAGGCCCTGCTGAGCGCCCGTCTCTTCTTCTAGGAATCCTTCCAACATACTATATGATACGTCCGGCTGTTTTCACAGCCGGACGTTTTTTTATTGCTTTGTATTTCATTCGGATTTCCGTATCTTTGGCTTTGGGAGTATCATTCTTCCATTTTGTAATTCAGCCGTTTCCAATCTTTTACAGATGAAATACATCCGCTTTTTTGTCGCCACCATCGCCCTTCTGGCTGCTTTAGCCTCTTGCGATTTGATGAACAAAGAAGAGGAGGCGACCCTTGACACCAGTGTACGGGAGCTTTCCTTTACTCCGGAAGGGGGCAGCCTCTTCGTCTCAGTAACTACCGATCTGGACTGGACCGCCAGCTGTTCGGGCGAGGGCTTCTCCGTCAGTCCGGCTTCGGGATCGGGCAGCGGCCGCCTCACGGTCTCCGCAACGCCCAATCCCGGCTATGATGCCCGGACGGGAAAAGTTACGATTTCAGCCGGCGGACTCTCTTCGAGCGTCAGTCTCGTCCAGGCCGCGGGGGATGCCATCACCCTGGACAAGAGCGAGTACGAACTGGACTGTGAGCCCGCATCCCTGGAACTGAAGGTCGGAAGCACCGTGGACTTCCAGGTGGATTCTCCCGTGGATTGGGTCAGCGTCGTGTCCTCCAAGGGTCTTTCCGAATCCAAGGTCGTGTTGTCCGTAGCCCGGAACGATACCAAGGAAATCCGGGAAACCCAGGTGCAGATTTCCGGAGGCGCAATCAGCAAGAGCGTGCATATCGTCCAGAAGCCGACGACGCATTTCCCCCAGACGGAGGCGGAATTCGAGGCCTCCGTTGCCATTACCGAGGCAATCGGGGAAGCGGTCGTGTCTTTCATGGATTCCTTGACTCCTGAGCAGAGAAAGGACTCTGCCATGGTCGTGCACCACATAGAGGAGATGGAGAACGTCCTGCATGTCATCTATCTTTCCGACGGTACGGTGTCCTTCATGCAGCGGGACAGCATCTGGGCCAATTATAGCCCGCTGCCCGGAGATGCGGAGATGTCCGCTCAGACGACTGGCAAGGCCTTTGCCGTTACGCCTGGCCTGAAGAACCGTTTCTCTTCTGTTTCCCCGCGTAACGGCAGCTATGTCATGACGGGGAAGTCCGCCTTGATCGTAGATCCCTATTTCGGACACAATCATAATGAGCTTGCGCAGTTCCTGTCGGATGCGGGGTTCTCGGATATCCGTATTTTTTCTCCGGGAGAGGTGACGTTGGAGCACTTCCATGGGGCGTATTTGAACACCTTTGATTTCATCATGTTTGACACCCATGGTGCCTCCCTTGCCGTGCCGATTATCGCCGATATAGAAGTAGCTTCTATTGATTACGCCTTTCCGGGCTTTTCCGCCTGCAAGAGCCTCTTGTATACCGGGGTCCGCTATTATCCCGGTTTGCTTTCGTCGCTGATCACCATGGGCATAAACCCCAAGAATCTGGCGATCAATTTCTGTATGGAGGAGGGAAAGGGAAGGCCTTACATCTGCGCCACTCCGGATTACATCCGGGATGAAGCTTCTTTTGACAGCAATACCTTCGTGATCATGGATGCCTGCAGTTCAGCCGCGATAACGGAGGATAAGGAAGACAAGCACCGTTCCCTGGTCCTTGCATTCCTGGACAGTGGCGCCGGTGTCGTCTCCGGATTCAGGAATACGGCTTTCAGCGCCAACACACTCCCCTTGACGAACAGGCAAGTCCGGCTGATGGCGCATGGGGTATCCTATCAAGACGCTTACCTGCACTTACAGTCTTTCTCCAGGGTCTATGATTATTGCTACTCTGTCTTTGATGCGATCGGGAGCGGGGACGATTATGATACTTTTCCGGGAAGTGCCTATGACTTCCAAGGATTATACAGATGTTTCCAGAATCAGGATATGAACAAGGTGCCGTATTTCATGGTCGCTGGTTATCCTGTCCTGGACACTCCATCCGTATCCGGCGAGGGCATATCCCTTTCATGGGAATCCTCCATGTCGTCTTTCCGGGATTATGACTGGACTGTCGTAACCGAAGCAAATGAAACCTCGACCGGGTCCTGGGACCTGAAGTATAAAACGGTCACCGAATGCTATTACGTATGCTCTTTCGACGTGTATATCGATGGCGAGAAAGTTGCAACGACAACGGAAAAGACGCTGTCTCTGGATAAAGAGCATGAGCTATACGATAAGATAAAGGCTTTCGGGACCCATGAATGCTATGTCGTTGCCAATATGCGTACAGAAGATGAACTGATCGCTTCCTACAAGAGCGATGTGGTCAAGTATACAATCGGCGTGGAGGCATCCGTAGAAGTTCCGGAAGATGAGATAACCGCATCGACTACGGCGGCCACCGTCTTTGTATATACGTCCTGCAATACGACCGTCAAAGAAAAAGGGCTTGTGTATTCCGCCGGCAACATGAATCCGGTAATCGGGCCCGCGGACTGCATCAAACAGGTATCCGGGACCCATACCGACAACTTCCTGGTCGCCTTGACCGGCCTGACCCCGGGGACTACCTACTATGCAAGGGGATACATCATCGTCCAGGACGGCAGCAGTGACAAAACCATCTACAGCGATACGGCAAGCTTTACAACCGCCGAGGAGACCAAACCGCTCATCTCCCTCTCTTCGGACTCCGTAAACTATGGGTCCGTCGATGTCGGCGTCGGGAAGGAGGTCGACATAACCATTGAGAATACCGGGAATGCCACGCTGACGATATCTTCCATAGAGGTCTCCGATGAAAGCATCTTCTCGGCGAGCCTGTCAAGTATGACAATTGCGCCGGGCACGCCTGCTACCTTGACAACCCGGTTCCTCCCGGGCGAAGCGAAGAGTTATTCCGGCACCATAACCATCAGGTCCAATGCTGGGAACCTGCCTGCTGCGGTCGTTTCGCTGAGCGGAGTCGGAACCGCTGTCTCCGTGGGCCCCATCCTCTCGCTCTCTACCAGGGAAGTCGACTTCGGGTCCGTCTACGTGAACGGGGAGGCCTCGCAGTCGGTCAGTATCTCCAATACCGGAGATGAGCCCCTGGTCATCACCTCCATCGGCAAACCCGGTTTCCTGTCGGTCGACTGGGCGAAAAAAACCATCGGGGTGAACGGGCAGGAGCCGCTTACCCTTACTTTCAAGCCGGGTTCCGCCACTTCGTACAGCGGCACCGTCGTCATCTATTCGAACGGCGGAAATGCAACGATCGTCGTCCGCGGGTCCGGCAAGGAAAAGCATTATACCGCGGAATATGTCGACCTGGGACTGTCTGTCAAGTGGGCGACCTGCAACCTGGGCGCCTCCAGTCCGGAGGGATACGGCGATTATTTCGCCTGGGGCGAAACGGAAACAAAGACGGATTTCGGCTGGAATACGTACATGTGGTGCAACGGTTCTTCGAATTCTTTGACCAAATACAATACCTCGGCCATGTCCGGCAGCGTGGACGGAAAAACGGTTCTCGAGTCGGGAGACGATGCCGCCTCCCAGGCTTTCGGCGGCAAATGGCGCATGGCCACAATCAAGGAATGGGAAGAGCTCTGCAACGATAAATATTGCACGTGGACGTGGACGACGGTAAACGGAGTACAGGGTTACAGGATAACCAGTAAGATTACCGGTTTCACAGACAATTCGATATTCCTTCCCGCCGCAGGGTATAAAGACGGTACGAACGCTGTATCCGTGGGGGGCCGGGGTTATTATTGGTCTTCAAGCCTTGATTCCAGCTCGAGTGCCCATTATGTGGAGTTCTATCCATCTTCCAAAATCACCTTATCCGCAATCCGTTGCTTCGGATACCCTGTCCGTCCGGTTTATGGCGACAAACAGATTCAGCCCGGAGGGGATCACGAAGGGACCGAAGACGAACCGTGGAACTAATCAAGAGGAGGGAATACAATGAAAGCTAAATGGATGATTATTCCGGCGATGGCCCTCTTGATGGGATGCACCCGGGAAATGGACAATGACAAGGCAGCCTTTATATCGGGGGAGTTCTCCCTGTATGCAACTTCGGGAGAGCCGGACACCAAAACGGTTCTGGAGCAGGATGGGAATATCCTGTGGAGCCCTGCGGATTGTATCAATGTCTACTATGGCGATGCCTCCGGCAAGTTCACCTCTGTCAATACGGAGCCGGCAGCCCACTCCCGGTTTACCGGGTCGCTGGGCTCTTTCTACCTGGATGGACAGACCCCTTTCGTGGCCGTTTATCCGTATTCCGACGGGAACACGTATTCGGAGGAAATCCTCAAACTCCATCTTCCTTCGGACCAAACGGGGGTCGAGGGTTCGTTTGCGGACGATTTGTACATATGCGTCGCAAAATCGACCGACTACAACCTGCATTTCTACAATGTGTGCGGGGGTGTAAAGTTTTCCCTGGTAAGGGATGATATCAAGAAGATCGTGTTCCGGGGCAACAACGGAGAGCTGCTCGCCGGCGACCTGAGCGTCCGGATCGGCGCGAACCAGATCCCCTTCATTGTCTCCACCAACAATGTCCCCCACATCGAAAACGGGGCGACGGCCATCACGCTGACGGCTCCGGACGGGGGTACTTTCAAGGCCGGGACCTGGTACTACCTTGTTGCCGTTCCCGTAGCCTTGAAGAAGGGTTATACCATGGAACTCTATTCCGACGGACTCGCCGAGACCCTGTCTTCCGACGCTTCCGTTACGATCCGCAGGTCCGTATGGGGTGTGCTGAACCACATGGGGACCAAACCCGAAATCGAGGTGACCCCCGCCCCGCTCGACTTCGGCACGGTGCCTTATCGTTCCAGTCTCACGAAAGATCTGACCATCAAGAATACCGGTTACGGGAAGCTTACTTTCACAATCGAAAACGTGACCGGCCCCTTCTCGGTCGAGACGAACGGGGACGGTTCCCCGAAGAGCTATTCCCTTGACACGGGAGAATCCGTCCAGATTCCTTTCACCTACACGCCTTCCGGCAGTTCGTCCAATGACAAAGGGAGTTGTACGATCCTCTCGAATGCGACCCGGCCGTCCGTGACCGTTACCTTGTCGGGATCGGGTACCGCACCTTCGACAGGAGCCGTAGATTATGTAGACCTCGGCCTCTCGGTGATGTGGGCCACCTGTAATCTCGGCGCCTCTTCCCCCGAAGCGTTCGGCGACTACTATACCTGGGGAGAGACCGAACCGTATTATACCTTCGGGCACTCCCAGGACGATCCGTGCGAGACATGGAGAGACGGGAAATCCGCCGGCTATGACTGGGGCGCTTACAAGTGGTGCAACGGGGCGTCCCATACACTGACGAAGTATAACACCCAAAGCGCGAGGGGCACTGTCGACAATAAGACGGTCCTCGATCCGGAGGATGATGCCGCCTATGTGCTGCTCGGAGGCAACTGGCGGATGCCGACCAAGGAGGAAATCAGCGAATTGCAAGACAGCAAGTACTGCAAATGGGCCTGGACGACCGAAAACGGCGTGATGGGGTACCGCATCACCAGCAAGGTGGCGGGATATGAAGGCAACTCGATCTTCTTGCCCGCCGCAGGTTACCGTGCCTATGAGTATTTCTATCCCAGCGAGGGTGATATGGATATGTTTTACTGGTCTTCTTCGCTCAGTGAAACCGTTTCTTACAAAGCGATAACACTTACATCCGACTTCGAACGTTGCACAGGACTTCCGGTCCGCGCTGTCTACGACAATGCTGCCCAGCGCCCTAAGATCACAGTTTCCCCGTCCAGCCTCGATTTCGGATCGGTGCCTGTCGGTTCCAGCTCCAGCAAGAACGTTACCGTCACGAATGTCGGGACCGGGACCCTTACCTTCACGATTGAGAATGTATCCGCTCCTTTCTCCGTCCCGACGAACGGGAACGGGACGGCCAAGAGCTATTCCCTGTCTGCAGGACAATCCGTCCAGGTGCCATTCACCTTCACACCCGTCTCGGCTTCGTCCAGCTCCAGCGGAAGTTGCTCCATCGTTTCCAATGCCATGGAAGGAAAGGTCAATGTATCTTATACCGGAACCGGCGTGTCGCAGGGGTCGGGACCGGCCACCATGGAATATGTGGACCTTGGCCTGTCCGTCAAATGGGCGACATGCAACATCGGAGCATCGGTGCCGGAAGAAGAAGGCGATTTCTATGCCTGGGGAGAAACCGAGACGTATTACCAGAGCCTGTTCCCCCTGACGTGGAAAACGGGGAAAGGAGAAGGCTATGCGAATGCTTCTTACTCCTACAGTGACGCGAACGAGAAGATGACAAAATACTGTATTTCATCGTATGAAGGGAAGGATGGCTTTGTCGACAACAAAACCGTGCTGGATCCGGAAGACGATGTCGCACATGTCAAGCTGGGCGGCTCCTGGAGAATGCCGACCATCGCGGAAGTGGAGGAACTGTGGAGCAAATGTTCCAATGTATGGGTAACGGTCAACGGCGTCGGGGGATTCAGGCTGACCGGCCCCAACGGGAATACGATCTTCCTCCCTCAGACCCGGAGCATCGTCCTCGGGGAACTTCAGGACAGCGACGGATATGGCTCAATCTGGTCTTCTTCCCTTGACACGAGCGTTTCATCCTTTGCGAAGGTATATGTCTACAGCGTGTCTTCCCGGTTTACGAATTCGATGCCCCGCTACCTCGGGTATGCGGTGCGGCCTGTTTACGCAGAGTGACATTCCAACCTGGAAACAGATACGTCCGGCCGATAAAACCGCCGGACGTTTTTTCTGCCTGCTGACCGCAGTTCCTGCCATTCAAACCGTTTTAGATTCCAATTTTTTTGGCTATATTTGTCAATTACTATTCCTTTTTTTGGACAAAAACAACCAAAATATTATGTATCAACTGATTAAGAAAGGTTTGGCAGTCCTTGCCGCAGCATTCGTCGCGGTGACGGCCTTTGCGCAGGTGACTACCTCCTCCCTTGGCGGTCGCATCACGGAGGACGGCGGTGAGCCGCTGGCCGGTGCCGCCGTCATCGCCGTGCACACCCCGTCCGGCACCCAGTACGCCGCCATCACCAACAATGACGGCCGCTATGCCATCCAGGGCATGCGTACCGGCGGTCCCTACACCGTGGAAGTCTCCTTCCTCGGCATGGGCACCCTCCGTTACGAGGACATCACCCTGAAACTCGGTGAACCCTATGAACTCAACGCCGAGCTCAAGTCCACCAACGAACTGAACGCCGTGACGGTCGTGGCGGAGAAATCCTTCAATGCCAGCATTACCGGCGCCGGCTCCTCCTTCAGCCAGCGCGTGGTCGAGACGATGCCGACCATCGACCGCAGTATCTACGACGTGGTCAAGTACACCCCGCAGGCGTCGATGAACAAGGGCGGCGGCATCTCTTTCTCCGGTGCCAACAACCGCTACAACTCCTTCCAGATCGACGGCGCCGTGGCCAATGATACCTTCGGCCTGTCCAGTTCCGGTACCAACGGCGGCCAGACCGACGCCAACCCGGTCGCCCTGGACGCCATCGAAGAGATCCAGGTCGTCGTGGCGCCGTTCGACGTGCGCCAGTCCGGTTTCACGGGCGGTGCCATCAACGCGATCACCAAGTCCGGTACCAACACCGTCAAGGGTTCGGCCTATACCTACTACACCAACCAGGAACTGATCGGTACGACCCCGGGCAACAAGGAACAGGTCAAGTACTTCAATGCCGACGGCAAACGCACCAAGTACGAGAAGCAGTACTCCGAGACCTTCGGTTTCACCGTCGGCGGCCCGATCATCAAGAACAAGCTCTTCCTTTTCCTGAGCGGCGAGTATTACAAGAACTCCCGGCCGAACATCTACACCCCGGCCAACGCCTCCTATGAGAAGGACGACCTCAAGCTCTCCCAGACCGTTGAACTGGAGGATGGCAGCACCTACGACTATTTCAACGCCGAACTCGCCGAGAAGCTCATCAGTTTCTACGAGAAGACCTACAAGGTAAGCAACACGGGCGAGAACTTCAAGCAGCACCAGATCGATATCCGTTCCTACAATGTCCTGGCCCGCCTGGACTGGAACATCAACGAGGCCAACAAGCTGATGCTCCGCTATCAGTACATGGACGCCTTCAAGGACCGTTACGCCTCCAACTACCGGACGTATTACTACAACAATTCGTCCTACCTGCAGGCCAACAAGACCAACACCTTCGTGGCGGAGCTCAACTCCCGGATCTCCCCGTCGGTCTCCAACATGCTGCGTGCGACCGCAGTCTTCGTCCGTGACCACCGCGACATCCCCTACAAGGGCGCCAACAACTACATCAAGGACAAGGTCTATGTCAACATCGGTACCGAGTATTCCTCCGGCGGCAACCGCATGAATTCCGACACCTATACGATCACGGACAACCTCAGTTGGTACCTGGGCAAGCATGAGTTGACCTTCGGTACCCACAACGAGATCTACAAGTTCGACAACCTCTTCCTGCAGTACGCCTTCGGCGAATACGAGTTCGCTTCCCTGAACGACTATTTCCACAATTCCCCTGCAGCGTTCTATTACCGGTATTCCGACCCGGCCGTGACCGGCTCCAACGACACGACCAACTGGGCCGCCGCCACCTACGCCGCCCAGTTCGGTCTCTATGCCCAGGATGAGTGGAAGCCCAATACCAACCTGACCCTGACCTACGGCCTGCGCGTCGACGTCCCGGTCCTGCTGAACAATCCTACCGAGAACCCGGAATTCAACAAGGGTCCCATTTCCGCAGCATCCGGCGAAAAAGTCGGTGTCGTTCCGAGAGTCGTCCCTCTCTGGTCCCCGCGTGTGGGCTTCCGCTGGTTCCTCAACGACAGCCATGCGACCCTGCTGCGCGGCGGCGCCGGCCTCTTCACCGGCCGTATCCCGTTCGTGTGGATCTCCAATGCCTACAACAACACCGGCATGGAGACCAAGTACGTGCGGGTCAATCAGCCGGCGTACGGCAAGTTCCCGTTCACCAGCGATCCGTATAATGAAATCGTCAAGGCCGGTCTCGCCGAGGAGCAAGGCGGCCAGGCCACGATCAATACCCTGAACCGCAACTTCAAGTATCCGCAGGTCTTCCGTGCCAACCTCGGCTTCGAGCAGGTCTTTGGCGGCGGCTGGAAGTTCACCTTCGACGGCCTCTTCTCCAAGACCCTCAACAACGTGTTCTTCAAGAACCTGGCCCTCCAGCAGAAGGGTGTGGTCTACGGTGTGGATGCCGCAAATGCCCATGAAAACAGCGTCGCTCCGTACTATACAACGGAGGATATCCCTTACAACGCGGTCATCGCCCTGCTGAACACCAACAAGGGCTATACGTATTCGTTCAGCGGCCAGATCCAGAAACATTTCGACTTCGGCCTCGACCTGATGGCGGCCTATACCTTCGGCCATGCCTATTCCGTCAACGACGGTACCTCTTCGATTGCGAACTCCAACTGGCAGGGCAACACTTCCGTCGACACCAACGGCATGGAACTGGGCCACTCGCTCTTTGACAAGACCCATAAGCTGACGGGCGTCGTGTCCTACCGGACCCCGAAATACCTCGGCGGCCGCCTGCAGTCGACCTTCACCCTGTCTTACGAAGCCGGCAGCGGCCAGCGCTTCTCCTACACGATGAATGAAAACGCCGTCGATTTCAACAACGACGGCCGTACCGGCAACTCCCTGCTGTACATCCCGACCCCGGCCGAAATCGGCCAGATGAACTGGTCCACCCCGGGCGATGCCGCCGCCTTCGAGCGCTACATCCGCGATGACAGCTACCTGTCCTCCCACCGGGGCCGGTGGTCCGAGCGTTTCGCCGCACAGGCTCCGTTCGAGCACCATTTCGACTTCCAGTTCGCCCAGGATTTCCTCTACGACCGTCGTAACGGCCGCAAGGTCCAGCTGACCCTGGACATCCTGAACGTGGGCAACCTGCTCAACCGCGCCTGGGGCATGTACTACAGCAGCGTTACGTCCCGCCAGATCCTGACGGTGACCGCTTCCAGCCTGGATGCCGCAGGCAACATGACCCCGACCTACCACTTCGATCCGCAGACCGTCAACCTGGCGGACTTCAACTCCCGCTGGCGGATGCAGGTCGGCGTACGTTTCACCTTCTAATCCCTGCGAACGTATGAAAAAGATCTATATCGCTTTGATGGCCCTGCTCGCAGTGGCCGCGTGCAAGGAAAAAGAAATCAACCTGGCTTCCCGCGTGATCATCTCCCAGACGGAGGAACTCGTGGTGGAGGCCGAGAATGTCCCGACCCTGGCCGTGGAGGTCGTCTCCGACGGCGACTGGGTCGTGGTGACCCCCGACTGGATCTCCGCCAGCCCGCGTTATGGCCGGGGCGACGGAACCATCCTGTTCAATATCGCTGACAACTATACGAACGGTGAGATGAATGCCGACCGCCAGGCGACGGTTTCCGTCGAGTGCGCCAGCGGCGCCTCCTCCTTCCTGGTCAAGCAGGCCGGCGACCCGATGAAGGGCAACGTCTATCTGCCGGTGACCGAGGTCAAGGATGGTGGAGTCTATCTGCTGGTGGCTCCGAACAAGGATGGCGCCCTGACGGTCGCCAGGCCGATTAAGAATTACGGTTACATCCAGGTAACGACGGAGATGATGGGCGATGCGGAAAAGATCGCCATGGCCAAGGCCGACAACGAATTTACCTTCGTGGCCGTCGACGGCGGATGGAACATCGTCCAGCCGGACGGGCGTTATGTGTACCAGAAGGGCACGTTCAACAGTTTCAACGTGGTGGCCGATAAGTCAGATCCGGACGGCTCCTATGTCTGGACCGTGACCTTCGACGCAGACGGGTATGCAACGATCACCAATGTCGGCATGAACAAGTGGGTCCAGTTCAGCCTGACCCATGGCTCCTATGGCTGCTACCCCAGCGCCCAGGACAGCGGTGTCCTCCCGAGACTCTACGAAAAAGTTGAAAATCAATAATTACGGATAAAATGAAAATCAGAAATCTCATCATGTCCCTCCTGGCGGTGGCTGCGCTCGCCGCGACCGGCTGCCGGGAAGAGGAGCAGGATCTCGGGCTGCCCGAGGTCAAGGTCGGAACGACCCAGTTGAGCTTCGATGCCGGCATCGGTACCAACACCGTGACCGTCAACACGACCCGTGACTGGAAAGCCGTCGCGACCGTCGACTGGATCGATGTCTCCCCGAAGAGCGGCGTCGGCTACGAAAACGCCGTCCTGACCATTTCGGTCCTGGAGAACGAAGGCTACAACCGGACGGGTTCCGTCCGTGTGGACATCGGCTATGACTACAAGACCATCCTGGTCCACCAGGCAGGTCCGCTCGGCGAGAAGACCGAAGGTACGGGTACCCTCGAGGATCCGTTCACCCCGGCCGGCGCCGCGGCTGCGGCCAGCGCCCTGGCGGCCGACGAGGAAGCCGGTCCGTACTACATCAAGGGTATCATTACCACCATTTCTACGACTTTCGAGGCCAGCGGAACCTACGGTAATGCAAGCTTCTTCATTTCTGAGGACGGGACGGAGAACACGAAGTCGTTCCAGGTTTACCAGACCTACTATCTGGGAAACAAGAAGTGGACGGCTTCCCTCGGTCCGGATGTCAAGGTCGGTGACGAAGTCATCATCTATGGCAAGATCACCAATTTCAAGGGCAACACCCCGGAGACCGTCGGAAAGGGAGGCAGCTACATCTACTCCCTGAACGGCGAGACCGGCGGCGTGACCCCGGGTGAAGGCGACGAGCCCAAGGGTACGGGAACCCTCGAAGATCCGTACAACCCGGCCGGTGCGGCCGATGCGGTCAAGGACCTGACCTGGACCGACAAAGATAATTACGACAAGATCGGCCCTGTCTATGTCAAGGGCAAGATCTCGAAGATCGCAGATAATGGGACCTATACTCAAAGCGGCACCTTCGGCAATGCGACCTTCTATATGACCGAGGACGGCGAGAGCGGAACGGAATTCTATGCTTACCGCATCCTCTATCTGGGCAACAAGAAGTACTCGTCCGGAGACGATATCAAGGTCGGTGACGAAGTCATCGTCTATGGCGAGATCATGAATTACCGGGGCAACACCCCTGAAACAGTGCAAGGTTCCGCGTATCTGTACTCCCTGAACGGCAATACCGGCGGCGACACCCCGACTCCGCAACCGGGCGACGATATCACGACGGCGACGATTGCCGAGATCAAGGCGGCGCCGGTGGACGACAGCAAGTTGTACAAGTTGACGGCGACAATCAAGACCATCAAGAATGCGACCTACGGCAACTTGGTCGTGACGGATGCGACGGGCGAGCTGGATATCCAGGGCCTGATCAAGGGCACGGCTGTCGGCGCGAATGACAAGAGTTTCGCCGACCTGGGCCTTGCTGTGGGTGACAAGATTACCATCGTGGGTGTCCGTCAGGAGTTCAACGGCACGCCGCAGCTGGGTTCCAATAACCTGGCTTGCTACTTCGTCTCGAAGGAAGAAGGTGGCGATCCGACCCCGGGCGGAAACGGCAGCGGAACGCTGGCAGATCCGTACACGCCGAAGGGAGCAATCGATGCGGTCAAGGACCTGAAGTGGACGAGCAACTCAGATTATGAGACGACCGGTGATGTCTATGTGAAGGGTAAGATTTCTCGGATTAAGGGGACTTATACCGAGGGCGGAACGTACGGCAACGCGTCGTTCTATATTTCCGCGGACGGTACCGAGACGGACGAGTTCTATGCTTTCCGCATCCTCTATCTGGGGAACAAGAAATTCGAAGCGGGACAGACCGACATCAAGGTCGGCGACGAAGTCGTCATCTATGGCAAGTTGATGAATTATCAGAATAATACGCCGGAAACGGAGGCGAACAAAGCCTACCTGTACTCCCTGAACGGCAATACCGGCGGTGATACCCCGACTCCGCAGCCGGGCGGCAACGGCAGCGGCACGCAGGCTGATCCGTACACGCCGAAGGGAGCGATCGATGCCGTCAAGGACCTGACCTGGACAAGCAATACGGATTATCAGTCCACGGAGGATGTCTATGTAAAGGGCAAGATTTCCCGGATTGCCAGCGGCGGAACCTATACTGAGGGTGGAACGTACGGCAACGCGTCGTTCTACATTTCCGCGGATGGTACCGAGACGGACGAGTTCTATGCTTTCCGTGTCCTCTATCTGGAGAACAAGAAATTCGAAGAAGGCCAGACCGACATCAAGGTCGGCGACGAGGTCGTCATCTATGGTAAGTTGATGAATTACAGGGGCAATACGCCGGAAACGGAGGCGAACAAAGCCTACCTGTATTCCCTGAACGGCTCGACGACACCCGGTGGTGGTGGCGGCGACACGCCGACCGGCAGCACGGTTTCCTTCGATACAAACGCGTCTGCCCAGACCTGGTCGGCGGAGACCGACGGCACCTATGGCGCCGGCTTCTCCTCCACGACGCAGGGCGTCAAAGTCGGCTATTACAAGCATACCAGTACCAGTGCGGCTGTTACTCCGAACGATCAGCACATCCGTGTCTACAAGAATTCTGTATTGTCCGTTACGGCCCCGACCGGGAAAAAGATCAAGGAAATGGTCTTGAAGACGGAGCCGAAGTCTGGGGACAGAGAATATTGTTTTGACATGGCTGGTCTGGAGGGTGGTGCCTCTGCCACGGCCAATAAAGAGGCGCTGACCGTTACCTGGTCCGGTAGTGCGGAGAAAATCGTTCTCCATGCCAATAACGGTCAGGTCCGGATCAAATCGATTTCCCTCACCCTCGAATAAAACCATCCTGTCTTGAAGACTGACAAGTTCATACGGCGGATCCTCCCGGCAGTGCTCCTCGGAGCGCTGCTGGCGGGGGCCGTGTCCTGCGGCGGCGACAAGGGCGGCAGCGACGACCCGGTCGCCCCGGCGACCCTGACCCTGCGGACGAATCCCGTTACTTCAGAGGTCGGTTCCCAATCGGCAACGATTCTTGCAACCGGAGCGTGGACGCTTTCTTCTGACCAGGACTGGCTGACGGTTTGTCCGTTAAAGGCTGGAGAGGCAAGGGAGACTGCCAAGAGGTCTTTGTCTGGAACGGGTGATGCCACGATCGTCTACTATTATACGATCAATCCGGGAGAAGATGCCCGGACCGCGACATTGACCCTCAAGTCCGGAAGCAATTCTGTTTCAGTCGTCCTGACCCAGAAAGGTCTGGCTAAGATTAACGGACAGAAGACTGCAAAAGTAGGTTGGTTGGAACTTCCTCAGACGGATGCGGATGACAATAAGTATTTCTTCACCCACGACATGACCCTTGGTAGTAAATCCATTCGGAACTATTCGTTCTATTGGGACTATTCCAACCTGGTTTCCTGGTGGGTGGCGTATCCGCTGAATGCTGCTTTGCTAGTAAAGAATCTTCCCAAGCGGTCGGATGCTTGGGGCTTGGATCCGCTTCTACCAAGAGCAGAACAACAAGTAATTCATGCTCGAACCTACACGAATGACAGTGGCGAGAAAGTTACCCGAGCATACTTTACTAATGCAAATTGCACGAATGGATCCGGCTATACAAAGGGTCATCAAATCCCTTCGGCTGACCGCCTGTATGACTATGCCTCGAATGCGCAGACCTTTTATGGGACGAACATGACACCGCAGAACTATGATTTTAATGGGGGAACGTGGGAAAAGTTAGAGGAGAATGTTCGGGAATGGGCAAAAAAATCCACGACAGACACACTGTATGTTTGCACAGGCTGCGTGGTTTCTAACGGTGGGCAGAAAGTTTATGACCACGACGGAAAGCCTGTCGCAGTCCCTACCGCTTATTTCAAGGCATTGCTGATCCATGAGAAGTCTTCCAGTCACACTTTTGATGCGACTGGGGGGTATTCATCCTGTGCCTTCTTCTTCGATCATGCCGAGTACAGTACATCCGGCAAGAGTGGCCTGAGTAAGGCACAAGTGAAAGACCTGGCCATCTCCGTCGAAGATCTGGAGAAGAAGCTGGGATACAAGCTGTTCGTAAACCTGCCCGACAAGATCGGGGCCGACAAGGCCGCGACCGTGAAAAAGACCGATCCCAAGACGGTTTCCTGGTGGAAATAGTCTTCAAGACGATGATTTAAATTACGCGATATGAAAAAGTTACTCTATACCTTACTGATTGTCCTGCTGGCCGCTCCGGTGGCCATGGGGGCCGGCAAGAAGAGCTACGTGATCGGGTTCTACAACCTCGAGAACCTCTTCGATACCTACCACGATGAAGGGAAGAACGATGAAGAGTATCTCCCCGACGGTGCCAACCAGTGGACGGAGGCCAAGTATGCCAAGAAACTCAAGAACATGGCGTCGGTCATCCGCGCGATGAAGGAAGAGAACAAGGCCTGGCACGCCATCCTGGGCGTCAGCGAGATCGAGAACCGCCATGTCCTCGAGGACCTGGTCTCCCAGCCGGAGATCGCCGAGGCCAACTACCAGATCGTCCACTATGACGGTCCGGACCGCCGCGGCGTCGACGTGGCCCTGTTCTACCGGCCGGAGCTCTTTACGCTCCTGGAGAGCCGGTCCATCCCGTTCGACTTCAACAGCAACCTGGACTTCGGCATGAGCGAAGAGGAAAAAGCCGATTTCCGCACCCGTGACATCCTGATGGTCCGCGGCATGCTCGGCGACGAGATGTTCGCCTTCTTCGTGGCGCACCTCCCGTCCCGCCTGGGCGACAAGAGCAGCGCCCTGCGCAGCCGCGGCGGCGAAATCATGTACCAGACCAGCCGCGAATTGATGGCCGCCTATCCGGGCATCAAGATCGTGGCCATGGGCGATATGAACGACAACCCGACCGACGACAGCATGGCCGTGCAGATGCGCGGTCGCGAGAAGATCGAGGAGGTCGGACCGGAGGATTTCTTCTCTCCGTTCCTGTCCATGCTCAAGGCCGGTTACAGCTCGTTGTTCTACCGCGGCAGCGGCAACATCTATGACATCCTGGTCTGCAACTACAACCTGGCCCACGCGCCGAAGGGGACCCTGCAGATCCAGCCGATCGTCAAGAAGAAGTACTACGGCCGGGTGTTCCACCAGCCGTTCATGACCCAGCAGGACGGGCAGTATGCCGGCCAGCCGTTCCGCACCTATTCCAACGGTGCCTTCGTCGGCGGCTATTCCGACCACTATCCGACCTATATCATCGTCAGCAACAAATAGACGGAAATAAATGAAATACGATATGACAAAGAAACTTATCCTGGCATTTGCGGCCATCCTGTGCACCCTGGGCCTTGCCGCCCAGACGTACACGGGCGGCGTCAAGGGTACGGTGATCAACCGTACCGACCGGCAGCCGGTCGCAGAGGCTACCCTGGTCCTCATGCAGGGGTTGGAGGAGATTGCGACGGCCACGTCGGACGCCTCGGGCAACTTCCTGATCCCGGACCTGGCGGACGGAATGTACGACCTGGTCATCACGGCGCCTGATTTCATCGAGACGCGGGTCAACGTGACGGTCAACGACGGCTATGTCAAGAACATGTTCAACTTGTCCATGACACCGTCCCAGGTGGTCAACGAGGTGGATGTCGAGAACCTGGTCGAGTTCGACCTGGATGACAGCGGCTACAGCGACAACCCGACCGTCCTGTTCGGCCAGAACGATGTCTTTAACGAGATCGCCGGCTTCAATTTCAGTGACATCCGTTTCCGTGTGCGCGGCTATTCTTCCGAGAGCCAGGACGTCTACCTGGCCGGCGTTCGGATGAACGATGCCATCACGGGCTATTCCCCGTTCTCCCTGTGGAGCGGCCTCAATGAGGCGACCCGCACGAAGAACACGGTCAATGGCGCGGAGATCGCGGACTGGGGCATCGGCGGCTACAACGGCCTGACCAACATCCCGGTCAACGCCTCGTCCGTCCGCAAGGGCTGGCGCGGAAGCATCCTGACCAACAGCGCCCTGTACCGTCTCCGCCTGATGATGACCTATTCCTCCGGCCAGCTGGACAACGGCTGGGCCTACGCCATCAGCGCCTCCGCCCGTCTGGGCGGCAACGACTGGGTGCAGGGCCAGTACTACCGTTCCTTCGGCTACTATGCCGCCGTCGAGAAGCAGTTCGACGACGTGCACCGGCTGGGTCTGGTGTTCATGGCGACCCCGGGCAACCGCGGCAAGCAGAACTCTTCGACCCAGGAGGTCTACGACCTGATGGGGGACAACATGTACAACAGCAACTGGGGCTACCAGAACGGCAAGATGCGCAACTCCCGCCTGGCGATCACCCACGAACCGATCGCCATCCTGAAGTACGACTTCACCCCGTCCTATAAGTTCAATGCGTCCGCCACGGTGCTCTATCGTTTCGGCAAGAACGGCGCGACGGCCCTCGACTGGTACGACGCCGCGGATCCGCGTCCGGACTACTACCGCAACCTGCCGAGCTACTTCTGGAACGATGACGAGGAGTACAACCGCTTGAACATGTCCAAGTCGATGTGGGCGCGTGACGCCTGGGAGAACCAGGATCCGAGCGTGGTGCACGTCAACTGGGACCGCATGTACAACGTCAACAAGCTGAACATCATCGACGGACAGCGCCGTTCCAAGTACGCGGTCGAGGAGCGCCGCGCCGACCAGCGCGACCTCAACCTCGCCGCCAGCTTCAAGTGGCGCCCGGACCGGGACATCATCCTGACCGGCGGCTGGAACGCCAAGTTCAACCGCACCGAGCACTTCAAGGTCCTGTACGACCTGCTGGGCGGCGACTACTTCCTGGACGTCGACTCCTTCGCCGACCGCGACTTCTCCGCCTATCCGTACATGACCCAGAACGACCTGGGTTACTGGATGGAGCATGGCGAGGCCCGCAAGGTCCGCTCCGGCGACAAATACGGCTATGACTACTATGCGCAGGTCCGCAAGACCGAGGCCTGGTTCTCCGCCCGCGCGGAGGCCAAGGGCTTCGAGGCGGCCATCGGCGGCCGTCTGGGCTACACCGCCTTCTGGCGCGAGGGCCTGGTCCGCAAGGGCCTCTTCCCGGGCCTGAACGACGACGGCTCCGCCTTCCTAGTGGACGGCCAGCCGGTCACCAACTATGACAGCGACGGTAAGCCGGTGACCTCCTTCGGCAAGTCCGCCGTGCAGGATTTCATCACGGGCGCAGTCAAGGGCAACCTGGCCTACGTCATCCGCGGCGGCCACCGCATCTACTTCAATGCCGGCTACTTCAGCGACGCCCCGACGTTCAACCAGACCTTCATGTCGCCGAGGACCCGCAACACCGTGATCCCGGATGTCAAGAACGTGCAGACCTTCACGACCGACCTGAACTACCAGTTCTCCAACAACGGCTACAACCTCCGCCTGACCGGCTTCTGGACCTATATCAAGGACCAGTCCGACGTGATGAGTTTCTACGATGACTCCCAGCACTCCTTCACGAACTTCGCGATGACTGGCATCGACCAGCGCCACATCGGCATGGAACTCGGTTTCCAGGTCCCGACCCCGATTCCGGACCTGTCCGTCGAAGGCGTCCTGAGCTATGGCAACTATGTCTATACCTCCAACCCGGTCATGTACCAGACCATCGATAACAACGCCTCCGTCGTCGCCGACACCTACGGGGTCAAGATCCCGTATTGGAAGAGCCATCCGACGGCCGACGGCGAGACGGTCCGCCACTATGTCCCGAGCACGCCGCAGCTGGCCTCCAGCCTCGGCCTGAGCTGGAACCACAACTACTGGTTCATCGACCTGGCCGCGCAGTATTTTGACAAGGCCTACCTGGACATGAACCCGGTCTACCGCACCGACATGGCGACCGCCGGCAACGACGGCATCGTGACCATGGAGGAAGTCGAGTACATGGCTGCCCAGGAGAAATTCGACCCGGCCTTCCTGATGAACGCGTCCATCGGCAAGTCCTGGTACATCCAGCGCAAATACCAGCTGGGCTTCTCCCTGAACATGAAGAACCTGCTGAACAACCGCAATGTCCGCACCGGCGGTTATGAGAACACCCGCCTCATCAGCAATACCAAGAGCAAGGAGCGCTACTTCCGCTTCGACCCGAAGTATTTCTACATGAGCGGTTTCAATTACATGTTGAACATTTATTTCAGATTCTAGGACCATGAAAAGATTTGCAATGATTTTCGCCGCCGCGGCGGTGCTGCTCTCTTCCTGCGAGGAATGGGATCCGGTCGTGAATGTGAAATATGACGACGTCTATGTGGACGAGGGCGTGACGATGACCCCGAATACGACCATCGCCGAGCTCAAGGCCCTGTATACGACCGCCGGCCAGCCGGTCAAGCTGGAAGACGACGACATGGTCATCGGCGGCCAGGTGATTTCCGAGGACCGTTCCGGCAACATCTACAAGAGCCTGTACATACAGGACGAGACCGGCGCCATCGAGATCAAGCTCGGCAAGAACGGCATCTACAACGATTACCAGCCGGGCCGTTGGGTCTATGTCAAGCCGTCCGGCCTGACCCTGGGCGACTACGAAGGCATGCTCCAGCTGGGCTGGCGCCGCAACCAGAACGCCCTGGGCGAGGATGCGGCCGATACCGATGCCGACGGGGACAACTCCGATAAGTATGAGACCAGCTACATCGAGGTCGACTATATCATCAATACCCATATCTTCAAGGGCAAGATGGGAACTCCCGTCGAGCCGAAGGTGCTGACGGAGGATGACCTCAAGGCCAACCTGGCGACCCGTCCGATGCCCCAGCAGGGCCCGGATTTCGGCCGGCTGGTACGGCTGGACGGACTGCTGTATGGCAAGGAGGTCTTCTGCCTGGTCTATCCGGATCCGAACATGCCCCATGACAAGGACCATTCCGAGAACCGGGTCTTCCTTTCCGACAAGGACTGGAACATCAAGACCTGGGGCCTGACCAAGGAACGCATGATCGCCCACCTGGAGGCCGGCGACTTCGACGCCGCCACCCTGGGCGACAACTCCAAGCCCGTGTCCGATCCCGAGGTCAAGGCGAAGCTGCTCAAGAATGCCGGCGCCTATGCCGTGAGCCAGTACTTCAAAATGGGCCAGACCACCGTCCAGATCCGTACCAGCGGATACGCCCGTTTCGCGGACAAGGAGCTGGATCCGAAAATCCTGACGGGCCAGTACCCGATCAGCGTGACCGGCATCCTGACCAACTACCAGGGTTCCATCCAGTTCACGTTGATTGACGAAGACAGCATCGTCCTTCTCCAGTAAATTCAAAGGCCGGTCCGCCGGCCTTTTTTCAATAGGAAAAACAATGAAAAAAGCAACACTGATCCTAGCATCCATCCTTATGATGACCGCTTGCAGCCAGCCGAAGAACCCTTTCCTTCAGGAATGGAATACTCCGTATGGCACCGCCCCCTTCAGCCAGATTACCGAGGCTGACTACCTCCCTGCCATCCAGGAAGGTCTCAAGCAGCAGAAAGCCGAAATCCAGGCCATTATCGATTGCCCGGACGCCCCGACCTTCGAGAACACCATCGCCGCCTATGAACTGTCCGGCGGCCTGCTCGCCAAGGTGACCGGCGTATTTTACAATATCTCCGAGTCCGATGCGACCCCGGCCATCCAGGCCCTGGTCGACGAGGTGACTCCGATCATGACGGCTGCCGAAGACGAGATCTTCATGAACGCCGCTTTCTTCGCCCGCGTCAAGGCGGTCTATGAGAACCGGGCTTCCCTTGACCGGGAACAGCAGATGGTGACCGAGAAACTCTATCGCCGCTTCGTCCGCAACGGCATCGACCTCGATGCCGCCGGCCAGGCCCGTTTCAAGGAGATCAACAGCCGTCTCGCGACCCTCAGCCAGAAATTCGGCAACAACCTCCTGGCCGAGAACAACGCCTTCAAGGACAAGATCGGCGTGACCGTGTCCCAGTATTCCGATTTCATGACTTCCTGTACCGACCGCGCCAAGCGTGAAGAGGCCTTCAAGGCCTATTCCAACCGCGGCAACAACGGCGGCGACAATGACAACAACGCCATCGTCCTGGAGATCATGAAACTCCGCACCGAGCAGGCCAACCTCCTGGGTTACAAGACTTCCGCCGAGTACCTGCTGGCCGACAAGATGGCCGGCGACCCGGTCACGGTCGACAACTTCCTTGCCGAGATCATGGCCTCTTCCATGAAGAAAGCCAAGGAAGAGATCGCCGACATGCAGAAGGTCATGGACGAGGACATCAAGGCGGGCGTGCTGCCGGCCGGCTCCAAGATCCAGCCTTGGGACTGGTTCTACTATGCTGAAAAGGTCCGCAGCCGCAAATACGACCTGGACGAAGAGCAGACCAAGCCCTATTTCCAGATCGACTCCGTCCGCAAGGGCGTCTTCTTCGCCGCCAACAAGATCTACGGCATCACGGTCGAACCCGCTCCGGAAGTGGAAGTCTACCACCCGGATGTCAAGGCCTACAAGCTGACCGACGCCGACGGCTCGCTGCTGGGTATCTTCTATGCCGATTCCTTCACCCGCGACACCAAGCGCGGCGGTGCGTGGATGAACAACTTCCGTGACCAGTACATCGATGCCTCCGGCAAGGATGTCCGTCCGGTCATCGTCAACGTGTGCAACTTCCCGCCGGCCACCGCGGACACCCCGTCCATGCTGACCATCGACCAGGTCCAGACCTGCTTCCATGAGTTCGGCCACGCCCTCCACGGCTTCCTGACGAAATGCCGCTACCGCGACGTGAGCGGCACCTCCGTGACCCGCGACTTCGTCGAGATGTTCTCCCAGTTCAACGAGCACTGGGCCTTCCAGCCGGAGATCCTCTCCGCCTATGCCCACAATTGCAAGACCGGCGAGCAAATCCCGGCCGAGCTCGTCGCCAAGATTGGCAATGCGCTGAAATTCAACCAGGGTTTCACGACCGGTGAACTCTGCGCCGCTTCCATCCTGGACATGAAATGGCATGAACTGACCGCCGAGCAGCTCGCATCCTTCACGGACGCGGCATCCATCCGCCAGTTCGAGATCGACAAGTGCAAGGAGATGGGCCTGATCGACGAGATCATCCCGCGCTACCGCACGACCTACTTCAACCACATCTTCAACAGCGGCTACAGCGCCGGCTACTACAGCTACCTCTGGTCTGAAGTCCTCGATACCGATGCGTTCGAGTATTTCCAGGCCCATGGCATCTACAATCCGGAGGTGGCGAAATCCTTCCGCCAGACCTTCCTGGAACGTGGCGGCAGCGAGGAGCCGATGACCCTCTTCCGCCAGTTCAAGGGCGGCGACCCGGATCCGGGCGCCCTCCTGCGCAACCGCGGACTGGAATAGTCCTGTAGGTTATTTTACGACTTGGACGGCGACCGTGCGGAGATAACGTGCGGTCGCCGTTTCCAGATGGCAGTCCGGGGCCCGGTCAACGAAGTTGCGGTTGTCGATGCCGAGCGTCAGGTAGTTGACACAGGCCTTGAGGTAGGCGCCGTAGGCGTTGGGATGGTGACCGTCGGTGTGGTAGAGGTTGAGGTCCGGCCGCTCGGACATGACCCGCTCGAATGCATCCAGGATGGGGGAGACCCGGGACTTCTCGGCCTCGGCCATGGCGGCCGCGCCCTTCTTCATGGCCGGGACCCGGACGGCCGGGTCTTCGGAGGTACGGCGCCAGGTATTCTCATGGATGATGTCGCAGGCCGGACTTTTTTCCCGGATGCGGGCCGCGATCTTGCCGGCGTTCTCCCGGAGGGTGGCGTAGCGCTCCGGATCGCTGCCGTAGCGGAAATTCGACTGGCTCTGGTCCTGGAGGAAGGCGAAATCGAAGCCGCCCTGGCCGATGGCGTCGTTGGTGACGGTCAGTCCCAGATGCTGGCCGAAGGTCTGGCCACCCTTGGTGGCGTCGACGACATGGAGCCGGTGGCCCATGCCCCAGGCGATTTCCTTGAGCATGAACGTGGCGCCGTAGTAATAGGTGAAGGAGTTGCCGATGCACAGGACCTTGTGCAGGTCTTTGGTCTTGCCGCGGCCCAGGACGTTGATGTAGGCCGTGGTGTTGAGGTCGGCCGGGAATCCGGTGCCGGACTGTGCAGCGTCCCCGACACCGCCTTTATAGGGCCCTACGGCGCGGATCCGCAGGCAGAGGGTATCCTTGACCGCCTTGCGGAGCCGGAAGGTCTGGAGGACGTTTTTGGGCTCTTCCGCCCCGCCGGTTCCCTTGCACGGGGCACGGAACGAATACTTCAGGGCCGGGTCTTCTTCGGCCACGAGCTGCGGCTCGATGGAGGGATGCCATACCCCGCCGTCCAGGATCTCCACAGCATAGTATTTCGGGGAGCCCGGGTAGGAGAGGAAGCAGAAATCAAATTCGACATAACTGCCGCGGGCCACCTTGCCGACCGGCTGCTTGAACAGCCAGCAGTCGCCTTCCCGGAACCGGTCGGACAGGATCCGCCCGCCGGTGGAGACGGGTTTCAGGTCCGGGCTGCCCAGGGTCAGGACCCCTTCTCCGGAGACGGTCGCTTTCAGCCGGCCGGTGGAGGTCCACTCCTGGATATAGTCGAGTTCGTCGTAATTCTCCAGCCAGATGCTGGTCTGGGCATGAGCCGCAAGGCCGAGGCCGGCTGCGAGCAGGGACAAGAGGATTCTTTTCATGAGGAAAGCCGTTTTACGCAATCGCAAGATAGTGATAATTACGTAAAACGGCTCTCTTTCTTGTCAAAAACTTTACCGGATGTAGCTCGTGACGAGTTTCAAGCCGGCGTCCGCGGCGGGTTTGAAACGCACGCCCTTGGAGGTGGCGGGGATCAGGACGGTGTCACCCTGGCGGATCTTGCAGGTGTGGCCCTTGGTCGGACCGGGAATGAGCTTTCCGTCAGGACCTTCGCTGAACACCGGTTCGCTGTCCTCGACCGTTCCTTCTCCGGCCACGCACATGACGACCATAAAGGAATCGGTATCGGAGAGGTCGCGGCGGACGGGCTTGTCCAGGTCCCATACCTCGGTCGTGAAGTACGGGCAGGAGACCACCTCGACCGGGGCGTCCTTGGCCGGCTCATAGGCCGTGCGGTAGTCCGGATAGACCGTATAGTCGATGGCATCCTTGGCGAGTTCGGTATGGAGCTGGCGGGGTTTCCCATCGAGGCCGAGGCGGCCGTAGTCATAGATGCGGTAGGTGATGTCGGAGGTCTGCTGGATCTCGGCGATGAAGCAGCCGCCGCAGATGGCGTGGATGCGTCCGGCGGGCAGGAAGAACACGTCGCCGGGGTGCACGTCGTGGCGGGCCAGGACATCGGTGATGGTGCCATCGGCCACGCGCCGCTCATACTCTTCCGGGGTAATCTGCTCGGTCAGGCCGGCCAGCAGGTGGGCGCCCGGCTCGGCGGCGACGACGTACCACATCTCGGTCTTGCCCTTGCTGCCGTTATGGCGGACATAGGCGAGGGCGTCGTTCGGATGGACCTGGATGCTGAGGTCGGAGAGGGCGTCGATGAACTTGATCAGCAGCGGGAACTGGTTGCCGGTGTTGTCATAGACATGCTGCCCGACAAGGCGTCCCTTGTACTCGCGTACGAGGTCGGCGATGCTGCGGCCTTTCCAGGCGCCGTTCGCGACAATGGATTCGTTGCCGGCCACGCCGGAGAGTTCCCAGCTCTCGCCGATGTGGTGCTGGTCGGTTTCGATATGCTTGAACGGGGCGATTTTCTCGCCGCCCCAGACGACGGTCTTCAGGATGGGTTTGAATTTCAGCGGATACATATTTTCCTATCTATTAAAGTCTTCGCGTTGTTCAAGATGACAATGGATCCTACAAGGCGGATCAATACCAGACGGCGGGGGCGTCTCCCATCCGGAAGACGAGGGTGCCGCCGGCGGTGATGTCGGCAAATTCCAGGTAGCCCTTCGCGTAGGGTTTTCCGTTGAGGGTGACGCCCTGGATGTACGGGCCTTCGCCTTCGCAGCGGACCTGGAAGGTGCCGCCGGCGACCCGGACGGAAGCCTCGCGGAAGCGGGGGAGTCCGAACCAGAACTGCGTCGAGGCGGGCTCAACTTGGTAGAAGCCCAGGCTGGAGAGCACGTACCAGGCGCTCATCTGGCCTTCGTCTTCGTTGCCGGCCAGGCCGTTGTCATTGGCGAAATACATGGTTTCATACACCTCGCGGATGCGGTCGGCCGCCTTGGCCGGGGCGCCCGCCATGGTGTAGAAATAAATGATGTGGTGGCTCGGCTCGTTGCCATGGACATACTGGCCGATCAGGCCGGAGATGTCCGGGGAG
>ONQC01000019.1 GCA_900319855.1 uncultured Bacteroidales bacterium
GTTTCATCACCGAGTTCGACGGAGAAAGTGGCGATGATCTTCTTGGAACCGGAATCATACTTGATCGCCGGATTGATGATGCGGCAGAACGGAATCACACTGAAATCCACAGTATTGCTTCCCTTGTTCAACGAGAAGTCAGCCTTCTCGGGCTCATAGACAGGGAGCAGTTTCATGGACACCTTGTAGTCCGCTGCAAATACCAGGTTGTTCGTATAGTGACCGTCGTAGCGCACGAACCAGTGCTGCTCCTGCGATACCGGCTGGCCATTCGCATCTTTCCAACCCTGCTCCATGATAACGAGAGCACCATAGTTGTATGTAGTCTGGCTCCACCAGCTACCGGTAGTAACCTGCGCCGCTTCAATGTTGATGAGATCTCCGGTCTTGGCGTCTAACAGTCTGCCGGTCACTTCAGCATCCGGACCGTCGAAAGTGTCACGTTTCAGCAGATCGCAGGATGTGACAAACGCGACGGACAACAAAACGGCTATAATCTGAGTAAACTTTTTCATATTAATTAGCGACATTTAAGTTGTTAGGCACAAGATGATTCTTTGCATAGTTCGGAATCTGGCTGTAGTAATCATTGGCCTTGTAATCAAAGGAACCGTTGTATCCCTGCTTCTGCGTAGCATTGTAAGGATAACAACGTACGAAGATATACTGGGCTTCAGCGCCGCTCAGATCCACGATCGGGATAAGGGTGAGTTTCCGCACCAGAGGACCTTCTTCCATGCTGCTGCCGCTGCTGGTGATGAACGCGCGGCGGCGATGCAGGACGTGGCTCCACTGGTTCTCGAATGCGAATTCGCACTTCCATTCGTGAAGGACGTTTTCGAGGGTAAGTTCGATATCATCCTTGAATCCGGCACGGTGACGCACTTCGTTCAGGCACTTCTTTGCCAATCCCTTGTCTCCCTTACCGCTCTCGACGACAGCCTCGGCGTAGGTCAGGAGAATCTCGGAATAACGCATGTTATACCACGGAGTCTGCGGGTTCGGGTTGTTACCGGTCTCGTCAAGCCCCTTGCGGATCTGGAAGCAGTAGAACGAACGGTTGGAGTCGTTGATATCCTTGTCCAGTTTATAGAACATGGAATTCTGGTCGCCCGGGCCACCGTAAGGATAATATTCTACACCATTTTTCTCGACACCGGTGTTGTTGCCAGGATAGACGGCAAGCGTGCCGTCCGGCATCACCATGCCTGCCTGGTTGTTGATCGTCACGCCACGGAAAGATGTCCCAGGATAGCATACCCAGGCCTGGAAACGGGCGTCCTTGATCTTGAACGGCTCATCCACCGTATTATAACGCTTGTAGTTGGGAAGCATGTCGGCCGTCAGCTGACGCTCATCCGTCAGATAGGAACTTTCGTCTCCGGAGACAAGCGTCTGGATCTGGCCGCTCACTCTCTTGCGCTCATTCAGATCAGAGTAGTTGTCGTAGGCATCCGCGAGGTTCAGGGTGACGGAATACGTTCCCTGGAGGTAACCCGTTACGACCTGGTTCGGGCCCCAGCCCTGGTTTCCGTTACCGGAAGTGGTCGTACCATTGTTATAGGAACGTCCGAAAATACCCTCATGCACATCGTAGGACTGGAACAGGTCGATCAGACTGCCCACTGCCGCATCGACATTGGCCGGGTTGGCGCCGACAAGACCGTATTTTCCGGATTCGATCACCTGCTTGGACGCATCGATGGCATCCTGATAATACGCATCGGCATAGGAAGCTTGCATGTAGGTAAGTTTCTGCTGTACAGCGGCATAACCATTATCCAGTGCAGCACGGTTCCAATACTTGCTCAGAGAAGCGGCCCACAGCGCGGCACGGGCCTTCATCGCGAGCGCCGTGTACTTGTTGGCTCGCATGGGCTGGCTCTGGCTCGCGGGCATCATGTCCGCAGCGACCTGGAACTCGTTGATCACCCAGTCCCATGAGTCTTTTTCAGTCGAACGAGGGATGTATAGATCCTCGCTGTCAATCGGAACATCGTCGAGGGCACGGTCCAGCAGCGGCATGCCACCGTAGGCGCGTACACCTGCGAAATACATGCAAGCACGGAGGAAATGGGCTTCGCCGAGATAGCCCTTGGCGGTATTCTCGTCGAGCGTACCGGCCTTCTGGGCCGACTCGACGGCCTCCATGAATTTATGGATGGAACGGATCGTTCCGTAGCTCCACGTACCACTGGTACCATTGGCATAACTCGGCGTGGAACGGCTGCCGTTCGCATAGAGCGTTCCCTGGTCAGCAGTGGAGACACCCATGTCCGGAAGATTCGAGTACAGGTTGGCGAGGAGGCCGAGCAGTCCGGAATTGGAAGCCAGAAGGTCCTCTGCGGACACTTTGCTCAGGTCGCCCTCCATGGAGTCGAAGAATTTGTCGCAGGACATCAGTCCGAGAGAAAGTCCGGCAACCAGGATATATTTGAAAATCTTTTTCATTGTGTTGCGGGATTAGAAGTTGAGGTTGAAACCGAAGGTATAGGTCCTGTTGATCGGGAAATCACCACCCTGACGGCCATTGTCGCCAGCTTCAGGATCCACATACTTGAGGAGCTTGTTGCAGAAGGTCAGGAGATTACCACCGTTGAAGAATACACGGGCACTCTTGATACCGGCTTTCTTCAGGAAGGTCGGGGATACCCGGTAGCCCAGTTCGAAGGTCTTCAGACGAACATAGGTCGCATTGATGTAGTTGTAAGGCTGGGCATTGGTATAGGTAGCGTTATGGCTTCCACCGGCCTGGTTGACGCGGACGAGGGCCGGCCAGTAACCGGAGACCCATTCGGTCTGAGGATCCCAAGGGTCAGCACCGTAGGTGGCGACATGGTAGGAATCCGTGTACTGGGAAGGCATATAATACAGGTAACCGGCACCGGCGAAACCACTCATGGAAACCGACTTGTTCTTCATCGCAGCACCGCTGAAGATGAAGTTGAAGTCGAAGTTCTTGTAGCTGCCGCCGATGGTCAGACCGAACTGGAGCGGCGGCATGCTGCTGCCCCAGGTATAGAATACATCCTGGCCGTCGATATATCCGTTACCGTTGCGGTCCACGAGTTTGTACATACCGGGCACGATCAGACGGTTTCCGTCTCCGGTCCCGCTCAGGCTGTAAAGGACCTGGCTGGCATTCGCATCATCGAGGTTGGTGAAACGTTCACCGGTCCAATGATAGGTGCTGCCGCCCATGTAACCGTTCCAACGGTTCAGGGAGCAGTTCCTCCAGTAGTCCATGGAAGAATAATAGGTCTTCGTCTTCTCGCTCTCGATATAGGTAGAGCGGCTCCGGGTAATGGAGACCTGGCCCTGGATACGATAGGAGAAGGCCCCGATGCTGTTGCGGTGGTACAGGGAGAGTTCAAGACCCTGGTTCTCACTCTTGTTCAGGTTTTCCTGAGGAATGCTGATCGCATAGAAATCCGGGATGTTGACACTACGGGTCGCGGCGATACCGCTCGTCGCACGCTTGAACCAGTCAAACGTACCGCCGAACTTGCCACGCCACAGTTCCCAGTCGACACCGAAGTCCATCATGCGGACCGTAGCCCACGTAAGCACGGTGTTCGCAACGGAATTGTTGTTGAAACCGGTTGTGGAGGCGCCTTCGTTGAAGACCCAGGAACCACTCCGGGAGTAACCGTTGATATAGGCATATGCAGAACCCTGAGGGGAACCGGTACGACCGTCAGACCAACGCAGTTTGAGATTGTTCACCATCGGGAAGAGATCCTTGAAGAATTTCTCTTCGGATACACGCCAACCCAGGGAGTAGGACGGGAACAGTGACCAGCGCTTGCCCTTCTGGAACTGGTAGTTACCATCGTAACGCGCCATCAGCTCGACGATGTACTTGCCCATGTAGTTGTAGTTCAGACGGCCGATGTAACCCGCAGTACGGTTGTTGTTGCGAGTACCGTCGTTGGTGGCGGTGGAGCTGTCACCCTGGTCCAGGGTATCGTGCGTATAGACGAATTCGTCAAGCGACGGACCATAACGGCGGGAAGCCTGCAGACGGGAAGTATTGATGTCGGTCAGTTCGGCACCGACCATGGCAGAGATGTTGTGCTTGCCGAAAGAGCGGTCATACTGGGCCTGGAAGCGGCCGTAAAGACGGATATTGTCATTGACAAGTTCAACATATTCCGTCTGGTTACGGACCTGCATGGATTTGTCCGTCTGATCCGTCTCGTAGTCGTAGAGCTGGAAGTTCTTGACCAGCGTGCGGGACTTGTTGCTCGAGAAGTCGAACGCACCGTTGGCGGAAAGCCGGAGGCCCTTCACCCACGGAACGTTGTATGTCAGGTCGACGGTGTTGTTGAAGTTCTTCCCGGTCGTCTTCGTGTAACCGGAAGCCTCGGAATCCAACAGCGCGGTCGGGTTCATGTTCTCGTTCACGCGGGAATAGTGGAGCGGGTTGTCCTTGGTATGGACGCCGACCCACGGCTCGGAAGCGAGGATGTAGTAGAAGATGTTCCACTCCTGGTCATAGGAACCCATACCCTTGTTGTTGGACTGGCGGATGGCCGAAGTATAACGCATGGTCAGGTCCTTGGTCAGATTCACGGAGATGTTCGCATTCAGGTTGTAACGCTTGTAACCGAAGGTATCGCCCTTGAGGATGGAGTTGTCTTCCGCATAACCGGCACCGAAATAATAGTTGACTGTGTCGGTACCGCCGGAAAGCGAGGCGTTGTACTGCTGGTTGACGGCGAACTTGTGATAGCTCTCCTTGTACCAGTCGGTATAGATCGCATCGTGCACGTGACCCAGGTCATCCGTCCAGGTCGGGAGGCCCTTTTCATAAGCCTCGATCTGGGCATCCGCGAAACGGTGGCTCATCTTGGCCACATCTGCCATCTGGTTGTCCCACTTCATGAAGGAAGTCCAGCTCTCCACCTTTCTGGGGATGTTCGGCTGGGAAAGGTTCATGGAAGCCGTGAAGTTCACGGAAGGCTTCTTGGCCGTACCCTTCTTGGTCGTGATGAGGATGACACCGTTCTGGGCACCGAGACCGTAGATGGTCGCGGAAGCATCTTTCAGGACGGAGATGCTCTCGATATCATCCGGGTTGAGTTCCTGGAGAACGGAGATATCATTGTAGGATTCAAGGTTACGCGCATTGTTGCTCCAGCTGCCGGAGACCTTACGCTGGCGGGTCACACTGCGGACGACACCGTCCACGACGACCATCGGGTTGCCGTAACCACGGATGCTCAGGTTCGAGTTGAACTGACCCGGCTTACCGCTGTTCTGCTGGACCTGGAGTCCGGGAATCTTGCCCTGCAGAGCGTCCACGCCGTTCGCCGTACGGGTGGCGGCGATATCTTCGGAACGGATCTGGGAGATGGATCCCGTCAGAGACTCACGCTTCTGCACGCCGTAACCGACCACGACCGTCTCGTCCAGCAGCTCGGAGTCTTCCACCAGGACGACGTTCATCTTGGCGGTCGCCTTGAGCTTGCGGGTCTCAAAGCCGATCGATGAGAATTCGAGAACGGCACCTGCCGGAACCTGCAGGCTAAAGTTACCGTCCACGTCCGTCGCCGTGCCATTGGTTGTCCCCTCCTGCATGACGGCAGCACCGATGATCGGTTCCTTCTGCGCATCCGTGACAGTACCTGTCACCGTGATGTTCTGGGCGAACAGCACCGGAAGGCCGAGGGCGAACCCGCAGACTACCGAAGCCAATCGCTTGAGAAGTTGTTTTTTGTTCATCTTAATCGATAGATTAATTGAGGTTAATAATTAAGGTTAATATGTTTGGTTTTAGTTTGTTTGCGGCACTCTACCGTACGATGCAAAATTAAAGAGTCCGGCACCGAACAGGACCACAGAAAAGAAAGGATGTTTTACCCCATGTTAAACGATACAACCAAAACGGCAAACAGGTATGCGAAATGTTAAAAACTGTCTATATTTACAAAAAACGATCTAAACGACCATGAAAAACCTTTTAACTGCGTTTTCCCTGTCTTTTCTCTGGATGGCCGGCATCGCGACGGCCAGTCCGGCGAATGCCGGTCTGGACCATATTTCAACGCCGAATGTCACCTGCATGACAGAAGACGCGGACGGATATATCTGGATGGGGACGGCCCGGGGACTGAACCGGTACAACGGCAGCACATACCGGGTCTGGTACCAGGGCGAAGGCTCCCTGACGGACGATGCCGTCACGTCGGTCTGTGCCGATGGGCAGGGCCGGATCTGGGTCGGAACCTCGTCCGGCGTCAATCTGGTCCGGGACGGCAGGGCCGATCCTGCCTGCGACATCCGCTGCGGACGGGTCGGGAACGTTTACTCCATCGATGATAAAAGGCTTTTGTATTCCAGCCGGGACGGACTCCACCTGCTGGACAAGGATACGTATTCCTCTTCGCCTGTTTACCAGGATCCCAAACTGCTCTATAACACATTCACGGTCCTGTCCGACGGAAAAATCTGGATACGGAACACTGCATCGGGCATCATCACGATCCTGTCACCGGACTGGCATGTCATCCGGGAGTTTCCGGCCCCGGAGAACTTACTGTCGAAAGTGACGGAAGCGCCGGACGGGAGCATCTATACCTGTACCGGAGCGGGGTTGCTCCGCTTTACGTCGGATGGAGCTCCCCTGCCGGTCCCGGAAACACTTCGCAATGCGACACAAGGAAAGCCGGTCCTTTTCATGGCCGTCAAAGATTCGGACATGTTCATCGGCATCCGGAATGAAGGAATCTTCTATATAGGGAATGACGGTCCGCGCAGGGAATGGATACAGGAAAGCCTGACGGGCGTTGGCAGCTGCCGGGCCTTGCTGACCCGGGAGAACCTGTGGCTGAGCAAAGACAATGCGGAACCGGTCAACCTGTACCGGCATCCCCTGCAGCATACGCTCTCCCTTCCGGACCGATACCGGCCGGATGCGCTGAACATGTTCTATCCGACCGGAAACGGGCAGATCCTGGTCATCACCAACCGGGGTGTTTTCCGCCAGCAGCTCAGCAACGGTGACTGGACGGAACTTCCCGGAGACGGCATCGGCAATGGCAACAAGCTGGGAATCACCTTATTGGACAGGAACAACAACCTGTGGATCCTCTATAATTACACCTATTTACGAAAATATGCCGTCGGGGCGGACCGGCTGAACCTGCTTGCGGAATGGCCGGTGGAGACGACCGCGTCCATCTGGGATGACGCCCAGGGGAATGTCTTCCTCCTGCAAAGCAATCACCTCCTCCGTTTCTCTCCGGATGGACGCAGGGAGCGTCTGCCGGCCGAGGAACATCCCGAATTCTGGTTCTGCGGCCAGTTCGGCCCCGGACGTCCGTACTTCCTGGCCCAGGACGCAATCTGGCTGCTGGACGAAGGACGGAACTTCCGCCGCATGGACCTGGCGGTCCAGTCTCCCTCCTGCGTCTGGGAGGACGCGAAAGGCAACTGGTGGATCGGGTCCCGCAACAACGGACTTTTCCATTATGATCCCAGGGAGGGCACCCTCACACCGGTTTCCATGGCCGGAGAAGCGGCGGACAAGACCATCCGATCGGTCGCCGGAGACCGGGAAGGGAACATCTGGGTCGCCTCCCGGTTCGACTACACACGCATTTCTGAAGACGGCACCGTCCTCGTCCTGAACGGGGACCATGCCATCAACAATACCAACAGTCTCGCCATCACCGACAACGGTTCTCCCGTTTTCGGAAGCACGTCGAAACTGACCTGGTTCCCGGCACGGATCCAAGCCGGCCAGCGCCAGATTCCGCTCAGCCTGGACGGAATCGCCATCAACGGAGAAACCCTGTTCACGGACGTGACATCACAACTGACGCTGGACCATCAGATGCGGCAACTGACGTTCTCTTTCTCCGGCAAGAATTTCGATCCGGGTCTGCAGCCCATCTATCAGTACAAGCTGGAAGGGCTGGACCGGGAATGGATCTATGCCGACCAGAACCAGCGGGCTTCCTATACCAGCCTGCATCCCGGCCGGTATACGTTCCGCGTCCGGGTCCAGCAGCCGGACGGGACGTGGAGCCCTGATGAACTGCGCATCCCGATCCACATCAAGCCATCCCCCTGGCTGTCCTGGCCTGCGGTCCTGGCCTATCTGGCCTTGTTGCTGGCCCTGATGATCTTCAGTATCCGCCAGTTCATCCATTTCCAGGTCAACCGGGAAAAACTCGAGATCAGCGAACAGGAAAAACTGCTGGTCGAACAGATCAGCCAGGAGCGTACCACCTTCTTCACCAATGTCTCGCACGAATTCCGTACACCGCTCTCGCTGATCTACGGTCCTGTACGGGAACTGGACCGCTCCGAGACCCTGTCCGAAAAAGACCGCAACCTGGTCCACCTGATTGAGCGGAATTCCAAACGGATGCTCCGGCTGACCGACCAGCTCCTGCATTTCAACCAGTCCCGCGCCAACCGGGACAACCTCACGATCATCCGTACTGACCTGACCGTCCTGCTGCGGCAGATGTTGAAGAATTTCGAATACATGTTCACGCAGAAGAATCTGCGTGCCGCCATGGACATGCCGTCCGAACTGGTGGTCTACTGCGACCGGGAGAAAGTCGAACGCATCATCTTCAACCTGCTCAGCAACGCGGTCAAGTACACCCCGGAACACGGTGAGATCATCGTCTCGGCCAACACCGACGGCGATTCCGCCTGGATTTCGGTCTCCGATACCGGCATCGGCATCAGCCCCGATAAACAAGAACGGATCTTTGAACGGTATGAACGGCTCGGGGAACAGGTCGGCGATTCCCTGCCCTCCGGCTTCGGCATCGGCCTGAACTACGCACGCCACCTCGCCCAGCTTCACAAGGGAGACCTATCCGTCCGGCCCAACGATCCGATCGGATCCGTCTTCACCTTCACCTTCCCCTTCCGCCGGGAGGCTTACGTTACGGAAACCGTCTGGCAGGAGGAAGACGGTGCCGCACCGGAAGAGAACACGGCCGCACCGGCCGAACCGGCAACCGGAGCCAGCATCCTCGTCGTCGAGGATAATCCCGACATGCGTGAATACATCCGCGGGTTCCTCAGCGAAGAATGCAAGGTCACCCTGGCCGGCGACGGCGAAGAGGCCTGGAAACTCATCCGCATCAGTGCTCCCGATTTGGTGATCAGCGATGTCATGATGCCCTACAAGGACGGCTACACCCTCTGCAAGGAGCTGAAGAACGATCCGGAATACTGCCATATCCCGGTCATCCTCCTGACGGCCAAAGCCGATATGGAGAACCAGATCCACGGCCTGGAGCTCGGGGCGGACGGCTACGTCGGCAAACCGTTCGATCCCGCCTACCTGACCGCCCTGGTCCGGAACCTGCTGGCGACCCGCCGCCGGCTGCAAGGCATGCTGGCCGACCGGACCTCCACGTCCACCGACGAAAATCCGGCCCCGGAAGAAGGCCTGAGCCCGCAGGACAAGGCCTTCCTGGAAAAATGCTACAAGATTATCGACGAGCACCTGGCAGAAGAAGATTTCGGCGTAACCTTCCTGTCCATGGAAATGGGCATGAGCCGCACCAGCATCTTCTCCAAGCTCAAGGCCCTGGTCGGGCAGTCTCCGCAGACCTTCCTGACCAACTACCGCCTCAACCGCGGCATGGAACTCCTCCAGTCCCATGAGTACAACATCAGCGAGGTGGCCTACAAGGTCGGATTCGGGACGCTGACCGGATTCTCCCGCGCCTTCAAGAACAAGTTCGGCGTTCCGCCCAGCCAGATATAAACATACGGGAGAAGATTTTTGCGATTCAGAATAGAAGCGTCCCCCGAAATCTTCTATTTTTGTATCAGAAAAAAATCTGATACCCATGAAAGTGCTTCCTATCCTGGCGGTCCTGCCCGCCCTGATGCTCGCCTGCGGTCCGCGACCGGCCGCAGAAGTCGAGAACGTAGACCTGTTCACCCGCGTCGGCGACAACGGGCTGCTCGTTGACGCCATTGAAATCACGGTCAAGGACGGCCGTTCCCTCAAAGGGCTCACCGCCGCCGACTTTGATCTGGTCAACAATGTATGCGGGACTTTCATCGATCCGGAAACGGGTCAGGCTCCGGCCGATTATACCGATGACCAACTGACCGTAACCCGGAAGAAAAACGTCCTTCGCATTGAAGCCAAACCCTTCAATATCAACGGTAAGACCGGCGAACGCTTCCGCCGGATTCCCTGGGAACTGCAATGCGCTGTCGACACCGCCCTCAACGTACGGGGCGACCGGATCAGCGGCGAACGCCACATCGCCGTCCTGGATGACTGTATCAAGGGAAGTTTCACCTTCGCCGGCCTGACCCGGGAATACATGCTGTATCTTCCGAAAGACGATCAAGGGAATGTCATCCCGAACGTGCCGCTGATGGTCTGGCAGATCGGTGGCGGTGAATACAACCGGGACATGATGACGGTAGCCACCGCCAACCGCTGCCTGGTTTCCCTGGCGACCGAGGGCATCCCCTGCGCGGCCCTGGTTTTCGCCATTGCCAATCCTAATTATTCCTACAGCGCCTCCCTGTATCCCGAGAAGATTGAACTCATCGACCGGAACAACGCCCTGCAGATGGCGTTCATCGACACGCTCATTGCCGAAGGCAAGGTGGACGGCAACCGGCTGTACTGCGCCGGCGCTTCCAGCGGCGGCGGCTGCACCATGCGGTTCATGATGCAGTTCCCGGACCGGTTCCGGGCGGCCATCCCCTGCTGCGCCATGGACCCGATCGTCCCGATCCACCAGGTCGAAGAGAAGTATGAAGGCCAGTTCGCGGATGATATCACCACGGCCTTCCAGGGGCAGGTCTACAAATGGAACGGCTCCGACATGGCCCTGGCGGACATTGACACGAAAGCCTTCGTCAACCTCCCGATGTACTTCGTCCACGCCGCATCTGACCGGACCTGCAAGGTTGCCAGCACCTATGCCTATTTCGAGGCCCGCAAACGGCTGGGCGCCACGCAGGACCAGATGAAGATCTACACCGACGAGGAAATGGCATCCTACGGCATTCCCCCGATGATCGCCCATTTCTCCTGGGTCCCCCTGCTGGACGATTATTCCGACGGAAGCCCGATGCGCTGGATGCTCGCGCAACAATAGCGTGTTGCACAATCACCTGATTTATAAATAATTAAGCAAAAGGCCTTCGTCAAATTGACGAAGGCCTTTTTAGGTAAATATTTAACTGTCAATCTTTTGTAAAACACGCTATCCGAGCTCTATTTGAAGAGCAGACGGGCGAAGGTGTTGAGATACAGACGCCAGTTCTTCCAGACATGGGCATCCTCGCTCACATACAGGGTGTGCGGCATGCCGAGTTTGGTCAGGTGCTCGTCCAGGACCTTGGAACCGTTGTAGGCGCCCGTGTCTTCCTTGCCGACACCGATCCAGTAGAGCTTGTAACCGGCCTTCTTGATACCCAGGAGCTGGTTGTCCAGTTCTTCAGTCTCACGGATACCGCAGCTCAGCGGGCAGATATAGGAGAACACGCCCGGATAGTTCAGGGTCGCAGCCGTGGTGTGGCCGCCGCCCATGGACAGACCGGCGATGGCGCGGCCGTCAGCCTTGGCGATCGTACGGTACTCCTTGTCGATGAACGGGACGATTTCCTTCACGAGGCTATTGACATAGGCATTCTGCACGCCCTGCGCCTTGCCGTCGTTCGGGAGCTTGAGGGTCTGCGCGGCACGCTGGTTGGCATTGCCGTTCGGCATGACCACGATCATCGGTTTCGCCAAGCCCTTTTCGATCAGGTTGTCCAGGATCTGGACGGCACGGCCCATGGAAGGCCAGGCCTCCTCGTCACCGCCGCCGCCATGCAGCAGGTAAAGGACCGGATATTTCTGCTTCGGGTTGTTTTCATAACCATACGGAGTGTAGACCGCCATGCGGCGGCTGATACCCAGGCTCGGGCTGTCGTACCAGCGATACGTCAGCGTACCATGCTGTTTCTGGGACTCATAGTAGTTCTCGCTGCGCTCGCCGGGGATGAACAGCATGTTCAGGTAACGGTTGCCGTCACGCTGGACCTGGTTGTTCAGCGGATCGTTCACCGCCACGCCGTCCACGATGAAATTGTAGGTGTAGATCTCCGGTTCCGGTGCATCGATGGTGAGTTCCCAGATACCGTTCGGGCCCTTCTGCATGTCTTCGGAGCCCGTCCACGGATTCGCCATCCAGTTGCCGGACAGTTGTACGCGCGTGGCATAGTTCGCATTCAGGCGGAAAGTGACCTTTCCGTCCTTGACCTCGGGAGATACGACCGGGGTACCCTGCTGGCGGGCAAAGTTGGCCAGTTCCTGGCCGTTGGCCGCCAACACGCTCAGTGCCGCGACCGCGATCATTGTAAGGATTCGTTTCATATAGTTTTGTGTTTTTGGGATTAGTGCAGTAAATTTAACAAATCTCTGACATTAAGGCAAGTAAATAACCTACAGGCGAACGCGTTTCTTCAACCGGATGTCCTGGCTGGAGGCGCCGATCTGGATCTTGGCCTTCTTGCCGCTGAACGCCCACTGGTGCGCCTCGCTGTCCCACAGCTTCAGGTCTTCCGCCGGGACCACCAGTTCCACGGTCTTCTTCTCCCCCGCCTTCAGCGCAATGCGGTCGAACCCGCGCAGGCGCTTGGCAGCGTCGTCATTGGCAAACTGCGCATACAGCTGCACGACCTCCTCTCCGTCGCGGCTGCCTACGTTCTGCAGGTCGAACCGGAAGACGAAGTTGTCCCCGTCCTTGCTCACTTTCAGCCGGGAATACTTGAACTTCGTATAGCTCAGGCCATAACCGAACGGGAAGATCGGCTTGCCCTGGAAATACATATAGGTGCGGCCATGGCGGATGTCATAGTCCAGCAGGTTCGGCAGGTCGAGGATGTCGGAGACCCAGGTCTGGGTCGTGCGGCCGGCCGGATTGTAGTCGCCGAACAGCACGTCGGCCAGACCGTTGCCGAGTTCCTGGCTGCACTGGGTCAGGTGGACGATGGCCGGGACATGCTGCGCCGTCCAGTTGATCGCGAACGGGAAACTGCTGATCAGGGCGACCACGGTGTTGTGGTTCGCCTGCCAGACGACCTTGATCAGGTCTTCGGTCTCCAGCTGCAGGCTGCGGCGGTCCAGGGCCTCGCGGCCGTCACCGGCCACGGTACCCATGGCCCACGGGGCCTGGATCGACTGGGCGCCCCAGTCCGGGCTGGTAGCCGGATGGTTACCCACGCAGACGATGCAGATATCCGCCCATTTGGCGACTTCTTGCGCCGTTCCGTCGGAATCCCAGCGCTGGAAACGCACTTCCACATCCTCCCCTGCCACGGCATTCTTGATACCGTCCAGCGGCGTCACGGTATAGGTCGGGAGGGCACCGTACCAGTCCTTCAGGACCGCTTCGGCACGGTTGCCGAGCACCGCGATCTTCTTGACCTTCTTCTTGTCGATCGGCAGGATATTCCCTTCATTTTTCAGCAGGACAACCGATTTCTGGGTCACCAGACGCGCCTTGTCCTTGAATTCCTGGCTTTCCCAGGGAGCAACCTCCTCATCGAAGGTCATCTTGTCATACGGGCATTCCGCATCGAGCAGGCCGAGTTTGAGCATGGTCCGCAGGTTGCCCTTCGTACGCGCATCCAGGAGTTCGTCGGAAATGAAGCCGGCCTCGTAGGCGGTCTTGACCTGCTGGAAGTTGGAGTCGATGAAACGGGTCAGGCCCGCATCGAGGGACATGCCGATGGCCTCGTTGATGTCCTTGGCATAGTGGTGCGCGCTGACCATGAAACGCAGGGCGCCGGCATCGTTGACAATGGTGCCGTTCATCCCCCATTCCTTGTTCAGGATGTCCTTGATGAAGGGATTGGCCTCGCAAGGGATGCCGTTGTAGCGGTTGTAGGCCGTCATGACGGACTGGGAGCCCGCCTTCGCGCCCTTCCAGAAGCCATAGGAATAATACTCCCGGAACAGTTCCTCGTCGAACTGCGAATCCGTGCCGTAGCGGTTGTCTTCGTTGCTGTTGGCCAGGAAGTGCTTCATCAGGGCCGCACCCCGCCAATAGGTCGGATCGTCACCCTGGATACCCCGCACCTCGGCAGCGACCATCTCGCCCACCAGGTACGGGTCTTCACCGAAGCTCTCTTCGGTACGGCCCCAGCGCGGATCACGCGCCAGGTCGGCGTTCGGCGCCCAGAGGATCAGGCAGTTGCGGCCGCTCTTCTGGGAATAGTAACGGGCCTCGTAGGACATGACGTCACCCACGATGAACGCCATCTCCCGGTCCCAGGTCTCACCAATGCCATAGGCCTGCGGGAAGGCGGTAGAGTTGACCATCCGCGGCGGCGGAGGGGTTTGCGGCATCTGCTGCCGGTTCTGCTGGCCCTGGCGGTTCTGCTGCTGGCCCATCATCTGGAACTGGCCGGCGAAGCCCAGGTTCGGCAGCTGGTTGGAGCCGCCGCGCACGATGCCGTGGATGGCTTCCGTGCTGCCCGGATTCGCAATCCCGAGGCGCGGGACGCCCTGGCCCACGATGGTCGCAATCTTTTCATCCACCGTCATCAGAGAGACGGCATTGTCCAGCCGTTCCTCCTCGGACAGTTTCGGGTCCTGGAAAGGATACTCATAGGACTGTGCACGCAGGCCTGCCGATAAAGCCAGCGTTGCAGCAAGAACCGTAAAAAACAAAATTCGGGTTTTCATACACTATGAACGTTTAGGGTAATCTTCATGAATATCTGTTTCAGTTCGAATATAGTAAAAAAAGAAGCCAGAATAAACGGTTCTCGACCGCGGACAATTGATTTGACATATAATTTGAACAATCGGTAAAGTCTTTTATACAATAGAATGCCTACTCTGAAAGATTTTCCTTATTTTTGTACAGTCCTAACTACGAGTACATAACCCATAACACAAAACACATATGAAAAAAATCCTTACCGTAATCGCGACGCTCTGCATGGTTGCAGGTGCGCTGCATGCCCAGGAACTGGCGAACTTCCAGAGAGGAGGCGGCCGTGTCGTTTCCCCGGAAATCCAGAATGACAGCGTCACCTTCCGCCTGAAGGCCGACTATGCCACCATCGTCCGGCTCAGCACCTCCTGGAGCAGGCCAGTTGACATGGTCCGCGGCGCAAACAACGTCTGGGAAGCCAAACTCCCTTGCCCGCGTCCGGAGATCTACACGTATAATTTCATCGTGGACGGTGTCTCCGTCAACGATCCGCAGAACATCCTCGTCCAGCGCGACGGCACCCGCTTCCTCAGCATGGTCATCGTACCCGGCGAGCGGAGCGAGAACTACAAGGAAGCCAATCACCGCGGTACTGTCAGCCATCCCTGGTATGACAGCAAGATCCTCGGCATCAACCGCCGTCTGACCGTCTACACCCCGTACGGCTACGAGAGCAATCCCAAGAAGAAGTATCCGGTGCTCTACCTGCTCCATGGTGCAGGCGGCGACGAAGAGGCCTGGTCTTCTATGGGCCGTGCCGCCCAGATCCTCGACAACCTGATCGAGAAGGGCCTTGCCGAACCGATGATCGTGGTCATGCCGAACGGCAACCCGGGCCAGCAGGCCGCCGGTACCCTCAACCTCCCCACCAAGCAGGTCACTGAGCAGGATGCCTATGTCAAGAGCCTTGTGACGGAAATCGTCCCGTTCATCGAGAAGAACTTCCGCGCCATCCCGAAGAAGGCCTCCCGCGCCATCGCCGGCCTCTCCATGGGCGGCGGCCATACCACCCGTGCCACCATCCTCTATCCGGATGTCTTCGACTACATCTGCCCGCTCAGCTGCGGTATCCGTGAGAGCGACGAACTCGACGCCCAGCTCCAGGGCATCAAGAAAGCCGGCTACAAGCTCTACTGGGTCGGCTGCGGTACCGACGACTTCGCATGGCCGGGCACCCAGGTCCTTGACAAGGCCCTCGAGCGCAACGGCATGCCGCACACCATCTATGCTTCCGACGGCGGCCACGTCTGGTTCAACTGGAGACTCTACCTCAACACCTTCGCCCGCCTGCTCTTCAAATAGTTCCTGCAACGTAACTATCTGATTCACAGATAAAAAGATAAATCCAAGGACGCGATTTTGCTGTCCTTGGATTTATCTTTTTCCTGATTTTCAACCGATTGCGTTGCAGGACTATCTCCGCGCCGCCGCATAACAGTCCCAGTGATTCTTTGCAATTCTCCCCGGAACTCGCTATCTTGTACCAATAATCCAAAGGACTACCCAATATGAAAAAATCCATCGAAATTCCCATCCTGTTCGGTTCTGCGGGTCTGGCGGCCGTCGGGGCGGTGACGGGATGCAACTCCCAGAAGGACAACGGTAAGCGGATGAACATCGTCTATATCATGTGTGACGACCATTCGTTCCAGACCATCAGCGCCTACGGCCATGCCCTGTCCCAGCTGGCCCCCACGCCGAACATCGACCGGCTGGCGGCCCAGGGCATCCGTTTCGACCGGGCCTATGTCGAAAACTCCCTCTCGACGCCGAGCCGCGCCTGCCTGATGACCGGCCTGTATAGCCACCAGAACGGCCAGACCATGCTTTCCAACGTCATGGATTCCACGGTAACCTTCGTTCCGCAACTCATGCAGGCCGCCGGTTACCAGACCGCCGTCATCGGAAAATGGCACATGCTCTGCGAGCCCAAGGGTTTCGATACGTTCCGGGTGCTCCGTGACCAGGGAGAGTATTACAATCCGGTATTCAAGACCCCCGAGTCCAAGGGCCAGTACATCCGGGAAGAAGGATATACAACGGACCTGATCACCGACCATGCCATCGAATTCCTGGAGAACCGGGACAAAGATAAACCCTTCCTCCTTTACGTCCACCACAAGGCCCCGCACCGTTCCTGGATGCCGGACTTCAAGTACCTGGACCTGTATGAGGACGTTGAATTCCCGCTGCCGGAGACCTTCTACGACGATTATGCCACCCGTGGCGCCGCCATGCAGGAGCAGCGGATGCGGATCGAGCAGGACATGTCCATGCTCTACGACCTCAAGCTCTATGGGTATGAAGGATCCACGCACGAGTACGACGGACCGCGGATGCTGGAATATGCCCTCGGTTCCATGACGGACGAAGAACGGGAAAGATGGTATGCCGCCTATGCCAGGAACAACGCATCGTTCTTTGCCAACCAGGACAAGATGACGGAGGAAGACATCCTCAAATGGAAATACCAGCGCTACATCAAGGATTATGTCCGGGTCATCAAGTCCGTGGACGATTCCGTCGGTGAAATCCTGGACTATCTGGAGGCCAATGGCCTGATGGACAATACCATGATTGTCTATACCTCCGACCAGGGCTTCTATATGGGCGAGCACGGATGGTTCGACAAGCGTTTCATGTACGAGGAATCCTTCCGCACGCCCCTAATCGTATACTATCCCGGCGGAAAGGGCGGCAAGACCTCCCAGACGCTCGTCCAGAACCTAGACTTCGGCCCCACCTTCCTGGACATCGCCGGTGCTCCGCAGCCGGAAAACATGTACGGTGTGTCCATGCTTCCGGTCCTCAAGAAAGATGGCGCCACTCCGAGGAAATGGAGGGAAACGCTCTATTATCATTTCTACGACCACACGCCGGAGCACAACGTCCTGCGCCATGACGGCATCTTCGACAGCCGCTACAAACTTATCCATTTCTACGATGAGACCGGCGCGATCCCCAGCTATGAGGAATTCTTCGACCTCCAGGCGGACCCGAACGAGCTGAACAACGTAATTGACGACCCGAAATACAAGAAACTGGTCGACAAGTTCTCCAGGCAACTCACCGAAACCCGCGCGAAGATCGGCGTGACGGAATACTAGGGCCGGCGCATCCGCGCCCAGGGGATAATATATGCAGGGGGCTGCTCGCTGGCGAGCAGCTCCTTCATTTTTTCCATGTAGGGAGCAGCATGGTCATAGAACTTGTAGTAGCCCTCGCACAGGGCATTGAGCCCGGTATCGCCGTTCTCGGTCTTGTTGAACCGGTGCTTGGGGCACTCACCGTTGCAGGCAAAGAGGTACTTGCAGCGGAAACACTTGGAAGGGAGCGTATTGCGCTTGTCGATGCCGAACCGGACCTGGGCGGAGGATTCCATCATGCTGCGGATGGTCTTCTCGCGGATGTTGCCCAGCAGGTATTTCGGATAGACGAAATGGTCGCACGGATACAGGTCGCCGTTGTGTTCGATGACCGAATTGCCGCCGCAGGTCTGACCATAGACGCAGGTACCGGGCATCACCCCGCACCAGTTGGCCAGGGTCGCATCGAAGAGGCCGACATAGTACCGGCCGACATCGTTGCGGACCCAGTAATCGAAAACGTCGCACATGAACTTGCCGAAGCCCAAGGAAGAAACCGACCAGAAGGCCAGCTGGGCGCCTTCGGTGGCTGGATCCACGATGAAGGGACGAGCCGTTTTGCGCGGCTTTCCGTTGGCATCCAGTGGGTACTTGACATGCTCCACGACCGGCATGAACTGCATATAGGTGCTCCCCACGGACTTGAGGAACTGGTACACCTCCAGTCCCCTGCCCTCGCAGGCTTTGTTGATCGTGGAAAGCGTATTGAACGGGACATCCCGGTCCCTTAAATACCGTAAGCCGCGGATAACCCGGTCGAAGGACGGGGCGCCGCCCTTGTCCTTGCGGTACTTGTCATGGATGTCCCGCGGACCGTCCAGCGAGATGCCGACCAGGAAGCCGTTGTCGCGGAAGAAATCCGCCCATTGGGCATTCAGCAGGGTCCCGTTCGTCTGGATGGTGTTGTGGATGGTCTTGTCAGCGGCGTATTTGTGCTGGAACTCCATGGCTTTCCGATAGAAATCCATGCCCAGGACCAGCGGCTCGCCGCCATGCCAGTTGAAGGTCACCTCCGGCACATCGTTCGCTGCGATGTACTCCCGGATCACGGTCTCCAGCATCTCCTCGGTCATCCGGGGCTCCCGGCCGCCATAGATCTCGGCCTTGTCGAGATAGTAGCAATAGTGGCAGTCCAGGTTGCAGAGCGAACCGGCCGGCTTGAGCATAATGTTGAAGGCCGCCGGTCCGGTAATCCGGACGGCGTCCTCCAACAATAGCATGTTATGGAAAGGATGCGGCATTATTTGTATTTCTCGACACGCTCATCCTTGATCACGCCGGACCAGTTCAGGCCGAAGGCGAAATCGTAGGCGTTGCCGTCCGCATCAACCAGGCACTGCATGTCGCGCGGAACGTCTTCGAACTGCTCCTCCACGGTCTTCATGTTGGCCGGGAGCTGCATCGGCAGCAGGCCGGAAGGCTCCTGTTTGCCGCTCACCAGGTCGAGGACCGCCTGGTTCTGCACGCCCATGGTCACGAGGATCGCATCGGCATAGGGTTCGAACTCAGCCAGCACGGCCGGACGGGCCAGGTTCACGACCACCACGACAGGCTTTGCACCCATGGCCTTCTTGGTATCAATAACGAGTTTCAGGTCATTGATATTCGGAGTCTTGACGGTCTTGTTCTTATAGGTGCGGTTCGCAGATTTCTCGAGACGGTCGCCGCCGGCGATGCTCTCGGCGCGGGCGCCAACGGCCTTGTAATCATTGTACTGGAGGGAGATCGGGACATAGCCGTTCCCGCCCTTGTTGCGGTCGGCAACGTCGTATCCGGCGCCGGACTGCGGACCCTGGATCATCACGAGGGCGAAATCCGCCTGTTTCGGATCGTCAACCCACTCATAGTACTTCTCCACCAGTTCCCTGGCGACCGGCCAGTCCCAGCGCTCCGCCGTTCCGGGGGTCAGGCCGAACATGCCGCCGGCCCGCGGGAAATGGCGTTTGGGAACATAGACTTTCAGTTTTTCCTGCTTCGGCAGGGTGTTCGCGTGGTTCTTGATCATGACCACGGACTTGACCTGGGCCTCATAGCCGGCCTGCATGAACTCCGGATTACCCACGATTTCAGCGGTCTTGGCCGGATCCAGATACGGATTCTCGAAAAGGCCGGTACGGAAGGAATTGAGCAGCAGGCGCACGGCGGATTGCTCGAAACGCTCCCGGGCACTCTCCTCACCGAAATCCCTCACCCACATCTGATAGGCTTCCAGGACGGGACCTTTCTCATTGTTGCCGCCGAACTGGTCGACGCCGGCCTTGATGACCTCGTAGTGACGTTCTGCTTCGGTCAAGGTTTCCACACCCCAGCACTTGCCGTCGAAGGCCTCGATGGCGTTGTTGTCCTTGGTGATGTTCCAGTCCGTGCAGACAACGCCGTCATACCCGTATTTCTCGCGAAGCAAATCCGTGATAATGTACTTGTTATAACTGTTTCCCACATTCTTTCCGGACGGGTCGATGTTATAGGAAATCGTGTAATACGGCATGACGGCAGAGGCCGTCTTCGTGCCGCCTTTCAGGTTGAAGGCACCCTCCACGAAAGCACGGAGATGGTCGGCGAAATTGTTGCCCGGATACACGGCATACTTGCCATAGTTGTAGTGGGCGTCACGGCCGCCTTCTTCCGGACCGCCGGAGGGCCAGTGCTTGACCATCGCATTGACACTCTCGAAGCCCCAACCGTCTGCAGCGCCTTCCGTCGTCTGGAAGCCGTCGACATAGGCGCGGGCCATGTCCACATCCAGGTCCGGATCCTCGCCGAAGGTACCGTTGAAACGGCTCCAGCGCGGTTCGGTCGCCAGGTCGATCTGCGGGCTCAGGGCCGTGGCGATACCCAGGGCGCGGTACTCCTTGGAGGCGATCCGGCCGAACTGCTCGACGATGGCCGGGTCGAAGGTCGCGGCCAGGCCGAGGGTGGTCGGCCACAGGGAAATCTTGCCGCCGGCGCCCATGTTGAACTCGGCGGTCGCCTGCGTTTCGTTGCGCGGGTCGGAGGAATTGTTGGCCGGGATGCCGTGGCCGAAGCTCTCGACATAGGCCTGCACATTGTTGTTCCAGCGGGCGGCCACCTCCGGACTCTCCACGGAGGTTACCAGGACAGCGCGCAGGTTGTCTTCCTTGAGGAACTTTTTCTGCTGGTCCGTCATGTCATAGGGTTTCTTTCCGCTTTCCTTCAGGCTCTTCCCGTCATAGGTCGCACCGCCGAATCCATAGGCGGCGCCGGGAATGGCCTGATGGCCGCTGTAAAGCATCAAGCCGGCGATCTCTTCGATATCCAATTGGGAGGCAAGGTTTTTCGCACGATCTTCGGCAGGAAGCCGCCAGTCCTCATAGGGATCGAGTACACCGTTGCGGTTCAGGTCCTTGAAGGCATAGCCCTTGTCCTGCAGGAGCTGCACGCCCGATTCGGCGCTGTAGCCAAGGGTCGCGCCCCCTTTCTGGTTGACCTGGACATAGCCGTCCTTCGCTTCTTCCTGCCACTTCGGGCCGCAGCAGGCCAGCACCGGGAGGGCGGCCATCAGATACAAAATGCTTCTTTTCATATACTTGGTTTTTTATGTTTGTTCCTGATACAATGATACGAAATTCCGCCGAGAAATCATACCCTCCCGGACAATCGGGCGCGGTTTTGAACGAAAGGATAAATAAATTGCATGATTCTTGCGATTTATCAGCCCGGTCCGTAACTTTGACCCCATGAAATTCCTGAAAGCAACCGCCAGCGCCGCACTCGTGCTGATCCTGGGCGGAGCCGCCCTCACCGGCGGATTCAAATACTACCAGGCGAAGACTTCTCCCCGACAGACCGTCCGGGCAGAGGGCGCCAGGGTCCATGTCGAAGAATTGAGCTTTTTCGACGGGATGGATAAAACCTACGGGAAACTGTATCGTCCGGCGGATGATACCCTGGGACGGCATCCCGTCGTCATATTCTGTCACGGAATCAGCGTTAATGCCGACTGGTTCGATGCGTATTGCCGCTCTGCCGCCGCCAAAGGCTTTTATGCCTATGCATTCGATTTCACGGGGGGATCCCCCACTTCCCGGAGCACCGGTCACAATACCTTGAAAATGACCGTTGAAGGCGAGAAGAAGCAATTGCTGTATGTCCTGAACCGGATCCGCAGGGAACCCTTCACCGACCGCAGCAAGGTCTTTGTCGCCGGACACAGCCTCGGCGGGCTTGTCGCCGCGCTGGCCGCCAAGGAATCCCGCCGGGACATCGCCGGCCTGATCCTGCTCTCCCCTTCCTTCAACCTTGTCGACATGGGACAGGAATTCTATCCCAAACTCCGGGGGATCAAGGATACCACCGACCTGCTCGGGACCCCGCTCGGCAAGAAATTCTTCACCGAACTCCGGAGCCTCGATCCGTACAAATGGCTTCCCCGCTACCAACGTCCCGTACTGCTGATTGAAGGCGAGAACGATCACACCGTTCCTCCGGAATATGTCGAAAAGGCTTTCGAATGCTATAGCAATGCGGAATATGAACTGATTCCCGACACCGGCCACACTTTCAAGGGTGCCGATGCCGAAGTCCGTCGCCGCGTCCTCACCTGGCTTGACCGGCAAATGTAAGCCCCATGGAACTCTACGAATACGCCCAGCCGGAAGTGATGGCCGGCAAGAAGATCCTCTACCTGCACGGCTTTGCCTCCAGCGGACAGAGCGGATCGGTCCGTACCCTCCGCCTGCTGCTCCCGCAAACGGAAATCATTGCCCCGGACATCCCCGAGAAACCCCAGGAAGCCCTTGCCTTCCTGCAGGAGCTCTGCGGCCGGGAGCAGCCGGACCTCGTGATCGGGACCTCGATGGGCGGCATGTACGCAGAACTCCTGAAGGGATATGACCGCATCCTGATCAATCCGGCCTTCCAGCTCGCGGATACCCTGCTGAAAAACAACGGCCTGGGCCGCCAGGAATACCACAATCCCCGTCAAGACGGAGCCACCTCCATCCTGGTGACGAAAGGACTGCTGGAAGACTTCCGGGAAGTCTCTACCCGCTGCTTTGAAGGCATTCCCGAAATCGATCCCCGGTATCCTGCCCCCGGACGATGGACGCAGGAACAAAATCGGGTCTACGGCCTGTTCGGTATCCACGATACCCTGGTCCATACCTTTGACCTGTTCGCCGCCCATTATCCGAATGCCCTCCGCTTCGACGGCGAGCATTACATGAGCGACAAGACCATCCTCCATGCTGTCCTGCCGCTGGTCCGCTGCATCGATGACCGGCAGGAAGGCCGCACCCGGAAAGTGGTGTTCATCCAATGGGAAGACACCCTGGCCGACCTGCGCAACAGCCTTCCCAAAGGGCTGGCAGCCGAGGACTTTCCCCCCGAGAACAGTGCCGTCAAGGCCTTCCGTACCCTCGCCCGACAGTACGAGGTCTACCTGGTTGCCTGCCCGCCGTACAATCTACCCGGTCTCTGGCCGGATCCCGTCCGCTGGGCCGAGAAATGGCTGGGCGTCGAAGCCTGGGGACATGTCATCCAAACGGAATGGCCGCAACTGCTGCTGGGTGACTATTTCATCGTCCGGCATCCGGAGGATTACCGCCTCGACGACTTCATGGGTACCGTTCTCCAGCTCGGCGGCGACACCTTCCGCACCTGGGAAGACATCCTCGCCTTCTACGCCACCCTCGGCGGACAATAGCAGAAGCAGGGTGCCGGAGGCGCCTCGATTAGGATAATCAGCGAAAAAATCCTATCTTGCGAAGACCAAAGATTCCGACCATGAAACGATACCTGGGCATCCTGACCACGCTGGTCATCCTTTTTGCCGCGGCAGGCTGCAGCAAAAAGCCACTCCTGGAGCAATACAACTGGAATCCCCGCGTCCATTATGCCCTGACGGAACTGCTGACGGATTACGGAAACAAGTCCAAGTCCTATGATCCGGATTGCCGGCCTTACGCCGTCTTCGATTACGACAATACCACCATCATTGACGATATTGCCCAGACCCTGCTGGTCTACCAGATCGAAAACCTGGCATTCCAGATCCGCCCCGAAGACCTGTTCGAAGTCCTCACCCGGGGCATCAAGGACCTGGACATGGGTTTTGGGAATGGATGGACCCCGCGCATCCTCGCGGAAGACCTCTGCGGCGATTACGATGTCCTGTACCCCCTCCGGGAGGACCTGGGAAGGATGCGGGGCACGGAAGAATACAAGGATTTCCGCGCCAAACTCTGGTACCTTTCCTCCAACATCGACCAGGCAGAACCGGATTCTCCCTTCGGCTGCATCTGGATCACCACCCTGCTGGACGGCATGACAGACCAGGAAGTCCGCAACCTGACCCGTACCTCCGTTTCGTACTGGGTGCAGCAGGGTAGCATGTGGAAAGAGACCTGGACGACGCCCGACGGACAGATTGAAGTCAATGTCCCGAAAGGCATCGGCCTAACGACCGAGATGAAAAGCCTCTACAATGCCCTGCAGCGCAACGGCTTCGATGTCTATATCTGCTCGGCCTCCCTGGAATCCGTCGTTGAAGCCATGGCCTGCGACCCTGCCTACGGCCTCGGGGTGGACGAGGACCATGTCTTCGGCATCCGCCTCGCCCAGACCCCGGACGGACGGCTCAAAGCCATCGGCGACAGCACCTATGCCCAAACATACCGGGAAGGCAAGGTACAATGTATCAAAGACTTGATTGCCAAGGACCATGGGGGACGCGGCCCGGCTCTCGTTGCCGGAGACAGCAACGGGGACTTCGCCATGCTGACCGCTTTCCCGGATCTGAAAGTCGGCCTGATCATCAACTGCCTGCGCAGCGGAGCCATCGGCGGCATGACCGCCGCATCGATCGGCAATGTTCCCGACCTCAGCCTCAAGGAACGGAAGACGCCGCTCTATGTCGTCCAGGGCCGCGATCCCGAACTCCTCCAGTTCATCCCCTTCTGGGATTCCATCCCCGTAGAAACCTATTTATCCGAAGACTGATACCATGCACAAACTTCTGACCCTTCTGGCCTGCTGTCTGGGACTCGCCGGCAGTTTGGCCGCGCAGGACAAGACCCTCCGTCTCGACTACATCTTTTCCGGAACCGACAAAACCACTGAGATTTCACTCGCCCAGATGAAATCCCTCGACGGCTGGTACGGCCGCTGCGTCAACAGGGACCGTCTCCAACTGGCCGGGAATGGTCAGATTACCGTCCGTGATGCCCAGGACGGCCAGATCCTGTATACCAACTCCTTCTCCACCCTTTTCCAGGAATGGCAGAACAGTGAAGAGGCCACCAAAGTCCGCAAATCCTTCGAGAATGTCTTCCTGGTACCCATGCCGGAAAAGCCTGCCGAAATCACGGTGGAACTCTTTGACAGCCACCGCCGTCCTTCCGCCAGCATCCGGCATACCGTAGACCCGGCCGACATCCTGGTCCGTCCCGTCGGCTTGCATCCGACCCCGCACCGCATCCTCCATCAGGCTGGAGACAGCCGCGAGAAGATCGACATCGCCATCGTGGCGGAAGGATATACCGCAGAAGAGGCAGAACTCTTCTATCGCGACGCCCGGACGGCCATGGAAAGCATCTGGAGCCATGAGCCGTTCAAGAGCATGCAGGACCGGTTCAACATCGTTGCCGTTGCCCCCGCTTCCAACGAGAGCGGCGTCAGCATCCCGCACAACCACGACTGGAAAGACACGGCCCTCGGTTCGCATTTCGATACTTTCTACTCAGACCGCTATCTCACGACTCTCAACATCTTCCGACTCCACGATGTCCTCGCCGGCATCCCGTACGAGCACATCATCATCCTGGCCAATACCGACAACTACGGCGGCGGAGGCATCTTCAACTCCTACGTCCTGACGGCCGCCCACAACCGTTTCGCCCTCCCGGTGGTCGTCCATGAATTCGGCCACAGTTTCGGCGGCCTGGCTGACGAGTACTACTATGATGACCAGTACGAAGAATCCTACCACGCCGATGCCGAGCCATGGGAGCCGAACATCACGACCCTGTTCGACTTCGACAGCAAATGGAAAGGCATGATGGGGAAAAACGGCGTCGGCCTGCACGAAGGCGGCGGTTACCAGTCCAAGGGCGTTTTCCGCCCGTGTGACGACTGCCGGATGAAAACCAACCAGTACCCGACCTTCTGTCCCGTCTGCGAACAAGCCATCCGGGACATCATCAACTTCTATACAGTCGAATAAACTTTGGAAACCGAAGAGGCTTCTCTCTCGAGACGACATTGGCTCCCGAAAAGGGAGGGGACCCGCTTGCGGGGAGGATCGTCGGAGAGAGAAGCCTCTTCGGTTTCAGCAACTAGCTGACTTTTACGATAGTAATTTCGATGCCCAGTTCCTGCAGGGCGTCAAAATACTCCTGTGGAATCTTGTCATCCGTGATGATCTGGTCGATACGGGAGCAGTCACAGATCTTGCTGAAACCCTTCTTGCCGAACTTGGAACTGTCCACCAGCAGGACCGTCTTCTTGGCGGCATCCATCATCTTCCGATCCCGGCTGGCCTCCACGATGCTGGACGTCGTCACCCCGAAAGACAGGTCGATGGCATCAGCGCCCATGAACAACAGGTCGCAACTGAAAAAAGACAGCATCTGTTCAGTAAAACTGCCGACGGTCGAAACCGACTTTTCACGCACCTGGCCGCCGAGCTGGACCACCTCGATCCCTTTGCTTTGGGAAAGCATGGAAGCCGCGGAGACAGAGGCTGAAATCACCGTAATATTCTTCAGGTCAGCCAATTCCTTGGCCGTATACAGAATCGTAGTACCTGCCGTCAACAGGACGGAATCATGCTCATGGACCAAGGCGGCGGCCGCTTTTCCGATCGCCCGTTTTTCCAGTACGGCCTGGCCCTCGCCCGCATGCAGCGGCAGATTGCCCAGGTAAGGGGTAATCATGACCGCACGGCCATGGCTGCGGTACAACAGTTTCTGCTCCTCCAGCAAGGTCAAGTCCTTGCGGATGGTCACCTCGGAGACATCCAGCCGCTCTGCCAGGGCCGCGACGGAGACGCTGCCCTGCAGCTGCAGGATATCCAGGATCGCCTGGTGACGGGCACTCAGTTCTTCCAACATGGCTCAGCGTACGTCAATCTGACCGACGTTCAGTCCCCAGCAACCGTCCTGTACGATCGGGACTGGCTTTCCGTCCAGGTTCTTGACGAACTCCATCTTCTCCAGGAAGGTATGGCTGTGACCGCCTACGACCAGGTCGATATTCCGGGTCTTGGAGACCAGGACCGGATCGGTAAACGACTCGCCGTCATACCCGATGTGGGTCAGGGCAATCACCAGGTCGCAATGTTCCTCGTTCTTAAGATAGTCCGCCCATTTCTGCGCGGTCTCGACATCGTCGAATTTCGGCAGGCGGTCCGAAATACTCCGGTCCACCACCTTCAGGATGTCCGTCAGCAGGCCGAAGACACCGATCTTCCGGCCGGCCTTCTCGACAATCGCATAGGGCTTGATGTATTTCCCGGCCTCAAACGGGGAGAAATCATAATTGGCGCAGACCACCGGGCAGTCCACGACACTCAGGCGCCGGGCCAGTTCCTCGATGCCGTTGTCGAACTCATGGTTGCCCAGGGTAACGACATCATACCGCATCGCATTGATGGTCGCAATCTCCAGGTCGCCGCCCAGTTGGGTGAAATACGACGAACCCTGGCTGAAATCGCCGGCATGGAGCAGAAGCACGTTCTCCTCCCCTTCCGCCGCGCGGACACTGTCGATATACGCGGCCCGCTCGATGACACCGCCCTGCCCGGCTTCGGCTCCGCTGCGAAGCGGCTCGAAATGGCTGTGGGTATCATTCAGATGCAGGATAACCAGCTTATGCTGTTTGGGCTGGCAGGCACACAGGAGCACCAGCGCTGCCGCCAGAATGGCAAGACTCTTTCTCATTTCCGGAATTCTTCAGAGGTTTCACCTTCGGCGGTCAGGAACTGGATCCGTCCGTCCGTTTGATATTCAATGGGTTTCCCTTCCGCAGTCAGGCGCTGGACATAAGGCAGCATCACATCCAGGATGTACTCGTCATACATTTCCAGGCTGACGGCGTTGCGGGCAACGAAGAGGTTGTCACCGCCGTTGAGCAGGAACGAGATGGTCGCCACACCGTAGATCCGGTCATCATCCAGCGGCTCCCCGCCGATTTCCGCGGAGACCAGTTTGCCGTCCTGCACCACGCAGCGGGCACCGCCAACCACCTGCCAGGAAGTGGCGGCCAGCTGCTCCAGCAAGGCCCGGATATCCCGGCCATACAGCTGCAGGAAGCACAGGTTGTTCTTGAACGGGAACATGGAGACGATATCGTCCATCAACACATCTCCGGCCGGCATGTCCACACGGATGCCGCCGAAATTCGTGATGCCGAAGTCCACCTTCTGGCCGGACTTGCGTTCCGCCGCCCGCATCAGTTCATCGATGAACCAGTCGGACAGCTCGCATTCCGGATAGGTCCGCACCATCTCTCGCGTCGAATGGCCCACCACTTCTTTCAGCTCAGCCATGACAGGCTGCGCATCGATCAGCGCCTTGGCAACCGCATAGGTTGCGCTTCCTTCCGGGAATTCGCGACCGTTCGGAGCCTTATAAACGGTGCCGTCGATCACGCCCAGTTTTTCCGCAACATTGTCTGCGGTGCAGGCCTGGACGCCCGTGCGGGCGCCCTGCATGGGCACCCGTTTCCAGGTCATCTTTCCTCCGCAGGAGCACAGCGTCAGCAACACGGCCCCCATCCAAAGAACATTCTTCATATCTAATTCTGTTTAAGCCATTTCCAAAGATCCTTGAAGGTCGACTTCTTGCCGAACATCAGGATGCCCACCTTGTAGATCTTCGCCGAAACCCAGGCACAGGCCACGAAAGTCAGGAAAAGCAGGACGATCGACAGGACCAGCTGCCACATCGGGACGCCATACGGGATGCGCGCCAGCATGACGATCGGCGAAGTGAACGGGATCATCGAGCCCCAGAAGGCCAGACCGCCGTCCGGGTTGCGGAACGCCACGAAGACAATCATGTACGCGACCATCAGCGGGATGGTCAGCGGCAGCTGCAGCTGCTGGGTATCCGCCTCATTCTCAACCGCCGAGCCGATGGCCGCGAACAGCGAGGCATACAGCAGGTAGCCGAGGATGAAGAAGATGAAGAAGGAGACGATCAGGGTCACCCAAGGGATGTTCGCCAGGGTCGTAACCACTACATCCATCTCGCCGGCCGGGGCCGCGACGGCGGCCGTATCCACTGCCACACCGAGGCTTTCCAGCTGGGACGGATCCATGCCGCTCATCTGGGATACCTGAGCCATCTGCTGGGGATCCATGTTCTTCAGGCTGTCCAGGCCGATGATACCGCCGACGACGCCCACGATGACCAGCGTCAGCACGATCCACAGCAGGAACTGCGTCAAGGCCACCAGCGCAACACCGATGATCTTGCCGAACATCAGTTCCGTCGCCTTGGCCGAAGAAATCAGCACTTCCACGACCCGGCTCGATTTCTCCTCGATGACGCTCGACATGACCATGCCGCCGAACATCGTGATGAACATGAAGATAAAGATACCGAGCACCATGGAGACGGCCATGTAGATGCCCGACTCGGAAACCGTCTCGTTACCGGAATCATCCAGCGTGTATTCGGTCACCCGGACATTCGATTTCACGTCCTTCATGATCTGGGACAGATTCTCGATCCCATAGGAATCAATCCGGTAGGCTTCCACCGCGTCATCCACCTTGGCGGAGACTTCCGAAGAGAAATCCACGCCCAGCGGTTTCTTGGAATATGCCTGGACGGATACGGTCTTGGCGACGGTATCCAACGGGGAAACGACCACCAGGACATCCATCTTGAATTCATCGAGCCGCTGCTTGAACGACTCGGGATCCTCCGTCGAGAAATCCAGGTAGGTATTCGCCTTGTTGTCCGTCAGATAAGGAAGGACGAAGCCGGACTGGTCGATGACGGCGACATTCTGTTTCCGCTCGCCCGTCTGGGTCATGATCAGCGACATGACCACGATGGCGGCGGCAATCAGCACCGGCACCAGGAAGGTGGTCAGCAGGAAGGATTTTTTCTTGACCTTGGTCAGGTATTCCCGTGCAATGACGGTCTTGACTGTTCTGAAATTCATCGTTTACGCCTCCTCCGTTACCAGTTTGATAAATATGTCGTTCATGCGCGGAAGCAGTTCCTTGAAGGAATTGATCGCGAGCCCCTCACCGAGCAGGGCGGAAAGGGCGGCATTGGCGGTCACGCCGGACGCCAGGCCCAGGACGGCCGTATGCCGGCCGGCATTATCCACGTCGGAAAGGACGGTGAAGCAGTCCGCCTGGCTTTCCACGGCCCGGTCTCCCGTATAGACGAGTTCGATGTTGTTGTTGCCATGCTGGCGGCGGATCTCATCCACCCCGCCGGTGATGACCAGGCGCGACTTGTTGATCAGCGCGATACTGTCACACAGTTCCTCGACAGACTCCATGTTGTGCGTTGACAAGATGATCGTCGCCCCCTCGTCCTTGAGCCGCAGGATCTCCTTGCGGATCAGTTCGGCGTTGACCGGATCGAAACCGGAAAACGGTTCATCCAAGATCATCAGGGAAGGCTTATGGACGACGGTCGTGATGAACTGGACCTTCTGGGCCATGCCCTTGGACAGCTCTTCTACTTTTTTCTTCCACCAGTCCTGGATGCCGAAACGGACGAACCATTCCTTCAGGGCGGCACGGGCCTCGGCAGCAGACATTCCCTTAAGCTGGGCCAGGTACATGGCCTGGTCCCCTACTTCCATCTTGCGGTACAATCCGCGCTCTTCGGGCAGGTAACCGATCTTTTCCACGTCCCGCTGGGTGATGGGGCGTCCGTCGAACAGGACCTCTCCCCCGTTCGGAATCGTAATCCGGTTGATGATGCGGATCAACGTAGTCTTGCCGGCACCGTTCGGCCCCAGCAAGCCGAAGATCTGCCCTTTCGGAACTTCAACGCTGACATGGTCAAGCGCCACCTTCTCGCCGAAATTCTTGCAGATTTCCTTACATTCTATTATTCCCATGGTATATAAAGGTTAACAGGGGCAAATCTAATAAATAATTATTGATTTACAATAAAAATATAAATTAATTCAGTATTTTTGCAATTAACTCGACCAACAGTTGTCCCGGCGTCGCCTCGCCGCTCTCACCACCCTTTCCCTTGAAGTCGTATTCTTCGATCAGGGCCAGGACCTGCATGCACTTGCGCAGCGGATAGTTCTGCACGGCCGTATCATACTCCCTGAAAAAGAACGGATTGACGCCCAGGACCTTGGCTTTCACGTCATTCCCGGGGCGCGGATCTTCCTGCAGGAGGGCTTCATACTTGAGGATCCGATAAAAATGGCCGAACAGCGTCGCCGTGGCCATCGGAAGGGCGAAGCGGGGCGTCTCAGCAATATAGGCCGCGATCTTCAGCGCCTTGGGGGCGTTGTGCATGGAAAGTTCCCGGGTCAGTTCGAATACGCTGTACTGCCGGCTGATACCGACATTCTTCTCGATATCCGCCGCCGTCACGGCCGTCGTCCCCTCCGGAAGGTTCTTCAGCATCTTCTCCGTCTCCAGGGCGATCTTTCCCAGATCCGTACCGGCCGACTCACCCAGCAGCATCGCTGCATCCGGAGCGATTGACAAACCTTTCTCCCGGTAATACATGGCGATCCACCGGTCGACCTCATAGTCGCGCAGCGCAGCGGAATCCATCACGATCCCGTTTTTCTGCACGTTCTTGTACAAGGCTTTCCGCTTGTCAGCCTTGGCACCATGCAACAGGATGACCAGCACCGTGGAGTCCATCGGTTCCTCGCAATACGTCGCCAGTTCTTCCAGCGACTTCATGCTCTGGGCTTCTTTCAGTACGACGAGCCGGCGGTCCGCCATCATCGGATAACTCCGGGCTTCCGAGGCCACGGTCATGGCATCCGTATCCAGGCCATAGAAAACGGTCTGGTTGAAATCCCGCTCGTAGTCTTGCAAAGCATTTGCGATAATCGCTTCGCAAGCCTTGTCCGGATAATAGGGTTCCTCCCCCATCAGCAGATACACCGGCGCAAATACCCCCTCGCGGGCATCCGCGATGATTTTCTTGCACAGGGCATCCGTTTCCATGAATCCGGGGTTCTTCGCCATAGGTCCGTCTATCTATAATTTGTCAAAGATAGGAATTTCCGGTCGTTCCGGCAAGGGAGGAGGGCATGAAAAAACCGGAGCCGTGCGGCTCCGGGAAATGGTAAAGGTATGTCGGGGAGCCAGAAGCTCCAGGACGGGGATTATTCGTACCTCTTCTCCTTGTTTCTGACCAGTCTCTCCTTCATGATATCGACGGCCTCGGTAACGGCCTCTTCGAAGGTTTTGGCCGACCGGTCGACCACGAGGGTATCGCTCGGTACGGCGACCTGCAGCTTCACAGCCTTGTTCTCAGGTCTTTCTTCGAGAGAGAGGACAACTTCCACGCTGGTGATGTTGTCGTCGAAACGTTCAATTTTCGAGACCTTCTTCTCCACATAGTCGAGCAGTTTCTGGTCGGCATTGAACTTCAGGGATTGAATTCTAATCTCCATTGTTACCTCCTCTTTTAGCCCGTGGATGGGCGTTGTTATACACATTTTTCAACTTCTCGATACTGTTGTGCGTATAGACCTGCGTAGCGGCCAGGGAAGAATGGCCCAGCAGTTCCTTGATGGAATTCAGGTCCGCCCCTTTGTCCAGCAGCCCAGTAGCGAGCGTATGGCGGAGGACGTGCGGAGACTTCCTTCCGGAAATGCTGCTGACATTTCCCAACTGCTCGCTGACAATCCGTTGCACGGCCATCGGATACAGGCGGGCGCCCTTCTCCGTCACCAGCAGCGGTGCGTCAGCAGGCCTTTTGCAGCCCAGCATCGTTTCAGTTGCTTGTAAATATAAGCAAATTTCGTGACAAAGTGACGCGATTAGCGGAATTTCTCGCATTTTGTCTCCTTTACCCCTGACATGCAGGACTTCCCGGGAGAAATCCACGTTTCGGATATCCAGCGAGATCAGTTCCGCCCGACGGATACCGGTCCCATACAGCATCGACACCACCATCCGGCCCAGCCGTCGCCGATACCATTCCCGCGATACCTTGTCATCTCCTGTGATCTGGTCCAGGTTTTCCTCGGAAGCAAAGGCGGCAGTCCGGTCAAAATATTCCTCCATCGAAGAGGCCCGGTAAAAGACCGGAAGGCGCTTTTCCTGCTTCGGACGGCTCACGGAACGGGCGGGATTGGCATCCAGCAGCCCCTCTTTCATCAAATAGCGCCCGAAACTGCTCAGCACGGAAAGATGCTGGTTGACGGTCCGGGGATTCTCTTTTTTCCCGTCCATCAGCCAGACCTCATAATTCCGGATGGCCGTCGGGGTCATGGCCACGAGCAAACCCGCATCCGTCACTTCGGGGCAGGAATAAGCAGCAAACTGCTGAAGGACATCACGATAGACGGATTGGGTCCGCGCGGAATAACGCCGGACCGTCGTGATATACTGTATGAATTTGTCGATCAACATTTTACTTGACCGGAACCAGCCCGTAATCCGCGGCAATCGAGCGCATATAGGCATCCGTCGCCTCGAACGTATTCGCGACCTTTCCGTCCAGGACAGCCTCTTTGATCGCCTCCTTGAGCCGGCCGATCGTATTGCACGGGCCGATGCCGTAGACTTCCATGATGTACTCGCCGGTAATCGGGTTCTTCCAGTTCCGGATGGCGTCCTTCGCCTCGACCTCCACCAGTTTTTCGCGGACCAGTTCGAAATTCCGTTTGAGCCGGGCCACCTTGGCCGGATTCTTCGAGGTGATGTCGGCATTGCACAGCAGCATCAAGTCATCGATCTCGTTACCGGCATCGAAGAGCAGGCGGCGCACCGCGGAATCTGTTACTTCCTCGTCTACCAGCGTCACCGGGCGATGGTGGAGGCCGACCAGTTTCTGGACGTACTTCATCTTCTCGTTCAGCGGCATCTTGAGCGCCTGGAAGATCTTGGGGACCATCTTGGCACCCACGACCTCATGTCCGTGGAAGGTCCAGCCGGCGGCAGGGTCCCAACGCTTGGACACCGGTTTGCCGATATCGTGCAGCAGGGCCGCCCAGCGCAGCCAGACGAAAGGTTCGGTACGGACGGTCTCGACGAAGCCGCTGCCGTCCTCGACGGGACTGTAATTGTGCAGCCGGCCTTCCGCAATGGCGGCCTGTTCCAGCTCCGCGACATGGTCCACCACCTGGATGGTATGCGAGAAATTGTCCTTGTGTCCCCTGCCCTCAACGGTCTCGACCCCCTTGAGCTTCGCCAGCTGCGGCAGGACGTAATCCAGCAGACCGGTCTCGTCCATCAGGCGGAAGCCCATGGACGGGTGCGGGGTGATCAGGATCTTGTTGAGCTCTTCGACAATGCGTTCCTTGGAAAGGATTTCCATCCGGTCCTTCATCCGACGCATGGCGTTCAGGGATTCCGGGACGATGGTAAACGTCATTTCCGGCGTACTGAGCTTGGTGGCGAATCGGATGGCCCGGAGCATTCGGAGGGGATCGTCGCTATAAGTGATGTCCGGGTC